>JBLNGI010000193.1:0-14404 GCA_050264615.1 Gemmatimonadota bacterium
TGGAACGGCGAAGCGCCTCCCCCTCCCCTGCCCGACGACGTGGTCGAGGCGACGAGTGCGCGTTATCGCGACGCCTATCGCCGGATCACGGGAAAAGAGCTGGAGTGAGGATTGCGCCCGAGGGCTGGCCGTTCATCGGAATTGCCTGGCTGCTCGTGGCGGCAGCGGCGTATCTGGCCAACCGCTGGGGAGGTGTCTGGTGGATAGTCCCATCGGTCTTGGGCGTGCTCGCGATCTGGGTGGTCGCGTTTTTCCGCGATCCGATTCGCCCTGGGCCGCGCGGCGATCAGTACGTGTTGGCGGCCGCGGAAGGTCACGTCGTGCACGTCACGGAGATCGAGGAGCCCATGTTTCTGAAGGAACGGGCGATCCGAATCTCGATCTTTCTTTCGGTGTTTGACGTGCACGTGAACCGGTATCCGGTGAGCGGCACGGTCGAGCTGGTGCACTACAACGAAGGCAAGTTCCTGCACGCCGCCGAGGAAAAGGCGAGTCTCGACAACGAGCAGTCCTCGATCGGCATCCGCGGCCCGCGGGGGCCGGTGCTCGTGCGGCAGATCGCAGGACTGATTGCCCGGCGCATCGTCACGGATGCCAAGCCGGGCGACCGGGTCAGCCAGAGCGCGCGGCTTGGCTTGATTCGCTTCGGCTCGCGAACGGACATCTTCCTGCCCCTCTCCGCCCGCCCCACGATCAAGGTCAAACCCGGCGACGTGGTGCGGGTGGGCGGGACGGTGCTGGCGGAGTACCCGTGAGACCACCGCCCATCCCCCTCCGGCGCGTCGTCATCATCGTGCCCAGCCTGTTTACGCTCTTCAATCTGTTCTTCGGAATGTGGTCGATGGTGCTGGCGACACGCGGGGACTTCTATCGCGCCGGCTGGTTCATCGTGTTCGCCGGGATCCTCGATACGCTCGACGGCCGCGTGGCGCGGATCTCGGGCACCGGGACCCGGTTCGGGGCCGAGCTGGACAGTTTGGTCGACATCGTGAGCTTCGGCGTCGCGCCCGCTTTCCTTATGTATCAGGTCGAGTTCGCCGAAGGTGGGCCCGCCGCCTGGATCTTCTGCTACTTCTACGTCATGGCCGCCGCGATCAGACTCGCGCGTTTCAACGTCACGCAGGCGGGCCGCGCCAAGAGTTACTTCATCGGCCTGCCGTCCCCGGCTGCCGGGATGACGCTCGCAACGTACTACGCGTTTGCCCAGACCCCGTTGTTCGCGTCCCTGCAGACCCTGCCCTGGCATCTGTTGCTGACCTTTCTGATGATCGCCCTCACGATCCTGATGGTCAGCAACGTGCATTACGCGACGCTGCCGCGCGCGGGCTTCCGGACCCTCCGCGGGCTATTGGGGCTCGCCTTCATTGTTGTTATCCTGGTATTCGGAATCTGGAAGCACGACGTCTTCCTGTTCCCGCTGGGGATTGGCTACATGACCTACGGCGTGGTCCGGGCCGTGTTGCTCGGCTTCTTCAAGGGGCCCGGCGAGGATGAGGAGGCGGAAATCGCCGGCCCCATCGTCATCGATGAAATCGATCAGAACCGCCGCGGCTCCCGCGGCGGCCGCGGGGGAGGAGGACCAGGAGCGGCATGAGTGCCTATACCGTCGAGATCCGAGTGATGCCCCGGGCGTCGCTGCTCGATCCCCAGGGACGAGCGGTGCAGCACGCGCTGCAGGCGCTCGGATTCGACGACGTCGGGAGCGTGCGGGCGGGCAAGCACCTCGTGCTCCAGGTACAAGCGGCCACGCGGGAGGAAGCGGCGGCCAAGGCGCGCACGATGTGTGAGCGGCTGCTCGCCAATCCGGTCACCGAGGATTACGAATGCAGCGTGTCGCAGTAGTCGTCTTCCCCGGCTCCAATTGCGACGCCGACACGCTCGACGCCGCGCGCGCTGCCGGGTCGGAGGCGTACTACGTCTGGCACCGCGACACCGACCTGCAGCAGGCGGACGCCGTCATTCTGCCGGGCGGGTTCAGCTACGGCGATTATCTGCGCTCCGGCGCGATCGCGCGCTTCTCCCCCGTGATGCGCGCCGTGACGGCGCACGCGCGGGCGGGAGGCGCGGTGCTCGGCATCTGCAACGGCTTTCAGATTCTGTGCGAGGCCGGCCTGTTGCCGGGGGCGCTCATGCGCAACGCGCGGCTCAAGTTTCTGTCGCGCCCCGTGCACGTGCGCGTCGAGGCGACGGACACGCCGTTCACGCGCGCATACGAGCGCGGGGAGGAGCTGTGGCTGCCGATCGCCCATGGGGACGGCCGCTACGTGGCGGACGCGCCGACCGCCGCGGAGCTCGAGGCCACCGGGCAGGTGGTTTTGCGGTACATCACAGAGAATCCAAACGGTTCGATCCAGGCTATAGCCGGCGTCTGTAGCGC
Organism: Gemmatimonadota bacterium; assembly: GCA_050264615.1. Taxonomy (GTDB): domain Bacteria; phylum Gemmatimonadota; class Gemmatimonadetes; order Gemmatimonadales; family GWC2-71-9; genus 20CM-2-65-7. Next base: position 2,378 of record JBLNGI010000193.1, read on the forward strand.
CGGGCGGAACGTGGTGGGGATCATGCCGCATCCGGAGCGCCGCAACGCGCAGGTTTTAGGTGGGCAGGACGGCGCCCGGTTCTTCCTCTCTCTGGAGGCTCGCAATGCGACGCAGCACGCTGGCGATATGCGCGCTGTTGACGGTCGCCACCTTAGGGTGTGAGCAGGTCGATGCCGCAAAGGCGAAGCTGAAGCTCGCGTGGGACAAATTGCGGGGCCGCTCGACGGCCACCGCCCCACCCGCGCCGGCGCGCCCCGCGACCGACACGGCTGGGGTGCGCATCGTCCAGGAACAAGAGCGGACTGGCTCGCAGCGCCCCCGGCCGCCGGCGTCGCCGCAGGGTGGGCCGCTGACGCGCGACGTTCCCTACATCTCCGAGGACACCGGGACGGTGAACCCCGGCATGAGCGAGCGCGAGGTCTACGAGTTGTGGGCCGCACCCGCCGCGGTGCGCCGGGTGGGTGAGTACACCTACCTGTTCTTCCAGAACGGCTGTGAATACACGTGCGGCACGATGGATGTCGTCACGCTCCAAAACGGCCGCGTGGTGGATGCGATTGTCCGCTGGGACGGGCACCGCTACTCGGGCGAATCCTCGTCGCCGCCCGGGAAAGTGCCGTTCGCAAATCCCGGTGGTGAGAATCTGCAGCTGACGCCGCCGCCAGCACCCCCACGCCCACCATCCTCGACTCCGGCCGGTTCATGACCGACAAGCCCAGCAAGAACGAAGACGAGTATTTCGCGCGGCGCGACGCCGAGCTGCTGCGGCAGCAGCGAGAGGCGGCGCGGAAGAGCGCCGTGGAGCTCGAGCGGAAGACGCATTACATGAAGTGCCCCAAATGCGGGTACGATCTGTTCTCCGGCGATTGGGATGGGATCCAGATCGACCAGTGCACCAACTGTCACGGCATCTGGTGCGACGCCGGAGAAGTGGAAGAGATCCTCAAGCGACGGATCCAACCGAACATTCTGGGACGGATATTCCGCGCCGTCGCAAAGGGCGTGACCAGATCGTGACCGATCCGCAGATCACGCCCGAGCTGGTCCGGGAGCACAACCTCACAACCGAAGAATACGAACGCATCTTGGGCCTGCTCGGCCGCACGCCCACGTTCCCCGAGCTGGGCATCTTCTCCGCGCTGTGGAGCGAGCACTGCTCGTATAAACACTCCCGAGCGATCCTGAAGACCTTTCCGACCACCGGCGCGCACGTGGTTCAGGGCCCCGGGGAGAATGCCGGCGTCCTGCGCCTGCCCGGCGGCTGGGCCGTCGCCTTCAAGATCGAATCACACAACCATCCCTCGGCGGTCGAGCCGTATCAGGGCGCCGCAACGGGCGCGGGTGGCATTCTGCGCGACGTCTTCACGATGGGCGCGCGACCCGTCGCGCTGCTCAACAGCCTGCGGTTCGGGCCGCTCGACGAGGCACGCAATCGCTATCTGTTCGCGGGCGTGGTGCGCGGCATCGGCGACTACGGGAATTGCGTCGGCGTGCCAACGCTGGGCGGCGAAGTCGACTTCGCGCCGGCCTATTCGGGTAATCCACTGGTAAATGCGATGTGTGTGGGCGTGCTCAAGGAGAAGGATCTCATCAAGGCCGCGGCACGCGGCGTCGGCAACGTGCTGCTCGCGGTGGGCTCGCGCACCGGGCGCGACGGCATCCACGGGGCGTCGTTTGCCTCCGAGGAGCTGACGCACGAGAGCGAGCAGCGCCGCCCGCAGGTCCAGGTGGGAGATCCGTTCACCGAGAAGCTGCTGCTCGAGGCGAGTCTCGAGCTGATCGCGTCCGGACACATCGTCGCGATTCAGGACATGGGCGCGGCCGGGTTGACGTCTTCGTCGGCGGAAATGGCCGCACGCGGTGGCGTGGGCGTCGAGATCGACCTCTCGAAGGTCCCGACCCGTGAATCGGACATGACGCCGTACGAGATTCTGCTGTCCGAGTCCCAGGAGCGGATGCTCGTCGTCGCCAAGGCCGACCGGGTGAAGGAGGTCCAGGTCATCGCGGCCAAGTGGGAGCTCGACGCGACGCCCATCGGCACGGTCACGGATGACGGGATGTACCGCTGCCTGTGGCAAGGCAAGGTCGTGGTCGAGATCCCGGGCCGGCAACTCGTCGACGACTGCCCCGTCTACTATCCGGAAGCCAAGGAAGATCCCAGGCTCGCAGAGCTTCGGAAGTCTGCGCCGCACGCCGCACGCAGTTACACGCCGTCAGACGCCCTGCTTACGCTGTTGGATTCTCCATCCATCGCCAGCAAGCGCTGGGTGTTCGAGCAATACGACTCCACCGTTCAGGCAAGCACCGTGATTGCCCCCGGGGGCGATGCCGGTCTGATTCGCGTCCGGCATGAAGAGTTCGGGATTGCGGTCAAGACCGATTGCAACAGTCGTTACCTGCGGCTCGATCCCTACGAGGGCGGCAAGGCTGCCGTGGCCGAATCGGCACGCAATGTCGCGTGCACCGGCGCGCAACCGATCGGGATGACCAACTGCCTGAACTTCGGCAGCCCGGAGCGTCCTGAGGTCTTTTTCCAGTTTCGGGAGGCGGCGCGCGGCATCGCGGATGCGTGCGGCGCGCTCGCGACGCCCGTGACGGGCGGGAACGTTTCGTTCTACAATGAAAGCCCTACGGGCGCCGTCGATCCCACTCCCGTCATCGGGATGATTGGGGTGATCCCTCATGCCTCGCGGGCGGTTCCCAGTCACGCGCGCACCCCGGGCGACGTGGTCTTCATCCTCGGCGAGACACGGGCCGAGCTGGGCGCGTCGGCGTACTGGGAGGTTTGCCACGAGTTCGTTGGTGGCCAACCGCCGAAGGTCGATCTCGACGCCGAGCGACGGCTCATCGAGCTGCTCGTCACAGGCGCGGATCGTGGACTGTTCCGCTCCGCGCACGATTGCTCCCACGGCGGCCTCGGCGTCGCCCTCGCTGAAGTGGCCATGGGCGGACCTTACCAAGATCACGGATTCGGCCTCGACCTCGATTTGACTGCTCCCGGCTCCCAGCTCCCAGCTCCCGAGTTGCTGTTCAGCGAATCCCACAGCCGCGCGGTAATCACCTGTCCCCCGGAGCGTGCCGCGGCAGTTCAGGCGCTCGCGGGCGAACTCGGCGTCCCGGCGCTGCGTTCTGGGAGCGTCGGACCGAGGGACGGAACCTTCCGCATCACGCTGCGAGACGGTGCGATCGACGAGTCGGTGGGCCGGTTGCGCGACGTATATTTCAGCGCCATTCCACGACGCATGGGAGATTGATCGAGCGATGTGCGGCATCATCGGCGTAGCAGGCGTCAAAGACGCGGCCCGGGTCACCTACCTGGGGCTCTATAGCCTGCAGCACCGCGGCCAGGAGTCGTCCGGCGCGGTCGCCGTCGACGGGGCCGGCGTCGCGCGCGCGCATCGAGGGATGGGGCTCGTCTCCGACGTGTTCAGCGAGGAGATCCTGTCGAGCCTTCCCGGGGACGTCGCGATCGGCCACACGCGTTACTCGACGGCCGGGACGTCGGTCCTCGCAAACGCACAGCCGATTCTCGCCGGCTATCGCGAAGGGCCGCTCGCCCTCGCCCACAACGGCAATCTCACCAACGCCGAGGCGCTGCGGGCCGATCTCGTCGCCAAGGGCTCGATCTTCCAGACGTCATCCGACAGCGAAGTCCTGATTCACCTGATCGCCCGATCCGAGGCCCGCGAGCCGGAGGACCAGCTGCTCGACGCGCTCGAGCGGGTCGAGGGCGCCTACTCGCTGGTCGTGACGGTCGGCCGGACGCTGTACGCGATCGTCGATCCGCGCGGATTCCGGCCCCTGTGGCTCGGCAGGCTCGGTGGGGGCTACGTCGTGGTGTCCGAGACGTGCGCGCTCGATCTGATCGGCGCCACCGTGGAGCGCGAGCTCCGGCCGGGCGAATTCCTGCGGATTCAGGGCTCGCCACCCGAAATCGACCGGCTGCCCTCGCTGCCGGCCAAGCCGCATCAACGCTGCATCTTCGAGCTGGTCTACTTCTCCCGGCCCGACAGCACCATCTTCGGCCGCTCGGTCGATCGCGTGCGCCGCGCGCTGGGGCGCGAGCTGGCGCGCGAGCATCCCGCCGCGGGGACCGACTGCGTGTTCTCCGTGCCCGACTCGTCGAACGCGATGGCGCTGGGGTACGCCGAAGAGTCCGGGCTCAAGCTCGAGCACGCGCTGATCCGCAACCACTACGTCGGCCGGACCTTTATCAATCCCACCCAGGCCGCCCGGAATGCCAAAGTGAAGATCAAGTTCAACCCGGTACGCGAGGTGCTGGCGGGCAAGAAGGTGGTCGTGGTCGACGACTCGCTGGTTCGCGGCACGACGAGCCGCGAGCTCGTGCAGATGATCCGCCAGGCGGGCGCGAAGGAAGTGCATTTCCGCGTTGCCTCGGCGCCCATCACGGGTCCCTGCTATTACGGCATCGACACGCCCACCAGGTCGGAGCTGATCGCCTCGAGCCATTCACTCGAAGAGATCCGGCAGCACCTCGGGGTCGAGTCGCTGGGATATTTGTCGCTGGAGGGGATGAAGCGGGCGGCCGGCGGCAACACCGACGAGTTCTGCCATGCCTGCTTCTCGGGCAATTATCCGACGGCGATTCCGGATGACATCCGGAAGGCGCGCCACGCAGCTCCGCTGCAGGTGACGATGGCCGTGTAAAGAAGGCCTCCGCCGAACTACCCCGGGCGCGTTTCCTGGCCGGATACCTTGCAGACCAAAACCGTCGATGCGGTTTCGCTGGCATCGACGACCAGCGTTACATGGTCTCTTATTTTCAAATCGGATTCGGATGCGGGACCCGCTGAAGTTCTGATCGCTGTCCGATCCGTAAGGTTGATGGTCTGAACGACGCCGTCCTGTCGTTTGATTGTCATCGTGTGATTTCGCAGAGCGACGATCTCTCCGGTGCCGCCAGTCCCGGTGCAGGGATCTTGTTCATTGCTTGAACGATCAAGCAGACTGCCGCCGGTACCAGGTCCCGGACTCGCCGGCTGGGGACCCGTGGGATACAAAGCGATAAACGCAGCCGCTGCGGCAGCAATACCCGTCATGGCCGTCATACGAATGTTTTTATAGTTCCTCGCCCGCACCCACTCTGCAAGCACAACAAACGCCCAGTAGCCGAGCATGACACCGAGCGCGTTCAGGATCACGTCGTCGATATCGAAGATGCCCACGCGCAGCACCGTTTGCATTGTTTCGATGGCAAGACCGGCGCCGACGGCGAGAACGAGATTCTTTCTCCAGGTAATGTTCTGATAGACGAACGGAAGCAGCAATCCTAGTGGCACGAGCAACGCTATGTTGCCGCCGAGATTGATGCCCGCGATAATCCACCCTTTGTAACCGAGCAGATATGGCACAATGGTCGCAAACGGCAAGAAGTTCGCGTGCTGACCCGCGTTCGTTCCTCCAAAATTCAGCATCAAGTGACCGACCCTAATCGTCGGCACGTCCTTGAACACCATTATCTTGATCAGGATAACGCTATAGAGGATGAGGATCAGTGCTGGCAGCAAACGCTTCTTCATGGTCATTGCCTCAGTGGCCTTCTGCCCTCAGCTCGATGAAGAGGCGCGGCTTGTCGCGGCGGTTGGCGTCGTGGCAAAGGATGACTTCGCAATCACTGCGACTGACCTGGCAGACCGTACCTTGGCCATCGCCCGCATGCCAATCTTTCTTGAACCCGAGTCCGACTACGTAGAATTGCAACGCGCGGTTTAGGTCGCTCACAAAAAGCACCGGGCGCGAATACCAGCGGTGGACACGGTGGACACGGGTGCTGGGCTTGACCGGGTCTGTCGTGACGTCCCTGCGGTCGCCTACGGCGCCCTACCGCACCTTGTTCAGGATTCCCACAAGAATGATCGGACACTATTCTACGCGCCCCGTCAGCTTCAAGCGCTTGTTAGGCGGCCGGGTGATCAAGGCTCAATCGTCACGTGCTGCTCGACGGTCACCAAGCCTGATTGGTAGAAGCTCCTGCCCTCCACGCGAATCGTGGCGTCGCCTGCCCGCGGGAAGGTGACCGTCACTGCACGAGGATACGCCTTGAGATAGTCCAGGCAGTTTCCGGTGCGCGACTCTCGGTCTAACGGGGTAACGGTGGCTTGTAAATCACGAACCACCACCTGCGCGCCAGCCGCAGCGACACAGCTGTTTCCGAATGTCGAAACCGTGAACGACAGGTGCTCTCCAACCGATCCGCTCGTCGGGCTCACGATGACGTCACCAAGGGTTCCACCAGCATCGATGGTGCCAATCACCAGCTGGTCCCGGGTGACGTCGCGACACGCGACGCACAGCACGCCCGCGGCCAAAGGGATGAGCCAGCGCTTGAACATTCGGACCTCCTCGCGTACACCAACGCCTACATGGCCGGCCGCCTAATGAGGATCAGACTGACTGAATGAACTATTTGTCACTGCGTCCTCCGCAGGATAACGGGGCAATTTTGTGCTCAACAAAACGAACTAGGCTCTCAGTCTAGAATCAATATCGCTGCGACACCGCAGACCCCCCAAGCCCGGCCCGGTAGATGTACCCCTATCGCCCTTCCCTCCCGGCCTCCATAATCGCCGTATGTCAGTCGAACGCTGGGTCTACTTCTTCGGTAACGGTCGCGCGGACGGCTCCGCAGCCATGCGCGACATCCTGGGCGGCAAAGGCGCTGGCCTCGCCGAAATGGCCAACCTCGGCCTTCCCGTCCCACCAGGCTTCACCATCTCCGCCAAGCTTTGTATCAGCTACCTCGAAGAGGGCACATTCCCGCCCGCACTGCGGGCCGAGGTGGATCGGCACCTCAAGCACCTCGAAAAAGTCACGAAGAAGGGGTTTGGCGACGTCAAAAACCCGCTGCTCGTGTCGGTGCGCTCGGGGGCCGCGGTGTCGATGCCCGGGATGATGGAGACGATCCTCAATCTCGGCCTCAACGATCGGACGGTCGAAGGATTGATCGCCGGCTCCAAGAATCCGCGCTTCGCCTACGACTCCTATCGACGCTTCGTGCAGATGTACGGCGACGTCGTGTTCGACCTCGGGAAGGAGCCGTTCGAGCACGAGCTCGACAAGGCGAAAGCGCGTCGCAAGGTCAAGCGCGACATCGATCTGCCCGCCGACGACCTCCACGACCTCGTGCACGACTTCAAGACCATCGTCAAGAAGAAGACGGGGCATCCCTTCCCCGACGATCCGCAGGAGCAGCTGTGGGGGGCGATCGAAGCCGTGTTCAAGAGCTGGCACACGCGACGCGCGAAAGACTACCGCGCCGTCCACGGGATTCCCGACACGCTCGGCACCGCCGTCAACATCGTCACGATGGTCTACGGCAACATGGGCGACGACTGCGGCACCGGCGTCGCGTTCACGCGCGATTGTAGCACGGGTGAGAACGTGCTCAACGGCGATGTGCTCACCAATGCGCAGGGCGAAGACGTCGTCTCCGGCGCGCGCACGCCCGAGCCCATCGCAAAGATGAAGAAGGGCAAGTTCGCCAAGATCTATCGCGAGCTGGACACCCTGGCGGTCAAGTTGGAGAAGCACTTCAAGGACGTGCAGGACGTCGAGTTCACGTTCGAGCACGGCGAGCTGTACATGCTCCAGACGCGCCGCGCGCAACGCGCGGGCATCGCGGCCGTGCGAGTCGCCGTCGAAATGGTGGATGAAGGCCTGATCACCGAGGACGAAGCGGTGCAGCGGATCCCGCCGCAAGACCTCGATCAGCTGTTTCATCCCATGGTCGATCCCCGCAGCGCGGTGACCGTGCTCGCCAAAGGGCTGCCCGCGTCCCCGGGCGCCGCGACCGGCGAAGCGGTGTTTGATGCCGATGAGGCCGAGGTACTAAGGAAAAAGGGCCACGACGTCATTCTGGTCCGGCCCGAGACCTCACCGGAGGACTTTCACGGCATCGTTGCGGCGCGCGCCATCCTCACCGCGCGTGGCGGCATGACCAGCCATGCGGCGGTCGTCGCGCGCGGCATGGGCAAGACCTGCGTCGTCGGCGCCAAGGAGCTCGACGTCGATCCGGCGGCCGGCCGGTTCCGGGTGAACGGCAAAGTCGTGAAGCGCGGCCAGGTCATCACGGTGGACGGCACGACCGGCCGTGTGATTCTCGGCGCCGCCAAGCTCGTGTCCCCCAAAGTGGGCAAGGAATACCAGCGCCTCATGGCCTGGGCCGACGAACGCCGCCGCTTACGCGTCCGGGCCAACGCCGACATCCCCGCGGACGCCAAACGCGCCCGCGAGTTCGGCGCCGAAGGCATCGGCCTCTGTCGGACCGAGCACATGTTCTTCGAGGGCGATCGCATCACGCTGATGCGCGAGATGATCGTCGCCGCCGATGAAGCGGGTCGCCGCAAGGCATTGGCCAAGCTGCTCCCGATTCAACGCAAGGACTTCGAGGGCATTTTCGAAGTGATGGACGGCCTGCCCGTCACCATCCGGCTGCTCGACCCGCCGCTCCACGAGTTCCTGCCGCACACGCGCGACGAAATCGCGGCGCTCGCCAAACATGCGAAGGTCCCCGCCGCGCAGCTCGAGAAACTGATCGAGTCGCTCCGCGAAGCGAACCCGATGCTCGGGCATCGCGGCTGCCGGCTCGGGATCACGTATCCCGAGATCACCGAAATGCAGGCGCGCGCGATCTTCGAAGCGGCGGGCCACGTCGCGGGCAAGGGCAAGAAGGTCACCGTCGAGATCATGATTCCCCTGGTGGCGGATGTCCGCGAGCTCACGAATCAGACGGAGATCATCCGGCGCGTCGCGCAGGAGGTATTCCATCGCGAGGGACGTGCGGTCCCGTATCTCCTGGGCACGATGATCGAGCTGCCGCGCGCGGCGATCACGGCGGATGAGATCTCCAAGGAGGCCGAGTTCTTCTCATTCGGCACGAACGATTTGACCCAGACCACGTTTGGGCTCTCGCGCGACGACGCCGGGCGCTTCCTGCCGTTTTACGTCGAGCACGGCCTATTGCCGGAGGATCCCTTCCAGGTCCTCGACCAGAACGGCGTCGGCAAGCTGGTCGAGCTGGCCGTGAAGCTCGGGAGAAAGACGCGGCACGATCTGAAAATCGGCATTTGCGGTGAGCACGGCGGGGAGCCGAGCTCGGTGAAGTTCTGCCACCGGATGGGGATGAACTACGTCTCCTGCTCGCCGTTCCGGGTTCCGATCGCCCGCCTCGCCGCGGCCCAGGCGGCCCTCGAGGAGGCGGGCGTCGTCAATCGGACGCGGGCGACGGTTTAGCCCGGCACCTTCACCAGCAGGAGCGGCGCGGACATGATCATCAGCGCGAGCACATAGACGACTGCGGTAACGATGATCGCGGTCGACTTTGATGCGCCATGGGTGATGGCGATGCCGGTTCCGCAGAGCCAGACCCCCCATGCCGAGAACGGATTGATGCCGTTGAGAACTTGCCCGAGGTAGAGGCTCGCGTTCGGCAACAACAAATCCAGTCCCAGTGGCGGCCGCAGATCAGCCATGGACGTCACGGCTGCCACGCCGCGCAACATCAGCACGACCGCCGTGATCCCCGCGAACAGGACGTACGTGATGTTGGCATGCAGGAGCACGCTCAGCAGCGTCTTATAACGGGCCTGCGTGGCGCTGAGCGCGACGCCGATCCACAGCAGTCCCGCGCCGATCGCCGCGAATACGAACGTGAAGATCGGTACACCTACCAGCCGCATCGCGCCACCGCCACCGCCCATGCGTGCCGCCTGCTCGGGTGGCAACGACGCTCGCATCGCCGCCATCGCAGCATCATTGTAGGGGCGCGTCAGGATGGTGATCACCAGGACCAACACTGAAATCACCAGCCATGGATACAGAATGGTCGGCTTCTGTTTGATTCGCGTGAACACGGGGATCGGGTCGAACAGGACCTTGAACACGTCGAGGAACGCGCTGCTGCCGCCGCCCTGCTCCACTGGAGCCTGCTGAATGCCCTGGCCCATTCGGCCTCCCGTTGTGGGTGATCGGACGGCGCCAATATAGGCCCGTATAGGGAAAGCGGGAGACGGGGGCTTCCCGTCGACGCCAACGCGATGTAGGCTAGTTAGACGACCATGCTGCACGCTCTGGTGGTGTCCGTCGTAACCGTTGTGCAGGTATCGGCTGGGATACCTGAGCCGGTGCGCGTCGTGCGAACAGATTCGACCGCCTTCGTCACGCTCCGCCGGCCCGGCCACCTGCTCGTCATGCACGTCGACGCGATTGGCCGGATCCAGGTTCTCTTCCCGCTGACACCCGACGACACCTTCTCGGTCTCCAACGACTCGCCTATTGCCATACCCCTGCCCCCGAGCGCCGAGGGGAATCCCGCAACCTTCCTCGCGGTGCGCTCGCGCTGGGCGTTCGACTTTTCGGCCGTTCAGCAGGGATCGTGGTGGGACTATCAGAATACCCTGCTGTTGCAGCCAACCGCCGGCGATCCGCTGGCGGCGCTGCTCGAGATTGCCGATCGCGTGAGCGACGGACGTCCCTACGACTTCGCAGAGGCGACCTACGGGAGAGATGGCGTGGTGATTGCGCGCGGTCCCGTGGAGGCACCGCAGGTCTGCTGGACGTGCGCTCGCCCACGGCCAACCGCGGTCGCTGTCGCGGCGCCGGCCCAGACGAACTCGGTCGATTGCACCAACGCGACGCTCACCAATTCATTCTGCGGCGTGGCGAGCGCGCCGGTGACCATCACGGCACCTGCACCACTCCCGCAACCGGCCGCCTACCAACAGCCGGCGGCGTCGGGTCAGGTCTACGTGCTGCCCTACTATTTCGGATCGGTCCGGGCCGACAGGCGATTCGACCGGCCCATGCTGCCTCAACCCCAGCAGCCGCTGATCCAGCGCTCGCAGGGCGTGGCGTACCCGATCGCACCGCAGGTCATCGTGCCGTCTGGTGCCGCGCTCCGCGGACGACCTCGCTAGCAACAGTTTCGGGAAACGAGAAACGAAAAACGGGACACGGTGCGTGTCCCGTTTCCGTCTAATGGAGGCGCGGGGAATTGAACCCCGGTCCGAGCATGACTCCGATACCGCTCCTACGTGCGTAGACCTGGCTTTGTGGTCTCGCCACCTCGGCGCCTGGTCAGCCCTGGTAGCAACAAGCCTCGGAAGTCTCTTGCGGCACCCGTTGAGGCCCCAAGTGCCGCCAGCCCGACTTTGCGATACGTGAGCGCCGCCTCAGGCGGGCTGCCACTCACGCAGGTGCGTGAAGCCGAAGCTTACGCAGCCAGAGCCAGTTCAGAGTTGGCTTGTGTATAGTCCCAGTTGATTTACCAGGTGACTGAGAACCTGGGCACGCAACAGTACCCTCGCCAAACCCGTCGAAGCCTGTCGCCCCCTACGGTGTGAACCTAGCGGGCCGGGGTCGCTTTTTCAACGCGGTTTCGGCCTAATTCCTTCGCACGGTACAGCGCGGCGTCCGCGGCCGCTGGGAGATTCATCACATCGCCCACCAGCTCCGGACACGACGCAATGCCGCACGACGTCGTGAGCGGATACACCGACCCGCTCCAGGTCAGCGGCTTGTCCGCGATGGAGCGCCGGATGCGCTCCGCCACCTCGATCCCCTCGCGCAAGCCCGTCTGTGGCAGCCACACGGCGAATTCCTCGCCCCCCATCCGAACCACGAGGTCGCGGTCGCGTACCGCCGCCTCGAGCAGTCGCGCCACGTGCTTCAAGGCGGCGTCGCCGGCCGGATGCCCCAGCGTGTCGTTCAATTTCTTGAAGTGATCGAGATCGACGTAAACGAGTGTGGACGCCGTCGCGCGCGAGGCTGAGTTGAGTACCCGCTCGAGCTCGCGGCGATTGGGCAAGCCGGTGAGGTGGTCGACGATCGCGCGGCGCTCCGCCTCGTGCAGCGCCTGCGCCGCCGCCACGCGCGGGCCGAGCTCGCCCAGCAGGCGGCTGAGATCCTCGATGATCGGTCCGTCGGCATCGACCGGTGGACCAAGCACGACGAACGCTCCGACCACGACCGGACCATCCATCAAGGGATAGGCGGTGCCGGCGCGCTCG
>JBLNGI010000194.1:0-8593 GCA_050264615.1 Gemmatimonadota bacterium
TCGCACGACGGGGCCGATCTACGACGCCACCACATCGGTTCGCTTCGGACCAACCGTTCTGGCGATCATCGCCGGTACATTGAGCCCGGATACGTTCAGGGTGCTGATCCCCGACAATGCCGTGACCGGCAACGTCGGCGTTGGCCTCGCCAGACTCGGCCCCACCGAGATCACGCAGTCGCCTGGCCCGTTTACAATCAATCCCGTCGCGGCGCTCGCCGGCTCGAGGTCACCGACCTCGGGAGTGCCGGGCACGCCCGTCGTCATCAAGCGGACGAGCGGACCGGTGTTCGATGCGAATACCAGGGTCTACTTTGGCGGCGTGCGGACCTTCATCAGCAGCTTCAGCGCCGATTCCATTGTGGCGCCGGTGCCGGGTATCGGTTCCACCGGCAACGTGGAACTGCGCTTTACACGGCTCGACGCCGGCGACGTTGCTCGCAACCTGACGTTCACGGCTCAGACCGCCGCTTTCCTCCTGGCGGACAAGTATGACAGTACGAACAACAATCCTAACAACGCGCCCGTAATCAGCGCCAATGGCGACTACTACGTGGTGTTGTCAGGTGCTTGCACCAACGGGGCAGGCGGAGCGGGCAGCGATTGCGACGACTGGTTCAAGATTAGGAACACGGGTGGGTCCGCCGCCACCGTTTCCATCAGCGCGGCATGGCTCGCTGGTCCGGACATCGATATCCTGATGGGTTCCGATCCGGACGGCGTGCACAATTTCGACTGCGAGGACGGCTGCGGCGGCGCAACGGGCGCCAACCCGGAAAACACCGCCATTGCGGTGCCGGCGGGCGCGACGTACTACCTGTGGATCAACCTGTTCGCCGCGGGTGGAGCCCCGTCCACAGTCGCGCGGATTCGCGTAAGCGGTCTGCCATAACTCACTGAAGGTCGCCGTAGGCGCGCGCGTCCAAGCTGGCAGGCTTGGGCGCGCGTTGTTTTTGCGCGGCGGACAACACGACCGCCGCCCACACGGCCGCGCCCACGGCCACGTGCGCCGCCTGCAACCCCGACGGCAAGCCGAGCAGTACCGTCGCCGCGCCAATCGCGATTTGGAGCGCGATGAGGCCCAGCACGATTCTGGGTCCGCGCGCTGGTGTGCGAAACGCACAGATGCCGGCAAGGATCGCGAGCGTGTACGCGAGCAGCCGGTGAATCCACTGAATCCACGCGAGCGGGCCGGCAGTGATCCAGATCTGGCCGTTGCACAGGGGAAATCCGTGACATGCGGCGGCCGCGCCGAGGTTCGCCGTGAGCGCGCCGAAGAGCACCGTGAGGAACGTCAGCGACAGAATGGCAATCGGCAGGGGCGCAGCACGCTGTACCTCTCCGGTCGCCCGCGCGGCCGCCAGCAATGTCGCAAGCAGCACCATCGCGGTGCCGAGATGCAGCACGACGCTCCACGCGGGCAGCTCGAGCTTCACCGTGATCGCGCCGAGCAAGATCTGCACGATGAGTAGGGCGAGGGCGACAAAGGACGGCCGGACGGCCGGACGGCCGGATGCCCGGTGCAGCCACCAGTCGTAGCCCGCGAGCGCGACGACGAGGGTCGACACCAGCGCCGCGACGAGCCGGTGACTCCATTCGATCACGGTTCCGATGTCGTTCAGCGGCGGAAACAGGTGGCCGTTGCACAGCGGCCAGTGATCGCCGCAGCCCATGCCCGATCCCGTGATGCGCACGACGGCGCCGAGAACGATGAGGAGATAGGTGCAGGCGGCGGCGGACCAGGCGAGCGTCGTAAAGCGTCGCGTCATAGGCGGCGAAATGTAATGAGGAATGAGCGCGCTGAATCCGGCTGGGTTTACCCGGGCTGAGAGCCCGGGCTCGGCGTTTGGTGCGCAATCCCGGGCTAAGAGCCCGGGCTCGGCGTTGGTGCGCCTGTAAGGGCGCATATGCGAACCGAGCGCGCCCTCTTAGGGCGCGTTCAAATCACTCTTCGTGCGCCCGTTTGGTTTGCTCGTCAGCCGCGACCGGGTCAACGTGCGATCCATGCCCGTTCGACTCTACGGTCTGCTCACCTGGACGACTCTACGGCGATTGCCGTTGATCCACCACGCGGTAGCGCAGTTCCTCCGTCGTATCCTGCCCGTGATCGCCGGTCGCCATAGCGCGAGAATCGTAGAAATTGGAATTGTGAAGAATCACGTCCACTTGATCGTCGAGCTTTCTCCTCGTCCCGACGTGCCACGGCTCGTTCAGGGATTGAAAGGCGCGAGCGCCCGCATTGCGAATCGGGACGGGTACATGCCGCGGGCACGACTGCAGTGGGCGTCTGGATACGACTTCCGATCCCTGGGCGTGCGCGATCTGCAACGTGCGATTACGTACGTCCGTGGACAAGCGCAACGACACCCCGAACTCGTGATTGAAGACCCGGGCTGAGAGCCCGGGCTCGGCGTTGGTGCGCCCTGTAAGGGCGCCACACTGAGCCGAGCGCGCCCTCTCAGGGCGCGTCCTATCCGATCCGGACACGCTCGTTCCCCTCACGCCGTATATTGGGTCCCCATGTCTGCACCCTTGATGCCGGCCGATCGCTGGGGCGAACGGCTGACCCGGCGACTCGGCCTGTGGAGCGCGGTCGCAGTGTTGGTGGGCTCCACCATCGGCAGCGGCATCTTCCGCACGCCCGCGGGCGTCGCGCGTCTCGTCGACGATGTGCCCCTGTTTCTCCTCGCCTGGGTGATCGGTGCCGCCGTCGTGCTGTGCGGCGCGCTCACGTACTCGGAGCTGGCCGCGGCGTTCCCGCGCTCGGGTGGCGTCTATGTGTTCGTGCGCGAGGCATTCGGCCCGCTCCCCGCGTTTCTCTTCACCTGGGCCGAGCTGCTCGTCATCCGGCCGGGCGCGTACGGGGCCATCGGGATCACCGCCTCCGCCTACACGCTGCGCACGCTGGGACAGGATCCGGCGGCCGTCGCGCTGCATCTCGGACCGCTCGCGATCAGCGCCGAGCAGCTGCTCGGGGCGGCCTACATCGTACTCGTCGGGATCGTGAACTACTTCGGGATTCACCGCGGGGCGATTCTCCAGAACCTGAGCACCGTGCTGAAGGTCGCCGCCCTCGCCGCGTTGATAGTCGCCGGCCTCGTGCTCGGCGCCGACAGCACCGCGGTGCCCAGCATGCTCGCCGAGCGCTCGCACGTGGGCCTCTCGTCCTTCCTGCTCGCGATGGTCGCGATCCTGTGGGCGTACGACGGGTGGGCCGATCTGGCGTTCGTGGGTGGGGAAGTGACGCACCCGCAGAAAACGCTGCCGCGCGCGCTGCTCATCGGGACCAGCACGGTCGTGGTCCTGTACCTCGGCGCCAATCTGGTGTACCTGCATCTGCTGCCCATTCAGCAGATGAAGCAGGCCGAGCTCGTCGCGGCGGACGTCGCGCGCCTGCTGGTGGGACCGGCGGGTGTCGTGGCGATCTCCGCCGTGATCGCGGTCAGCACGTTCGGCACGCTGAACGGCTCGATGATGACGGCGCCCCGCATCTTCTTTGCCGCAGCTGAAGATCGGCTGTTGCCCCGGGTGCTGGCGCGGGTGGACCCGCGCACCTCCGCGCCGACGGCCGCGGTGATCCTGATGATCGGGATGGGCGTCGTGTTCATCCTGGTGCGGACGTTCTACGATCTCGCCGAGCAGTTCATCATCGGCATCTGGCCGTTCTACGCGCTGGCGGTCGCGGGCGTGTTCGTGCTGCGGCGGACGCAGCCGGGGCTCGAGCGTCCCTACATGACGTGGGGATATCCGTACGTGCCGCTCGTGTTCCTGGTCGCGGCCCTGTTTCTGCTCGGGAACTATCTGGTGTCGGAGACCGGCAAGTTCGTGTTCGACTTCGGTCTCATCCTGAGCGGCATTCCCGTGTACGCGCTGATGCGTTGGTGGCAGCGGCGTTTCCGGCCTGCCACGATCTCCTCGCGCCCTCCCCAATAAAACAGAAGGGCGCGATTCCTCGCGCCCCTCCGTCGTCCTATCCGTCCGGCCGTCAGAAGGAATACCGCATCGTCAGCTGAATCTGGTAGTTACTGGACGACAGCGCCCGGCCGGCGAACGGCTTCGGCGCCCCGGTGGCCGCGTCATACAGCCGGGTGTCGAACGTGAACGTCGGAATCGACGTCGCGAGCGAGCCCGGGTTGCGGCCCGTCTGGATCAGCGCCGACTGGTTGTTGAACACGGGGCTGAGCGTGGGGAGCTCGATCTGGCCCCAATCGTGGTTGATGAGGTTCAGGAAATTGAAGATGTCGAGCTGCACCGAGAACTGCTGGCCACGCACCGACGGGATCGCCTGCCGGATCGACAGGTCCATCCGCTCCTGGAACGGCGAGCGGCAGCTGTTGCGCGCCATGATGCGGCCCCGCTGGCGGTCCAGGCACGGCTGCGAGCTGATGAATCGCTCGAACGCCCGCGCCGCGGCGACGTTCTGGACGTACGACGAGCCCACACCCGCGCCGATCCGCACCTCGTTCGGATCCATGGCGTTGCGCGGCACGTAGATCGGATCGTTGCCGTTGACCAGATCGCCGTTGATGTCGCCCTGCGTCACATACACGAACGGCACGCCTGAGCTGCCTTCGAAATAGAGCGTGATATCGGTGCGCGAGGGCATCGAGTACGTCCCGTAGGCGACGAACCGGTGCGGCCGCGAGAACACGGACGTTGTGGCCACGACATCCTCGTGCGCGTTCGAGAGCTGCCGGCCGTTGCGGAAGTTCGAAATCGCGCGATCCGACGTGAGGCTCTGCACGTCCATCGACTTGAGGTACGTGTAGGCGACGGTTCCTTCGAACCGGCTGCCGAAGCGGCGGTGCAGCTGGCCGGAAACCGAGTAGTTGTAATCCTTCGACTGGTTCGTCACCTCGATGACGCCTTCGTTGAATGCGACACCACGGATACTGTTCAGCCAGCGGACCGAGGAATCTCTGACGCTCCCGTTGGCCAGAATCGTATCGGCGTACATCACGCGACCGTCGCGATCGGTGTAGACGATGCCGTTGGCGCTATCCGCGAGGCGCGGGCCCTTGAAGTTCGCGTCGCGCACCAGCACGCCGTTGATCGCCTTGCGGTACAAGCCCTCGATGGTCAGCACGAACCCGCCCGGCAACTCGCGGTCGAAGCCGGCCGACAGCGCGAAGTACTGCGGGTACTTGAAATTGGGGTTCGTCGTGTTGACGCCGAGCGTTCCGGCCTGCCCGGGACCCGGCGCGGCCTGGCCGGCGCACGACGTTGGCAGGCTGCCGACGTCCATCGTGAACGTCGGCGCTAGTTGCGTCGGTGAGGCGTTGTTGCACGAGAGGCGTACCAATCCCAGCCCGGTGTTGGCATACGCGTTGCCCAGGAGGATATACGGCGGCGGACCGGTGAAGACGCCGAGGCTGCCCCGAATCTGATTCCGACTCACACCGCCCGGGTTGTAGTTGAAACCGATACGTGGTGAGAACAGCACGGAGGTCTTCGGCACGGCGCTCGTGTGCACAGTGAACAGCCCGCCTGTTGCCGAATCCATCTTCACAGCCAGCGTGTCGTTCTCTGGGGGCGTATCGGGGAGCGACGGAATGTCGGCGCGCAGTCCGGCGGTGATCGTGAGCTTGTCGTTCACCGCCCACTGGTCCTGCCCGTAGACGCTGAATACGCGCACGTGGAAGTCCGCTGGAATGTCGGCGGGATTCTGACTGTTCGCATAGCCCACCGCGTATCCCGCGGCCCGTCCCGCGGCCAGACTGTCCGTGTTGAGAAACTTGTAGACGCCGAACGAGCCTTGAGCGAAGTTGTTGAAGATGTGCGTGAAGTCGAGCCGGCCGCCCAGGGTGAACGTGTGCGCGCCGCGCGGAATCGTGAGGTTGTTCACCACTTCGAGCACGTCCTGATCCAGCAGGTTGCCCGGCGAGAACTGCTCCGTCCCGAACGTCGCGGCCCGGCGCGGTCCCACAGGGCACGGGCACGGAGCCACCGTGCCGGTGTCGAGCTGCACGCCGACCGTGATCTCCGGCGCCTGCTGCGGCACGATGCGCTCATCCCTGATCGTGTTGTAGCCCACGATCAACTCGTTCGACAGGCCGTTGCCGAAGGTCGAATAGAGCTGTCCAGTGGTGGAGGTGTTCTTGGCGTCGCGCTTGTAGGCGTTGGTGCCGTAGCGGAAGCCCGAGTTCTGCGACAGTGGATCGGCGTTGAAGGTGTTGACGTTTCGGAGGAAGTCGTCCTGACGGTCGTGATTGATGATTTGGCGCACGACCAGGCGGTGCACGGAATTGATCTGGAAATCAAGCCGCCCGAACAGGTTTACGAGCGGCGTCTCTTTCTGCACGGGCTCCACCGACCCGACGTCGAACCCGTACTGGGTCTGCATGACCTGCGCGATCCGGTTCAAGCTGTCGAGCGGAATCACGGGATCATCGGGCGCCGGCGACGGCTGGCCGTTCAGGTAGTATGGACCCGCGGCGGGGTCCTGGCGCTGCTGCCACTCGGGGGCGATGAAGAAGTGCAGCCGGTCCCGAATGATCGGACCGCCGAGGTTGAAGCCGTACTGCTGCACGTCAAACGCCGGGGTGCGCAGCGGCGCACCCACCAGCTCCACGCCCGCGAGATCGTCGCTGTTGCGATAGGTGTACAGCGCCCCGCCGTGCCACTCGTTCGTCCCCGACTTGCTGACCGCGTTGACCAGCATCCCGGCGAAACTGCCCTGGCGCACGTCGGTGGGCGTGAACATCACCCGGAATTCCTTGATCGCGTCGAGCGACACGATCTTGCCGCCCGCGCTGCCGCCCGGCACGCCGCCGGTGGCGCTGAGATTGAAGCGCTCGCTCTGGTTGGCGCCGTCGATCGTGATCGTGTTGTAGCGGTTGTAGGCCCCCGCGCCCGAGGCCGCCCCGGTCGCCGGATAGACGACCTGCGGCGCGAGCTTGAGCTGGTCGACGAAGTCCCGGCTGAACGTCGGGATGCGGCTCACCAGCGTGTCGGAGATCTGCACGGCCACGCCCTGCCGGGTCGGCGCGAAGTCCGCCGTCGCCGGCACGCTGACCGTCACCGCCGACAGCTCGACGGCCTGGGCGATCAGCCGGGCGTCGACGTGCGTCGCTTCCGACAGCTTCACGTCCACGTTCTCGCGGATGAACGGCTCGAAGCCGATCGCGCGGATCGTCACGGTATAAGGCCCGCCGACCTCGAGGCCTTGCACCAGGTACTGCCCGTTCTCGCGGGTGCGGACCGTCGTCGTGTAGCCGTTGAGGCGGTGCGTGATCTGCACCCCCGCCTGGGCAACCGCTTGCCCCTGCGGGTCGGTGACTTTCCCCGAGATTGCGCCGGTCGTGACGCCCTGGGCCGACCCCAGACCCGTTATGAACATCGAGAACACCGCCGTCGCCACGAGGGCGCGGCACGAACGAACGATCCAGCGCATGGATGGACCTCTCCGTCGAGGGAGCGAAATCGGGGTTGGGGCTGTTGTGGTACCCATCGCGACGGGGAAGAAAGTGGTCCCGGGCCGTGACCACGTCAAGGACGCTAGGTGGGCGCTTTACGCAGCAGATACACCGCTGCGATGCCGACGAGAATGTTCGGCGTCCACGCGGCCAGCAGCGGTGGCAGCACACCGCCCGAGCCGATCGCCTTGGCGAGCTGAAACATCAGCAGCACGATGAAAGTGGTGGCGAGACTCGCGGCGACGCCCCACGCCGCGCCGCTCTTCGGCGTCGAGATCGCGAGCGGCGCGCCAAACAAGGTGATCAACAAGCAGATAA
The DNA here is from genome assembly GCA_050264615.1 of Gemmatimonadota bacterium. Classification (GTDB taxonomy): domain Bacteria; phylum Gemmatimonadota; class Gemmatimonadetes; order Gemmatimonadales; family GWC2-71-9; genus 20CM-2-65-7. The sequence continues at coordinate 7,734 of JBLNGI010000194.1, forward strand.
ACGGAATCGCGATCTTCAGCGCGAGCTCGACCTGGAGCTTCTTGGCGTTCGAGCCGCTGCGTGTGAGCGCCTCGATGTAGCGGCGCAGCTCCGCGTAGCGCATCTCGTCGGGCGACTTGGGCTCGGCGAGCAAATCGACCGGCCGCTCGCGCAGCGTGCGCGAGCGCAGCGAATCGAACGCGAACGCGACCTCACCCTCCGGCTGGTTGCCCGCCAGATAGCGAATCGTCCCGCGATGCAGGGTCCAGCGCGCGCCCGCCAGGGAAGTCCGCCCGGTATCCGAATACGCCGCGCGCTGCGCGGCCAGAATGATGGTGGGATAGGCCGGCCCGGTGCCCTCGCGTTCCAGCAGCAGGTCGGTCATCTCGCGCGTGCGCAGCTCGAGCGAACGGATCGCATACACCCAGCCGCGGTCGGCGCGGTACACGAAGTTGTAGCGGGACGTCATCGAGCGGATCGCCTTTTCTCCCAGCATTTCCAGACGGCGCGTCGTGGCCACCGGCGCGATCTCGCCCAGCAGCAGCCCCGCGATGAAAGAGACGCCTGCCGCCACAAATAACGGCCGGACCAGCCGGTGAAACGAAATCCCCGACGCCTTCGCCGCGGTCAGCTCGGAATGGCGTCCCAGCGCGCCGACCGTGAACACCGTCGCGAACAGCACGGCCACCGGCAGCACCAGAAACATCTTTTCCGGAAGGTCGAAGACGTAGGACAGCGCCACCGCGCCCCGCGAAACGCCGCGGCTCAGGTACTGGTCCAGCTTGTCGGTCAGATCGATGACGATCACCAGAATCGGGAAGCCGATCAGCGTGATGAGGAACACCCGCAGCCATTCGCGCAGCAGATAACGGTCGAGCGTG
>JBLNGI010000195.1:0-3188 GCA_050264615.1 Gemmatimonadota bacterium
CGTGTAGCGGCACGAAGATCACGTCGCCCGTCTCGAGCCGGATGTCGCTGCGGGTATCGCCGCGCAACAGATAGTCGTACAGATCGAGCGTCGCGATCGTGCGGCCGCCGCGCTGCACCTCCACGCCGCGCAACCGCGCCAGCTCGGTCACGCCGCCGGCCGCATACAGCCCGGTAAACACCGTGCCGAGCGAGCTGATCTGATAGGCGCCGGGCTGCGCGACCTCACCCACCACGTACACCTGGTTGGCGCGGACGTTGGCCACGGTGACGTCGAAGCGCGTTGTAGCGTTCGCCGTGCGGCGCACGCCGGAATAGACCCTGCCCAGCCGGCTATACAGCACATCCCGCAATTGCTCGAGCGTCAGATTCGCGACGTGCACTTGACCAACCTGCGGAATCAGAATGAACCCTTCCCGCGTGATCGGCAGGGAATAGGTCAGCTCGACGTCGCCCGTGAGAATCAGGACGAGATTGTCGCCGGGACCGAGCCGATAGTCGGGCGGGACAGGACCGGAGAGCAACGGCAGGAACTGCGTCGTCGTGCGCCGGAATACCTCGACGCCGAACACCTCGCTCGGCGCGCCGGCCGCGGCCCGCACCAGCCCCGTGTCCGGCGGCAACAGCTGATTGCCGACCGGTGGCAGGCCGAGCGCCTGAATCGCCGCCAGCTCCGCGGCACTCGGCGTGCCGGCGGCGCCGGTGACGGTGGCGCCCCCCCCCCCGCCCAGGTACTGATCGAGCAGCGTCGAGGGATAGCCGCTTGCGGTGAGGCGCGCGCGAATCTGGTCGGGCGTCAGGCCCGACTGCGCAATGCGCGAACGCACCTGGTCGGCCATCCCAGGCTGCTGTAACGCCTGTTGAACCTGCTGGGGCGTCGGATTCTGTGCCGTCGCGATCGCGACGGCGAGCAAGAGTGCGTTCATCTGTTGTTCCGGCTTTCTCCAAGGGCTTTAAGAAAGTCAGGGTCGCTAACTTGGGCCCTAACTAGCGGCAGGTCAAGTCGTTAAACTAACCGTTGCCAGTGATAGCTAAATAGCTATCATTCATCCATGACCACAGCCGCTGAACTTCTGCGCCAAGCCCGCGCGAGCGCCGGGCTCAGTCAACGCGCCCTGGCCAAGCGGGCAGGGACGGCCCAGTCCGCCATCGCCCGCATTGAACGCGGCCAGACCAGCCCGACCTGGTCCACGCTTGAGCGCCTGTTGAAGGCCGCCAACTATGAAGTCGTGGCGCAGGCTGAACCGAGCGTGGTCGTTGGCTCGCACATGTTGGCGGAGGTGCCAGGCATCCTGCGTATGACACCCGAGGACCGTCTCGCCGAGATCAAGAACGTCGAGCAATTCCTGCAGAGCGCGCATCGTGTGTCCGAAAACGGCGTGCCCTACGGGCCGGGCGCGGGCGGCGGGGCCGGCGGGGGCGGCGGCGGTGTCCCGCCACTCGATCCAAAGCTGTTGTTCACGACGTTGGGGCGCCATGACGTGCAGTTCGTGCTGATCGGCGCACTCGCCGCCAAACTTCAGGGATTCCCGCGCTTTACCCGCGACGCCGACATCACGCCGGCACGCCAGCCCGACAACCTCAAGCGCCTGGCCGCGGCGTTGCGCGAGTTGAACGCCCGCATCTACACGGAACCGATCCCCGAAGGTCTGGCCTTTGATTGCACCGCTCAAATGCTGGCGCGTGGAGACATTTGGAATCTGGTCACCAACGCCGGCAGGCTCGACCTGGCGTTTGAACCTTCCGGGACGCGAGGCTACGACGACTTGGCGAGCACCGCCGTGCGCTTCGAGTTGTACGGCCACAACGTCCTGATTGCGAGCCTCGAAGACGTCATTCGCTCCAAGACGGCGGCGAACCGCCCGCAAGACCGTCAGGATGTAGTTGTGATGCAAGAGATGCTGAAGCGACGCTAAAGGAGAGTCCTGTACACGGCCGCGGTGAGCGTCGCGGTTTTTTGCCAGGTGAATTGCCGTGCGCGCGCCCAGCCTCGCTGAATCAGCTCCTCGCGCTCATCCGCATCATCGAGCCGTTCCAGCGCATGCACGTAGTCGCCCGGATCCCGGCCCTCGACGACCACCGCCGCGCCCCCGGCCACTTCCTTTAACCCCCCGGCCCCCGACGTCACCACCGGCAACCCCGACGCGAACGCTTCGAGCACGGGAAATCCAAAGCCTTCATACAGAGAAGGGAACAGCAGCACGTCGGCCGCGCGATAGGCGCGCCGCAGCGCCGTCTCGTCCGCCGACGCCACGCTGCGCACCGCACTCCGCAGCTCGAGCCGGTCGATCAGCTGCTCCTGCTCGGTCGTGAACCGGGCGCCGACCTGCAACAGGTAGGCATCGGTCTGCTGGCGCAGCCGCGCCACCGTCTGAATCAGGAGCGGCACGTTCTTGCGATCGACCGTGGAGCCGACGTGCAGCACGACGAACGCCTCTTCCGGCAGGCGCCAGTCGCGCCGGCCGCGCTCGCGCGCCACCGCCGACTCGCCGTAGAACGCGCGATCGACGCCGAACGGCACGACGTGAATGTTCTTGTCGTTGCCCAGCCACGTCGCCAGCTCGCGCTTCAGCCACTCGGTCCCGACGATGTAACAGTCGGCCTGGCGCAGCGCCTTGAGCGCCTGCTTCAGGAACCGATTGCGCACCCCCTCGCGCCAGCCGTCCTGCGGCGAGCGCAGCACGACCACCGGCATCAGGTCGTGCACCGTCACCACCACCGGCTTGCGCGCCGCCTTCTCGATCATGTGGGCGTAGCTGTGATCGAGCACGTGCACCAGCTCGACGCGCTTCGCTTCGCGCTTCACGCGCCAGGGATAGAAGTAGTAGCGCGCCGCCCACTGCTGCGGGCCGTGCAGCGGGCCGGGCAGCACCACGCGCGACGGATCGACCGGCTGGGTCCACCAGCGCACAAAGCTGCCGCTGTGGCGCCGCGCGGCCCGGCTGCGGTGCTCATCCGAATCGCGCGTCAGCGCGCCGATATGCGCGGCGAGCCGAACGTTGAGCCCAAAATCGCCAGACTCGAGCCAGTCGTGGAGGCGATGCGCATACTTGTCCATTGAAGCCCAACGCTCGAGGGGGAGATCCGGAACTAGGAGAACAGTTGGCATTGAGAATTAGTTAAGACGCCAAGACGCCAAGTTGCGAAGTGGTCGCAAGACTCAAGCTGTTAGTGCCAGTACTAGCGGCT
>JBLNGI010000196.1:0-4469 GCA_050264615.1 Gemmatimonadota bacterium
GGCACCGCCGTTCCCTGGCTGGCCGTGCCGGGCAGCGCTTGCGCGGACGGTGGCTGCGGCATAGTCACCATCTGCGATTCGGGCTCGTGAATGGTCAGCGGCGCTTCGGGCTCGGTGCGCACCCGCGGTTTGGGGCGGAATGCGTCGAAGAAGATGAACAGCGTGATCAGCACCGCGGCCGCGGCGATCATTCCGGTAAGTCGGCGTTCCACCATGCGCGCAATATGCGAACAGGCAGTGTCGCGCCGCTAGCATTGCACTCTGCACGTCTCTATGATTGTGGCCCCCATGTGTTTGGATCATAGGTGATCGCGTTACCCGGGAAGCTGGTCGTGCGTTGGCGGGGATGGGTCATCGCCGCGTGGGGGGTGCTCGCACTGCTGTTTGCGCCGAGGGCGACCCACGTGCAACGCGTGCTCGCGGTGCGCGGGACGGCCGTCGAGCACTCGGAATCCGGTCGGGCCTCCCAGTTGATTCGGGAGGCGTTCCCCAATCCGATTGCCGACTACGTCGCGATCGTGGTCCACGGCCCCGTGCGCTACACGCACCCGCGCTTCGAGGCGGTGCTCGATTCGATCTCCGCCGCGCTCTCCCGGCAGAGCTACATCAGCCAGGTCGTGTCGGTGCGGACGATCGGGGAATCGACCTTCGTGAGCCCCGACCGCCACACCACGTTTCTCATCGCCGCGATCACGTCGTCCACCATGAACGACGTCAATCGCATCGTCGTGCCGGAGCTGCGCGACACGGTGAACGGCACCGTGCGGCGGCTGCCGCGCGCGGACGGCTTCGACGTGAAGGTGACGGGCAATCCCGCGCTGGACTACGACGTCCGTACGATCAGCACGGCGGACACACGCATCGCGGAGCGGCGCGCGCTCCCCTTGACGCTCATCGTGCTGGTGCTCGCGTTCGGCGCGCTGGTCGCTGCGACGCTTCCCATCATCGTGGGCATGCTCGCCATCACGATCGCGCTCGGCATCGTCGCCGCCCTGGCGCAGTTCCAGACGATGTCGGTGTTCGTGCTCAACATCACGACGATGGTCGGGCTGGGCGTCGGGATCGATTACTCGCTGCTGATCGTCACGCGGTTCCGAGAAGAGCTGAACCGTGGCCTGGCACCCCTCGACGCGGCGACGCGCACGATTCAAACGGCGGGATCGGCCGTCGTGACCTCCGGACTGACCGTGGTGGTGGGATTCGCCGCCCTGACGCTGACGCCGCTGGAGGAGACGCGCTCGGTCGGCATCGGCGGCCTCATCGTCGTCGGCTCCGCCGTGCTGCTCGCGACGACGTTCCTGCCCGCGGTGCTCGCGGTGCTGGGCCGCAACATCGACCGGCCCAAGTGGCTCGCCCGGCCGCTCGCGCGCATTCACACGCCACAGGGATGGGAGCGCTGGGCCCGCTCGCTCGGCCATCGGCCCTGGCGCGCGATCTTCGGAGGCGGCCTGGCCGTCGCGCTGCTGACGTTCCCGTTGACCCAAATCAAGATCGGCCTGCCCGTACGCAACTGGTTCCCGCCCGAGGCGGAGTCGGCGCAGGGGCTCGCCGAGCTGCGCGACATGGGCGCCAGCGGGGTGATTCAGCCGCTGCGGGTGGTCGTCCAACTCCCCGAGGGGGAATCGGCGCTCTCGGGGCGGCGGTTGTCGGGACTCAAGGCGCTCAGCGACTCGATTCGCAAGGACCCGCGCGTGCGTGAGGTCCGCAGTGTCGCCACGGTGCGTCCCGGACTCTCGACGCTTCAACTCGCAATGTTCTACGGCAATGCCGACTCCGTGCGCGACCGCTACCCGGAATTCTTCAACGCCTACTTGAGCGGCGACCGCCGCACCACACTGATGGATGTGATTGCCGCCGATACCGTCACGCATCCGGGCATGATGGAGCTGGCCCGCAACGTGCGCGGCGTCATCAGTCGCGGAACGCGGCTGCGCGGTGCGGAGATCGTCGTGGGTGGGTTCGCGGCATCGAGCCTCGATCTGCAGGAGCGCCTGCTGCAGCGCTTTCCCGGAATCATCGGGATGATCCTGGGGGTGACCGCCATCATGCTGCTGTGGGCGTTCCGCTCGGTGCTCGTACCATTGAAGGCGGTGGTGTTGAATTGTCTCTCGGTCGGCGCGGCGTTCGGCATCACCGTGCTCGTGTTCCAGCACGGCTATGGGAGCCGGCTGTTCGGTCTCGAGGGCCCCACCGAGGCGATTTTTGTGGTCGTCCCGGTGCTCGTGTTCGCGACGGTATTCGGACTCTCGATGGACTACGAAGTCTTCCTGCTCACACGGGTGAAAGAGGTCTTCGACAAAACGGGGCGCAACGACCACGCGACGATGGAAGGCCTGTCGGCCACGGCGTCCACGATCACGTTCGCAGCCCTGATCATGATCATCGTGTTCGGAAGCTTCGCCTTCACCCGCGTGCTGGTCGTGCAGTTCATCGGCTTCGGGTTGGCGGTTGCGGTCCTGCTCGACGCGACCCTCATCCGCATGGTGCTCGTTCCGGCGATCATGCACATCGCGGGACGGTGGAATTGGTGGCCCGGGGTGCGAGCGCCGCGGCGCGACGTTGAAGAGCCTACATAGGCTCACTCGCCTTCAGCAGCTTCAGCCGTTCTCCCAGTACATCCCAATGCCAGGCCGGCACCCGGACACCGGTGTCCGGATTCTTGAGGGGCTTGTACTGCAACCAGCGCGGGTGAAATCCCAGCTCGCGCCCGAGCTTCAGCAGCCTTTCCTTATCGGAGCTGACGAGGTGAACCATCGGCTCGTCATCGATCTTGTGCCGGTGAAGCCAAACGCCGCCGTTGAGGGCGAATCGCATCCCCTCACGGCGGCGTTTGAATTACCGATAGGGCGGCGGCGGCTCTAGGTGCAGGTAATCCGACCCTCGGCCGTGGCAGGGGCAACCGGCGTCGCGTTCCCCTGATACAAGACGCATTGACGGGGCGTCTGGGCATGGAGGGCTCGCGCCGACCACCCGCCCGGGGTCGCCTCCAACACGTTCAGTGTGACACCAGTCGATGGGCGGAAGTTGTTCAACGCCGGCAGACTGGTGGTGTAGAACGCGCTGTCATAGAAGAAGGCTTCCTCCGCCGTCGCCAGATTCCTGAGGTCGGACTTCATCTGGGCGACGTACGCCTTCTGCTTCGTGTTGGCGAACTTCGGGATGGCAATGGCTGCCAACAACCCGATGATCACCACCACGATCAGTAGCTCGATCAGGGTGAAACCGCGTGCCTTCACTGCAATACCCTCCGGGCGCCAAAGGGCGGCGACCTCGGCAGCACTCCGAAATCGACGCCCCAATTGTGGGCTTAACCCCCCATTCCTGCAAGAGGCGTGCTTAACCCTTGGCGTCGATCCAATTCCTTCCAGCGCCTACACTTACAACGAGTGGAACGGCTAAACTGGCTACGCCTTCCATCTCGCGTTTTACGAGATCTTCGGCAACTGCGCGCTCCGACTCAGGAACCTCAAACACAAGCTCGTCATGGACTTGGAGGAGCATCCGCGTGCCGAGTCCCTCGCGTCTTAGCGCGGCATGGATGCGGATCATGGCGATTTTGATGAGGTCGGCCGCGGATCCTTGCAGGGGCGAATTCGTCGCGGTTCGCTCGCCGAAAGATCGAATGCTGAAGTTGCGGTCACGCAGCTCTGGGATGTAGCGGCGGCGGCCGAACAACGTCTCGACAAAGCCCCGCTGTCGTGCTTCCTCCACGGTCTTATCCAGCCACACGCGGACGCCGGCGAAGCGCTCGAAGTAGTGCTTGATGAACGCCTTCGCTTCCTCGAGCGTGATACCCAGCTGGCGAGACAACGCCAGCGCGCCTTGCCCGTAGATCGTCGCGAAGTTGATGGTCTTGGCTCGCGCGCGCATCTCGCCGGTCACTCTCTCCTCAGGAACTCCGAAAATCACGGCCGCCGTCTGGCGGTGGATGTCACCGCCGCGCTGGAACGCAGCCACGAAGGAGGGATCCCCGGAGAGGTGGGCGAGCAGGCGCAGCTCGATCTGCGAATAGTCGGCGATCAGCAATAGATGCCCGGGCGGGGCGATGAACGCCCGGCGAATTTCTCCGCCGCGCTTGGTGCGCACAGGGATGTTCTGGAGGTTGGGATCGGATGACGACAGCCGCCCCGTCGCGGCGCCGGTCTGATTGAAGCTCGTGTGGACCCGCCCGGTGTCGGCGCGGATGTAACCAGGCAGGGCATCGACATAGGTGGACTTCAGCTTGGTCAACTCCCGGTATTCGATCAGGAGCCGCGGCACCTCGTGCCCCAGCGCGGCCAGCTGCTCGAGCACCTCCACGTCCGTGGAGGCGCCGGTCTTGGTCCGTTTTTGCACGGGAAGCTTGAGCCGCTCGAACAGCACCGTGCGCAGCTGCGGGGTCGAGTTGATGTTGAACTCGCCTCCCGCCGCCTTGTAGATGTCGAGCTCCAGCGCCGCCAGCTCCTTATTGAACCCCCGGGACATTTCAC
>JBLNGI010000197.1:0-13235 GCA_050264615.1 Gemmatimonadota bacterium
GCAGCTTGTAGGTGCGGGAGAGAGAATCGTCGGCGCGATGCTGCCACCCCGCCGCCATCCCCGCATGACTCCAGGCGAGCGTGAAGCCGCTGTCGAGCGCGATCGCGCGCTGATGGTAGGCCAGCGATGAATCCCATTCCGACCGGCGCAGGAACTGCTCTCCCTGCAGGAACGCCTTGAGCGCGGGGAGGGAGGGTGAGCCGAGTGAGGCGGTGCGCACGGAACCTATGGCCCGAGTCCGCCCCAGCTCGCGGAGCACGCGCACGGTGAGGGAGTCGGCCAGCCGGTCGATGCGATCGGTACGCTCACGCAGCTCGATCTCACCGAGCACCGTTGGCCCCGGCACGTCGAGCACGGTGGCGGTCAGGCGGACCGAATCCGCGCCCGCCCCAATCAGGCCGCCAAAGACGACCGTTCTCGCGCCGGTCTCCTGTCCCAGCGCCTGCGCCGCCGACGCGTCTCCGCGCCCGCCCCAGCGCCGCACGACGAGTGTGGGCGACACGGTGCGCAGCGGCCCCGCGCCGTCCAAGCTGCGCGACAGCACGTCGACCAGCCCCTCGCGCCACAGCTGCAGGTCCGGTCCGATCACGTCGAACGGCGCGATCGCGACGCGATTGGGATCGAGCGCCGGCGCGGTGCGCGGGCGCAGCGCGAGCCAGCCGCCGAGCAGCAGGAGCAGCGCGACCGCGGCGACGGCGAGCGCGCGAGTGCGCGGCCGGCGCAGCGCGTGGCGCACCGTGGAGATCGGTGACGTGACGGCCACCGAGCCGCTCGGTGTCGCCATGCCTTCGAGCGCCTGGAGGACTTCATTCGCGCTCTGCGGGCGGTCCGCCGGATTCTTCGCCAGGCACGCCATGACGAGCTCGGCCAGGGCAGGGGAGAGCGCGGGACGCCTGTCCGTGATCGGCACGACCGGCTCGGTCACGTGCGCGGCGAGCATCTGATGCGGCGCCATCCCGGCAAACGGCGGGCGCCCGGTGAGCATCTCGTACGCCATGGCGCCGAACGCGTAGATGTCGGCGCGGTGGTCGATGTTCGGATCCCCGGCGGCCTGCTCGGGCGCCATATAGGCCGGCGTGCCCAGCGCCACGCCGACCGACGTGAGCCCGCTCTCGGTCTTGGCCTGGCTGACGGCTTTGGCTACGCCGAAGTCGGCCACGACCGCATGATGGCCGCTGAGCAGCACGTTGTCGGGCTTGATGTCGCGGTGCACGACGCCGCGCGCGTGCGCGTACGCCAGCGCATCCGCCACGTCCTTGAGAATGCGCACGGCGTCGCGCACGGGGAGCTCGCCCTCGCGCGACAGGCGCGTGCGCAGCGCTTCGCCCTCGACAAACGGCATCGTGTAATAGAGGAGATCCTCGTACCCTCCCGCGGCCAGCAGCGGCACGATGTGCGGATGTTGCAGCGAGGCGGAGAGCTGAATCTCCCGATTGAACCGATCGACGCGCATTTCCAGCGCGAGGTCGGGGGGCAGCACCTTGATGACGACGCGCCGCGCGAGCCGCGTTTCCTCGGCGACGAAGACGCGACTCATCCCGCCGCCGCCGAGCTCCTGCTCGACGCGGTACGCCGTCCCTAGCGCGTCCTGCAACCGCGCGGAGAGTTCAGTCATGGCGCCTAATGATAACGTGCGCGTTGACGGGTTGCGGAGGTCCGTCTAGTTTGACGCCGTGCCGTTCGTCCTCGTCGCAGTTTTGCTCCTGCTGACCGGCTGCAGCGGTCCATTCCCGCAATCGGTATTCGCTCCTCGGTCCGACTTCGCCGCCGAACTGGACGGCTTGTTCTGGAACGTCTTTTGGTGGGCGGTCGCGGTCTTCCTCATCGTCGAGACGCTGCTCATCATCACGCTCGCGCGGTATCGGGCGCGTCGGGGCGCAGGGGCGCCCAAGCCGGTCCACGGCCACACCGCGCTCGAGATCGGGTGGACGCTCGCCCCGGCATTGATCCTCGTATTCATCGCCGTGCCGACGATGCGGACGATCTTCGCGACGGCGGGACACGCGCCCGAAGGCGCCTTGCGGGTGGAGGTGATCGGGCACCAGTGGTGGTGGGAGTATCGGTACTCGACCCTCGGTATCAGCGCGTCGAACGAGCTGCATCTGCCGGTGGGAACGGCGGTGCAGGTGGAAATGACGTCGGCCGACGTCATCCACAGTTTCTGGGTGCCGGCGCTCGGCGGCAAGCGCGATCTGTTGCAGGGCCGGACGAGCCGCATCGCATTTCGCCCCGATTCGACCGGGGAGTACTGGGGGCAGTGCGCCGAGTTCTGCGGCGCGTCCCACGCCAACATGCGGCTGCGCGTCATCGTGGAGTCCGACTCCGGCTTTCAGCGCTGGGTCGATCGGCAGCGCGCCGCGCCGGTCACTCCCGCCACGGGATCGCCCGAAGAGAAGGGCCAGCAGATCTACCGGCGCAGCGCGTGCATCGGCTGCCACACGATCACCGGCCTGTCCTCCGCCAAGGTCGGCCCCGATCTCAGTCACGTCGGCAGCCGCGGCACGATCGCGGGGGCGTTGTTCCCGAACACCACCGAATCGCTGCACCGCTGGATTCAAAACGCCCCCGCGCTGAAGCCCGGGGCGCTGATGCCGCCGCAGAATTTCTCGGCTGAGGATCTCGATGCCCTGGTCGCCTATTTGCAGAGTCTGAAATGAAGACCTGGCTGACGACCACCGACCACAAGCGCATCGGCCTGCTGTATTTCTGGACGGCGTTCATCTTCTTCCTGATCGGCGGGCTCGAGGCATTGATTATCCGCGCCCAGCTCGCGAGTCCCGCGGGGATCGGCGTCAGCGCCGAGACGTACAATCAGCTGTTTACGATGCACGGCACGACGATGGTGTTCCTCGCGTTGATGCCGCTGTCGGCCGCGTTCTTCAACTTCATCATCCCGCTCCAGATCGGCGCGCGCGACGTCGCGTTCCCGCGGCTCAACGCGTTCAGCTACTGGGTGTTCCTGCTGGGCGGCCTGTTCATGAACGCGAGCTTCATCGCGGGCCCGCTGTTCGGCGCCGGCCGGCTTTCGGTGGCGCCCGATGCCGGCTGGTTCGGCTACGCCAACCTGACGTCGCGCCAGTTCTCGCCCGGTCCCAACGTCGATTTCTGGCTGCTCGGCCTCCAGATCCTCGGCATCGCGTCGCTCGCTGCCGGCTTCAACTTCATCGTGACGATCCTCAACATGCGCGCCCCCGGCCTGCGCATGCTGCGCCTGCCGGTGTTTACGTGGATGACGCTGGTCACGCAGTTCCTCGTGATCACGGCGTTCCCCGTCATCACCGTGGCGCTGGTGTTGCTGATGTTCGACCGGCTCTTCGGGACGCACTTCTTCCTCCCGTCGGGCGGCGGGGATCCGATTCTGTGGCAACACCTGTTCTGGATGTTCGGCCACCCCGAGGTCTACATCCTGATCCTGCCGGCGATGGGGATCGTGTCGGAAGTCTTGCCGACCTTTGCGAAGAAGCCGCTGTTCGGCTACACGGTCGTGGTGTATTCGGGCGTCGTGATCGCGTTCCTGGGCTGGAGCGTGTGGGCGCATCACATGTTCGCCTCGGGATTGGGACCGATCGCCGATTCCGTATTTGCCGGGGCCACGATGTTGATCGCCATCCCGACCGGCGTGAAGATCTTCAACTGGATCGGCACGCTGTGGGGTGGCCAGATCCGCTTTACCTCGTCCTTGCTGTTCGCCGTAGGCTTCATCGCGATGTTCATCATCGGCGGGTTGTCCGGCGTCTCACATGCGTCGGCTCCGTCCGACCTGCAGCAGACCGACACGTACTACGTCGTCGCGCATATCCACTACGTCCTGTTCGGCGGGACGATCATGGGTTTGTTTGCCGGGATGTACTACTGGTGGCCCAAGATGACCGGACGCATGCTGTCCGAGACCCTGGGGAAGTGGCATTTCTGGCTCACCATGCTCGGGCTGAACCTCGCGTTCTTCCCGATGCACCTGTCAGGCCTGCTCGGCATGCCGCGGCGCATCTACACCTACGCGCCGGAGCTCGGCGTCAGCGATTTCAATCTGCTGTCGACGATCGGCGCGTTCGTCATTGGGATCGCGACGCTGATCTTCCTGTACAATCTCGTGCGCACCGGGTGGCGCCCGATCGACGCCCCCAACGACCCCTGGGGCGGGGCCACGCTCGAGTGGGCGATTCCGTCACCGCCGCCGGTGTACAACTTCACCGTGATCCCCACGGTGGCGAGCCGGCTTCCACTGTGGCAGACCGAACGGCACGGGCCGATGACGCCGCTGCCCGAGCATCCACCGGCGCCGATCCACGTGCCGGGCGGCTCCTGGTGGCCCATGATCACCGCGGCGGGGCTGCCGGTAATGGCGATCGGCGCGCTCGCGCGCGCGCTCCCGGTCGCGCTCGTCGGCGTGGCCATCGTGGTGGTCGGGATCTATCGCTGGGCGTACGAGCCCTTCGAGGTGTAGATGCGATACGACACGGGGGAACACGCCGCCGCCGTCGCGCACGGGCACGCCACGAGCATGGGGCTCGACAGCCGCAAGATGGCGTTCTGGGCCTTTATCGGATCCGAATGCCTGCTGTTCGCCTCGCTGATCTCGACCTACCTGATCTACAAGGGAAGAAGCCAGGTCGGCCCCTACCCGCACGAGATTCTGAATATCCCGTTCACGTCGTTCAGCACGTTCGACCTGCTGATGTCGAGTCTCGCGATGGTGCTGGCGCTCGCGGCGGTGCAGCGGGGCGACATGAAGCAGGGCAAGCTGTGGCTGCTGATCACGGCGCTGCTCGGCCTGATCTTCCTGGGCGGGCAGGTGTGGGAATTCAGCCATTTCTATCGCGAAGGGCTCGGGCTCACCACGAACCTGTTCGGCTCGACGTTCTACGTGCTGACCGGGACCCACGGCGCGCACGTGACGGTGGGCGTGATCTGGCTGCTCACGCTGTGGGTTCAGGCGTTGCGTGGAAAGCTGGGACCCGCGAATGCCATCACGGTCGAGATCACCGGACTGTACTGGCACTTCGTCGACGTCGTGTGGATCATCATTTTCACCGTTGTCTACCTGATTCAATGAGGGATTTGGGCTGAGGGTTCGGGGCTCGGGAGGCGATTGATGGCTGAGCAGCACGCACACGCGACCACCGGTACGTACCTCCGGATCGCCGCGATCCTCGTGATGATCACGCTGGTCGAGGTCGGGGTCTTCTACGTTCCGGCGTTCCAGGGCGCGCTGGTGCCGGTCCTGCTCGTCCTGTCGGCCGTGAAGTTCGCCCTGGTGGTGATGTTCTACATGCACCTCAAGTTCGACAACAAGTTCTTCACGTTCCTGTTCGGCGGGCCGTTGCTGCTGGCCTTGGCGGTGGTGGTGAGCCTGCTGTTCATCTTCTATGGGTCGATTAGGCTGCGCACGGGCACATGAACAGAATGATCATTGATCATTGATCAATGATCATTGATCAATGATCGTTGATCATTCGATAGTGGACATTCCCGCCTGGAATCAGTGGGACCTGCACCCCAGTGTAGTGGTAGGGCTCGTCCTCCTGGGCGGGCTCTACGTCTTTTTAGGCGGCCTGCGGACGGCGCGCAGCCGCGTGGTGAGCTTTGGCGCGGCGTTGCTGGTGCTGCTCGTCGCGCTGAACGGGCCCCTGCACAACCTGTCGGACAACTACCTGTTCAGCGCGCACATGGCGCAGCACCTGCTGCTGACGCTCGTGTTTCCGCCGCTGCTGCTCTACGGCTGTCCCGCGCAGGTGGTGCGACCGCTGCTGCGCCCGCGCTGGGTGCTGGCGATCGCGCGCATCGTCACGCGGCCGGTCGCGGCGGGGCTGATCTTCACGGCGCCGATCGTGGTGTGGCATTTCCCCGCGCTGTACGAGGCTGCATTACGCAATCACAACCTCCACATCCTCCAGCACCTCGTATTCCTCGCGACCGCGACGCTCATGTGGTGGCCGGTGCTGTCGCCGGTGCCGGAGCTGCCGCGCATTCCGCATCTGCTGCAGATGCTGTACCTGTTTCTGCTCGGCATTCCGATGTCGGTCACGGGCGCGTTGATCACCCTGTCGGACCGCGTGCTGTATCCGTTCTATGCCGCGGCGCCGCGCGTGGGCGCACTCTCCCCGATGCAGGACCAGCAAATCGGCGGCTTGCTCATGTGGGTGCTGGGCGGGCTGATGCTGTGGATCGTGATGACCGTCATCTGGTTCCGATATTCAGTCTGGGACCAAAGAACGGATGCTGAAGCGAAGGTACCGACAGAAGCCTACGGGACGAATGATCAATGATCAATGTCCAATGTCCAACGTTCATTGGTCATTGAACATTGGACATTGGACATTCGTCGCTATTCACCATCTTCAGTCTCTCCGAGCGGATGTCGCCGCAGCTCTTCGCCGATCTTTGGGTGCTCGCGCCACAGGAAGTAGCCCATGCCGAGCGCGGCGAGCCCGTTGCCGATCGCCACGCTCCACCAGGCGAGATAGCCCAGCAACGGCTTGGCCAGGAGTGCCACGAGGATGTAGAAGCCCACTTCGAAGAAGCAGAATCCCACGATGATGAGGAACAACGTGGAGGGCGCGTACTCGACTTCGGCGGCGAGCGCCGCCGCGATACAGCCGACCACCACGAACGCGCTCACGTGAATCATCGTGTAGCCGAAGATCCGCGCGGGCTCGATGACGACCGCATCCGGGCCGTGCGCGCCCCAGAACACGGCGCTGCCGAGCATGGCGGGGGTGAACAGCGGTTGGCCGCTGACGGTGTCGACGATCAGGAACCAGAGGGCAACGACCGCCGCGCCGATGCAGCCGGCGATGAAGCCCTCGCGCAGGATGCGATTCAAGTCCATTGCGGTCAATATATCGTCGGCCCGAGTGCGTGCTAGATTGGGGCTCGGGATTCGGGCTGGGGACTCGGGAGAAACCATGGTCGTGACACGCCGCCCGCTGTTTTACGGATTGTGCCTGCTCATCGGCGCGCTCTCGTTCGCCGTCGCGGGCGCCATGCATCCCGTCCTCTCGGGCGACGGCGCGGCCCAGCTCGGCACCGTCGCGCGGACGCACGGCTGGCGCCTGATCCACTGGTCGCTGTTGTTCGGGCTCGCGTTCATGTACGCCGGGTTGATTGGTGTGTCGCTGCGCCATAACGACACCCCCGGTGCGTCGCCGTCGCGCGCGGGGATCCGGCTCGGCGCCTTCGCGTTTTCCGTGTGGTCGATCAACATCCTGTTCATGGTGGGTGCGGGCTACCATCTCGCGCACGCGTACCACGTCGCGGATACGGGGCTCGCGGGGACGCACGCCGTATTCCTCTACGACATGCTGCATCCATTTGGGCTCGCGGCCGAGCGGCTCGCCACATTCCTGCTCGGGTTGGTCGCGTACACGTTCGGGTGGGGGATTCGCAACGGGGCGGTGTGGCCGCGCTGGCTGGCCTGGTTTGCGTGGCTCGTCGCCGCGCTCTGCGCTGGCGTGGCGCTCGGGTTCAGCGAAACGTTGCCGTACATGTACTACGCGCAGGCCGCATTCGTCGTGTGGCTGTTGCTCGCGGCCATCATCATGCTCACGGAGCGGCGCGCGAGAGATTCCCAAGGCTGACGCTCAAATCGTAGCCTTCTTTGCTCATCCTGAGATTGAGATACACCGTCGCCAGCAACGCTGTCCGGAACGGGAGCAGGCTCACGTAGATGAGCGAGGCGCTGATGGTGTCCCAGCGCGATGGCTCTTCCCAGGAGCCTCCCGGTACGAGCAGCGGGATGAGCATGGAAAGGCCGAGACTGAGGATTTCCACCAGGCCGACGGAGGCCGCGAGCAGTTTGAATCGCCCACGGGATAATGCCAGGCTTCGGCGGATCGCGATGCCGACGGACGCATGCTCGGTGATGCAAGCAGTCGGCAGGCCAAAGAATCGTACGATCGCGAGGAACCCGGGGATAATCAGCAGGACAAAGCCAACCGTGATCGCGAGCCACTTCAAGGCGTAGCTGAGAATGACCGCGCCAAGGCGCGCTGATATCATCTGCCAGCCGACACCGAACGTGCTCGGTGCGCCGTGGAGTAGACACCAGCAGCTGGCGATGCACAGGGCCTCGACGAGCGACCAGGGTACGAGCGACACGGTCATTCCCAGAAAGCCGGACGAAGCGTCCAACAGCTCCAGCAGTGCCTCGAGCGTAAATGCCAGGACCAGCGCCGGAAGCGCGGTGCGAAGGATCGTCCAGTAGTTCCGCTTCGCGAGCACGATACTCGCGTCCAGCAGCTCTCCCGCCGTATTGCCGAGGGCAGGGGTACGCCAGCCGTCGACGTCGAGCGGTGGGGGGGGCGGGGGCAGGGCGGCTTCCGCATCCCGGTCTGGTTTGACGTACAGAAACCAATAGACGGGCATGGCGAAGAGGTTCGCGAACACGATCAGTACCAGCCACAGTCCGCGCGGAGCCCCTGACAAACCACTCTTCGTGTACAGGTGAATGACATAGAAGACAATCAACCCGAACGTAAAAAGTGGGATGAGCATCATTCCCCACGCCCAGAATGGGGGAGATGCATCGGACGACATGTTCTCGAGAGCCGCAGCGTCAGGCGGGTTCTGGATGAATATCGCGATGAAAACAATCCAGAAGAGCCACGGAATCAGCGTGAGCGTCAGCAGGACATAGGCAGATGATTTCGAGCGGGGTGCAGCGCCCAAGGCATCAAGCCCCTTTGTTCTTGTCGTCCCACACCTTCGGCTCCCAGAGCTCGACCTTGTTGCCGTCCGGGTCCATGATCCACGCAAACTTGCCGTTCTCGTGCGACTCGGGTCCCTGGATGATCGCCACACCCCCGGCGCGCAGTTGCTCCAGCAGCTCGCGCATGTTGTCAACGCGGTAGTTGATCATGAAGGACGATTGGCTTGGGCTGAACCATTTGCTGTCGCTCGACGCGACGTGCCACGCCGTCACGCCTTGATCTTCGGCCTTGTCGTCCGGCCATCTGAGCGCCGCCCCGCCCCAGTCTTCCAGCGGCAGGCCCAGGTGCTTCCGATACCACGCTGCCAATGCCTTGCTGTCGCCTTTGCTCTTGAAAAACACGCCGCCGACGCCGGTAATCCTTGCCATCGTTGCCCTCCCTGTATCACGCAATTCTACTGCGACGGGCGGCGTCAGCCAGGCGGTTCGCAGTGCGTCCCCTGATCGCGCAAGCCCGGCAAAAGGCTCATCTCACCTTGCTTGGCCCTCGTCGCGATCGGCATCGAGGATGGTCCGCGCCCCAACGATATCGCCGGACAAGGCTGCGGCACACGCTCGAATCGCCGCGTCGGCATCAGCATTCCAGGCCGAGAGGAAGCTCGCCTCGGCGAGCTCTCGGGCGCGATGAATGGCCTCCCGGTAGGCGGCGGTGAGCGCTGGCGGAATGGGAGGCCCTCGGCCTTCGAGTCGGGCAAGTTCGATACAGGCCGTCAACAAAAGCGGATCGTACCTGTGGCGCTTCAGATGATCCGGTGCGAACTGAACGAGGTGCGGCACCGCGGCGTAGCTCGCCGTATACGTATCGCCCTGATGGCACAGAGCGCTCCAGAGATCGAACCAGGCGGTGCCGGGCTCGTGGCTGGGCCCAGGGTCGTCTCGTGCTCTCGAAAGGAGCGCTGGAATGTTCTCGGCGGGGCCGTACGCGTGTGTAAACGAGCTCCAACGAGGATCACTGAGTGCAAGCATTGCTCGAGTCTCAGTCGGGCACGTGCCAATAGAACGAGTCGCGCGCGCGGTATTGCACCTCACCGCGCGTATTGGTAACGGTGATCACGGCGCTCAAGACCGGCATGTCGAGCTTGCTCGTGGCGTAGCGTGACGGGAACCGGCCCTCGATCGTGACTACGCCGTAGGGTTCGAGCGTGCAACGCAAGCGCATCGCGTCCTTCCCAATTTGGGCGTCTTCGCAAGCCACTTCCTGCCGTGACCCCGGACGCGAGAACGTGACGGATGGGTTTGGACGCAGCGTGAGACGGGTGAACCGCCGATCGAAGACCGTAAACTTGTAGCTCGGCTCGTAGTATCCCTCAACCTCGGACTGAAGCGGTCGCGGGGGTGGGGGTGGGGGCTCGGGCGGGGGCGCCTCTGGTTGCACGGTGACCACGGGCGTCGGTGTCCACAGGAGCACGAACGCGACCACCCCGGCGCCGACGAGCACCACGAGGACGACACCCACAACGATGGCGCGGCGACGTCCCCATATGATCCGCCAGATACGCTGTAACGCGGGTCGGACACGACCCAGGACTGCCCCGAGATGCTGCACAAGCGCTGCGCGAGCCGCAACCTTGTTCGGCGCGACCTCTTCCGTCGTAGCCGCCTGCGCCGCTGGCGTCCCGGAGGGCGCGGTCGTCGGACCCGGCGAAAAATCCGGGGGCGGGGGAGGGGGCGCGTACGCGGGCGGGTCATAAAGGACGGCGCGAGGTGGAAGGCTCCCCCCCCCCCGGCGAGGTGGCGGAGCAACCGGCTGTGGCGCGGCGGCCGATCGGGGCTTACCCAGTCTGACGTACGCTGGCTTCCGGCGCAGCCGAGCCCAGATGGCGAGCAGTAGCGCCGCGCCCAATGCTCCGGCGACGTCCGGCACAAGATCGCGGAGATGGCACTGTGCGCGCGCCGTCATGCCTTGGGCGACTTCGACCAAGACTGCCGCGAGCAGTGTCGCGAGAAGCGACACGATGGTGCGCGCGTCGGCGTCCCGAAACTGTACCCACGAGATCCAGTAGAAGCCGGCGAACAGCGCGATGTACGCGTAGTTGTGCAGCAGCGGGACGAGCTGCTGCAGCGTGGGAAGGAGTTGCGCGCACTTTGGAGCGTGCACGTGGAAGTGGGCCTGCGCAGGGAAGTACGCGAGCCCGAGCAGCACGAATCCGAAGTAGGCCCAGCGCTTGCCGCGGAGAGCGAAAAGCGCGAGGAGGGCGAGGACGCCCGCACCGACGCGAACGGCTAGGGGTGACATGTGACCAGACGCGCGCAGCCTGACGAGGTTGGCCTAAGGTAAGTGGTCACTCCTCCCAAGGCCACGATTGCGGACGTACGCCGTGGAAAAAGCCCTCCTTGACAATAAAAGTTGTCAATGATAACATCTCCCCATGCTCGACATCCACGTCATCGATGATCCGGCGGCCGCGACCGTGGCCTTGGAACCGATGCGCAGCCGGCTCCTCTCCGAACTGGCCGCGCCCGCCTCGGCGGCGACGTTGGCCACTCGGGTCGGGTTGGCTCGGCAGAAGGTCAACTACCACCTGCACGCGCTGGAGGCGCACGGGCTCGTGCGGCTGGCTCAGGAACGCAAGTGGGGCGGACTGACGGAACGGCTGCTCGTCGCGACGGCCGCGTCCTACGTCGTTTCGCCAAGCGCCTTGGGTCCCGTCGCCATCGATCCGGATCGGGAAGTCGATCGGCTGTCCGCGAGTTACCTCATCGCCCTGGGCGCTCGGGTCGTCCGCGAAGTGGGCGACCTCGTTCGTCGTGCGAAAGAAACGGGCAAACGTCTGGCGACCCTGGCGGTGGACACCGAGGTGCGCTTCCGATCGGCGACGGACCGGGCGGCGTTCAGCAGCGAGCTCACCGCCGCCATCGCGAGACTCGTTTCGAAATATCACGATGCATCCGCCCCCGGCGGCCGCGCGCATCGCCTGGTGATTGTGTCGCACCCCGTCCCACAGAAATCCAAGCCGAAGGAGCTATCATGAGCGTGAAGAAAGAAGCCTCCGGACGCCGTTCCGTCCAAGTCGAAGTCGAGGTTCCCGGCACGCCGGAACAGGTCTGGCAGGCCATCGCGACCGGGCACGGGATTTCGTCCTGGTTTGTGCCGGCCGTGTTCGAGGTCCGCGACGGGAAGCCGGTCGCGCTGAAGTTGAACTTCGGCCCGGGCATGGAGGTCCGTTCTGCGGTGACGGCCTGGGATCCGCCGCGGATGTTTGTCGCGCAGGGCGAGGGCTGGGGTGGCTCGCCGCCCATCGCAATCGAGTGGAGTGTCGAAGCGCGCGCGGGTGGTGTGTGCCTGGTCCGTGTGGTGAACAGCCTCTTCGCCAGCACCGACGACTGGGACAACCAGCTGGAAAGCACGGGGCAGGGCTGGCCCGGCTTCTTCCGCACCCTGCGGATCTATCTCACGCACTTCCGCGGCCAACGCTCCACGATCATGCAGTTCGTGGCTCCGGTGGCGGGGACCGAAGCGGAGGCTTGGGAAGCGCTGACCGCGGCGTTTGGACTGAAAGGCATGAGCGTCGCGCAGCGGTGGACAGCGCCCGCGGGTGTCCCGGCGAGCAGCGGCGTGGTGGAGTACCTCACCGAGAGTCCGTACGATGCCCTGCTGCGGCTCGACAAGCCGGGGCCGGGCGTAGCCGCCCTTGGCGCTTACAACCTCGGCGGCCAGAGCATGGTCGCGATGAGCATCTACTCGTACGGCGATAAGGCGGCCGAGACCTCCGCCCGTGAGACACCGCGCTGGCAAGCGTGGATGCAGCAACGCTTCCCAATGCCGACGGAGCTGAGCAAATGAGAAGGCTCAGGATCATGGAACACATCTCGCTGGACGGCGTGATCCAGCACTCCGCCGATGGCGGCGATTTCCCGTACAGCGACTGGACCGCGCCCTATCGGACCCCTGCAGGGAGGGATGCAGTCCTCGCAGCGTATGGCGAGAGGTTCGATCTGCTGCTCGGCCGTCGCACCTACGATCTCTGGTCGGGCTTCTGGCCAAAGGCGCCGAGCAGTCCGATGGCGGACCGCCTGAATGCGGCAACGAAGTTTGTCGCTACGCATCGTCCGGATAGTCTTGAATGGGGCCCATTCAAGGGCCTTGGAGCGGACATCGTCGAGGGCGTTCGCCGCATCAAGTCGCAGGACGGACCGGACCTTGTCCTCTCAGGTAGCTCCACGCTGACATCGACGCTGCTCGAACATGGGGTTGCGGATGAAGTCCTGCTGATCGTTTCTCCGGTCCTGTTGGGCACGGGGAAGCGCTTCTTTGCGGAGGGAACCCCGGCACGCGCATTCGAGCTCGTCAGCACGAATGCATTTCCGTCCGGCGTCATCCTCAGTCGTTACAGGGCCGCCGGCCCCTTGAAGACCGGATAAGCTACGAGCGATCGGCCGGCCAATGAAGCTTGTGTAACAAGCGGTGAAATACCGGGGCCCCGAGCAGCGCGGCAATTACAATGAATACCAAACCCGCATAAAGAGCGTAGAGGCCCGCAAACACCTTCCCGCCTGACGTCTGCGGGGCGTTCACGGGCCCCATACC
>JBLNGI010000198.1:0-66420 GCA_050264615.1 Gemmatimonadota bacterium
AACCGGCTGGAGTTCGCGCGCACTGCGCGCCCGACTCGAGGCCAAGGCACAAGGTCTTGCTCGTCCCTCTGTGGATCCCGAAGGTGGCGTCAGTTGCCCGAGGCCATCGCGGAGAGCTGCCTGAGGCTTGGTTAGCGTCATGTCACCCACACTTGCATCCCAGCGCCTACTCGAACTTGCTCTCCCTGACGGCGTATGCGTCACGAAGAAAGGGGAGGCGGTCGAGCTCTCGTTGCATCCGATCTGCTTTGCATGTAGCGGTAAGTGTCCCGATCACGGTGTTTGAATGGTTCGTGGAAGCTTCTGACCGCTCATCCGGTGCAAGCGTGAAGGACTGGTGTGACTATGAGGGGTACGACTCGACTCCACCTGAGCAACTCGACCGCGACATGGCTGATGATGTTGAGACGTTCGTAGGGCGGTTACTCAATAGCGAGCTGCGATTGGATAGGCGAGGGTCGTCGAAAGTTGTGCTTGAATGGAAGATCGATGATGTTTGGGAACAGGCAATTCCGCTAACGGCGAGTGCCATCTGACACCTCGCTGGGGCGCAACAGGAAATGAGGCATCCTTATGACAGTCAAGCGCATGGACAACGTCGGCATCGTGGTTGAAGACCTCGATGCCGCCGTTGAGTTCTTCACCGAACTCGGCCTTACCCTCGAAGGCCGCATGCCCATCGAAGACGAATGGGCGGGCCGCGTCACCGGAGTGCGCGGCCAGCGCGTCGAAGTCGCCATGATGCGCACCCCCGACGGCCACAGCCGCCTCGAGCTCTCGCGCTTCGACGCCCCCGCCATTGCGTCCGATCACCGCACAGCCCCCGTGAACTCGTTGGGATACCTGCGTGTCATGTTCGCCGTCGAGGACATCGACGACACCCTCGCCCGGCTCGGCAAGCTCGGTGCGACGGTGGTCGATGAAGTCGTCAATTACCGAGACGTCTATCGACTCTGCTACATCCGGGGTCCCGAAGGAATTCTCATCGGCCTCGCCCAACCGCTCGGGCAGCAGACCTCCCCATTCAACGCAGGCGGTGACGCGGTGCCGGACGTGTGGACCGAGGGGTCCGGTTATGAAGCGTACGTCGGCCGGTGGAGCCGCCGCGTCGCCTCCGAGTTCCTCCAATGGCTGGCCGTTCCAGCTCGGTCCGCCTGGCTCGATGTCGGCTGCGGTACCGGAGCACTCAGCCAAACCATCTTGATGAATCAAGCGCCGCGGCGCGTCGTTGCTTGCGATCGGTCGTCGGGATACGTCTCGTACGCTCAGCAACAGACGGTCGACAACCGCGCTCGGTTTCTCGTCGCGGAGCTTCCCGACTTGCCGCGCATGCCCGAGGGATTCGATGCCGTCGTCGCTGGACTCGTGCTCAACTTCCTGCCCAAGCCACTCGACGGAGTCAGAGCCATGGCGGCCAGCGCCCGCGCGGGTGGCACTGTGGGCGCGTATGTATGGGACTATGCGGACGGGATGGGGTTGATGCGCGCGTTCTGGGACGCGGCTGTGGCGCTGGATCCTGCCGCTCACAGCCTCGATGAAGGCGTGCGTTTTCCACTATGCCGACCTGTTACGCTGCGAGCTCTCTTCGAAGACGCGGGACTCCGCGATGTCGTCGTCCAGCCGCTCGTGGTGACAACCGTGTTCCGAGACTTCGACGATTACTGGACGCCCTTCCTCAGCGGTCAGGGCCCGGCCCCCGGATATGCCATGAGCCTGTCGCCAGAACGAAGAGCGCAGCTCCGCGATACCATTCGACGGCGTCTACCCACCTCGCCTGACGGCACCATCCCACTCACCGCGCGCGCGTGGGCAGCGAAGGGGATTGCGGGGGTGCGGGGGTGACCGAAGCGGTTGCCCCCGGTACTTTTAGGGGCCATGAATCCCCGCGCGACCACCGTGCCCGCTACGCGACCCACGCCAGCAATCGGAAGCGCTCCGGTACCCGCTGGACTGTCGCGCGACCAGCTCCTCGAGATCTACTACTATCTGCGCCTGACGCGGACGCTCGAAGAGCGCCTGGTCGCCCTCTACCGCCAGACCAAGGTCATCGGCGGGCTGTTCCGCTCCCTCGGCCAGGAAGGGGAGTCAGTCGCCTCGGCGTACGCACTGGAACGAGGGGGCAACAAGGACATCCTCTCGCCCCTGATCCGCAACTTGGGATCGCTGCTCGTGATGGGCGCGAAACCGATCGAGATCCTGCGCCAATACATGGCCAAGGCCCAGAGCCCGACGCGCGGGCGTGAGCAGAACGTCCATTTCAACGACCTCGAAAAAGGCTACCTCGGCCAGATCTCGCACCTCGGCGATATGGTTCCCGTCATGGCCGGCATCGCCATGACGTTCAAGATGCGCAGCGAGTCGCGCGTGGCGCTCGTCTACGTCGGAGACGGCGCGACCTCCACGGGCGCGTTCCACGAAGGCCTGAACTTCGCCGCGGTGCAGCGGCTGCCGATGGTGATCATCGGCGAGTACAACTACTGGGCCTACTCCACGCCGCCCGAAAAACAGTTCGCCGTAAAAGACCTGGCCGAGAAGGCCAAGGGCTACGGGATCCCCGCCATCACGGTGGACGGCAATGACGTGTTCGCGGTCTACGAAGCGACGCGGTTCGCGGCCGAGCGCGCCAGGCACGGCAAGGGCGTGCACTTCATCGAGGTGAAGACCTACCGGCGCAAGGGCCACGCGGAGCACGACGACCAGCACTACGTGCCGCCCGACGAGATCGAGCGGTGGGCAAAGCAGAACGATCCCGTCGATCGCTACGTCGCGCGCCTGCTCGACGAGCGGCTCGCGACCGCCGAGGATCTCTCGGGGCTCGACGCGCGAGTCCGCACGGAAGTGGACAACGCGACCGATGCGTGCGTGGACGAGCCACTCCCCGAGGCCGAGTCGGCGTTGCCCGGTGTCTACCTGGACCCACCGGCCGCCGACCGGCTCTGGTACCGAGGGCTCTGATGGGCGAGATCACGTTCCTCGAAGCCCTGCGCCAGGGGCTGTGGGAAGAGATGGAGCGCGACGAGCGCGTGTTCATTCTCGGCGAGGACGTCGGCCTGTATGGCGGGGCCTTCAAGGTGACCGATGGGTTCGTCAAGCGCTTCGGGGAATCCCGCGTGATCGATACCCCGATCGCCGAAGCGGCCATCGTCGGTGCAGCAGCCGGGGCTGCGCACATGGGGCTGCGGCCGGTCGCCGAGATGCAGTTCATCGACTTCATCTCCTGTGCCTACGACATGCTCACGAACTACGTGGCCACCGCGCGCTACCGGGCTGGGCTGTCGACGCCGATGGTGGTGCGCGGCCCGTGCGGCGGCTACGTGCGTGGCGGCCCGTTCCACTCGCAGAATCCCGAGGCCGCGTTCCTGCACACGCCCGGGCTCAAGATCGTCTATCCCGCTACGGCACGCGACGCCAAGGGCCTCATCAAGTCGTCGATTCGCGACGAAGACCCTGTGCTCTACCTCGAGCACAAATGGCTGTACCGACGCATCAAGGAGCAGCTGCCCGAGGGCGAAGAGATCCTGACGCCGATCGGCCAGGCCCGCACCGCGCGCGAAGGCAAGCACCTCTCGATCATCACCTACGGAGCGACGGTGTGGAAATCGCTCGAGGCGGCGGACAAGCTCGACAAGGACGACGGCCTGTCGGTGGAGGTGCTCGATCTGCGGACGCTGCTTCCGATGGATGACGCGGCGATCGTTGCGACGGTCCAGAAGACGAACAAGGTCCTGATCGTGCACGAAGACACGCGGACGGGCGGCATCGCGGGCGAGATCGCGGCCCGTATCAACGAGCAAGCCTTCGAATGGCTCGACGGACCGATCATGCGCGTGACGGCGCACGACGTGCCGCTGCCGTATGCGCCTACACTCGAGGATTTCGTCCTGCCGCAGACCGAGGATATCGTTAAAGCGGCACGCTGGCTCGCTCGATACTAGACGGTCAGTCGGTCAGGCGGTTAGCAACACCACCTAACCGGCTAGCCGTCTAACCGACTGACGGGAGAAGGTATGGCACGTGTAGATGTTCTCATGCCGCAGATGGGCGAGTCGATCGCCGAAGGCACGCTGAGCAAGTGGCTCAAGAAGGTCGGCGACAGTGTGAAGCGCGACGAGCCGCTGTTCGAGATTTCGACCGACAAGGTCGATGCCGAGATTCCCGCACCCGCCGCCGGCACGCTGGCCGAGATCAAGGTGCAGGAGGGGCAGACCGTGCCGGTGCAGACCCTCGTCGCCGTTCTGGAAACGGACGCGTCGGCCGCCGCAACCAAATCTGCAGCGTCCGCGCCTGCTCCCGCACCCGCCGCCCCGAGACCGGAACCAGCGAAGCCGGCACCTGCGCCCACACCGGCGCCGCGCGCTCAGGCGTCAAGTCCACAGCCACCTCAGCCCGCGCCAGCCCCCGTGATGAAGAGCGGTGATGGCGATGGCGGAGTTCAAACGGCCGAGCAGCGCCTGCGCACGAAATCCACGCCGCTCGTCCGCAAGATCGCCGCCGAGCACAGCGTGGATATCTCGCGCATCCCGGGCAGTGGGTACGCGGGCCGCGTGACCAAGCAGGACATCATGGGCTACATCGAGAAGGCACCAGCGGCCGCTGCGCCGCACGCCGCACGCCCCACGCTGCCTGGTACAGTCGAGCATCCCGCGGTGGAACCGTGGCCCGGTGATCGCGTCGAGCCCTGGTCCAAGATCCGCAAGATCACCGCCGATCACATGGTGATGTCGCGGCGCGTCTCGGCGCACGTCGCGAGCTTCTTCGAGGTCGATTTCACGCGGGTGGCGCAGTTGCGAGGCAAGGCCAAGCACACCTACGCCGAACGCGGAGTGAGCCTGACGTTCCTCGCGTTTATCGTGAAAGCGTGCGCCGAGAATCTGCGCAAGCATCCGATCGTGAATGCGGCGGTCTCGGGCGACAGCACGATCTATCGCAGCGAGGTGAACATCGGGATCGCGGTCGCGCTCGACTGGGGCCTCATCGTGCCGGTGATCAAGCGTGCCGACGAGCTCGCGCTCATGGGGCTCGCGCGCACCATCAACGATCTCGGCGAGCGCGCCCGCACCAAGAAGCTGTCGCCCGACGACATCCAGCGCGGCACGTTCACGATCACCAATCCGGGGGGCTTCGGGCCGTACGCCGGCATCCCGATCATCAATCAGCCGCAGGTCGCGATCCTGGGTGTGGGGGCGATCGAAAAGCGTCCCAAGGTCGTCACGGCGCCCGACGGAACGGATTCGATCGCGGTGCGCACGATGGGGATGTTGACGATGTCGTACGATCATCGCGTCGTGGACGGTGCCGACGCCGACAAGTTCCTGGCCGACGTCAAGCAGACGCTGCAGGAGTTTCCCGAGGGAGCGGTGTGAAGATGCCGAAAGTGCTGACCGCGGCGCGCGTGCGCGTGCCCACTCAAAACGAGGCGGAGTACGTCAACACGCTGCGCGAGCTGAGTCAGTTCGCCGAGGCGCGGGGCCAGCGCATCTGGCTGTTCCGCAACGCCAAGGATCCGCGGCTGTTCATCGAGTTCTCGGAGAGCCCCACCGAGATGTCGCACCGCGCGCAGGCGTCGCGGCTGCCCGAGGAGATCAAGCTCGAGCGGCGGCTCCAGGCGCTTGCGACTTACGCGCCGGACGCGTGGGAGCTGTGGAGCGAGGTTCCCGTCGCCACGACGTCGCAGGCATAACGATGGTCCGCACGATCGTCGTCGCCGGGGAAACCTGGGAGGCCTATCCATCGGGTCGCGTCACGGTGTACGGCCGGGACCAATTCGGCCTGATCTTCGAGCGCGGCACGGGGGCGCAACGCACCCGGCGCATCACGCATTACTCCCCGACCGGATCTCGCGTCCCCGAGCGCTCGTTCGCCGAGCTGTCCGAACGCGAGGTCCTCGACTTGTTCCGCCAGTCACAGCCGGCCTGGACGGCGCCCGAGGTGAACTACGCCGCACGTTGACCTGCATTGCCATTCGACGGCGTCCGACGGGGAGGCCGAGCCGGCGGAGGTCGCGCGGCACGCGCGCGCCGCCGGTCTCGCCGCGATCGCCCTCACCGATCACGACACGACCGACGGCGTCGCGGACGCGACGCGTGAAGCCGGCAGACTCGGCGTTCGGGTCGTTCCGGGCTGCGAATTCAGCGTGCGGGCGCCGTGGGGCGAGCTGCATGTGCTCGCCCTGTTCCTGCCGCAGGGAAACGAGCGGCTCCAGGACTTCCTGCGTGAGACGCGCGCGGCGCGGCGCGTGCGCGGCGAGCAGATGGTCGCCAAACTCCAGCGCCTGGGCGTCGCGATCGACCTCGCGGATGTGCAGGCGCAGCTGATCGGCGGCGATGACGGGGCACTGGGTCGGCCGCACGTGGCGCGCGCGCTCGTCGATTGCGGCGCGTGCGAGGACATCAGCGATGCGTTCCGCCGCTACCTCGGCCGCGGACGTGCGGCGTACGTAGAGAAGCCGCTGCCCAGGCTGTCGGAGGTCACGGCGCTCGTTCACGATGTCGGCGGGCTCACCGTCGCCGCGCATCTCGGCGATCACGGCACCGAGGCGCAGCTTCGCATCTTTCAGGATCAGGGGCTCGATTGCGTGGAAGTGCGCCATCCGAGCCACGTGCAGTCCGTCGAGCAACGGCTCACGAAGATCGCCGCGCGGCTCGGGCTCGGCATCAGCGGCGGGTCGGATTGGCACGGCGAGAGCGAGTACGGGGGCAATCACGCCCCGCTGGGCAGCATGCAGGTCCCCGAGGTGTGGCTGGAGCAGCTCGAGCGGCGCCTGGAGCAGGCAACCATGAAACATGGAGGCATAGGGAATGAGCGATCCGCTACCGATCGGCAGTAAAGCGCCAGCGTTCAGCGCGCCGGCGTCCGACGGCAAAACCTACGCGCTCGCCGACCTGCTCAAGCAGGGAGGCGTGGTCCTCGTCTTCTATCCGGGCAACAACACCCCCGGCTGAAACCGCCAACTCTCCGCCGTGCGCGATGAGATCGCCAAGTTTCAATCCGCCAAGATGCAGCCGCTGGGCGTGAACCCCGCGAGCATCGAGAGCCATCAGAACTACGTGGAAAAGTTTCGCTTCACCTTCCCACTGCTCTCGGATCCCGAGCGCGCGATCGCCCGCGCCTACCACGCGCTCAAGGACGACGGCAAGGGGATTCAACGCACCGTGTACGTGATCGGGTCCGACGGCACGGTGCGGTTCGCGCAACGTGGCGCTCCACCCGTGGACGACATCGTCGGTGCCCGCTGACCTCCACGGCAAGGTCGCGCTCGTCACCGGCGTGGGGCGCGTCGGGCAAATCGGTCATGCGGTGGCGCGCGGCCTGGGCCGCGCCGGCGCGAAGCTGCTGCTCGCCGACGTCAATGCGGTCGGGCTCGCCGACCGCGTCAAGGAATTCGCCGCCGAGGGGATCGCCGCCAAGGCATCGGCCGGCGACCTGACGCAGCCCGAGGTGGCGCGCAGCGCCACCGCCGCGGCCAAGAGCCATTTCGGTGGGCTCGACGTGGTCGTGAATGTCGCCGGCGGGTTCTTCAGCTATGGTCCGTTCACCGAAGTGAAACCCGAGATGCTCGACCGTGAGCTGTCGGTCAACTTCAAGACGGCGTTCTTCATGTGCCAGGCCGCCATGCCGCTCCTGCTCGAACGCGGCGGTGGCGCGATCGTGAACTTCGCCTCCATCGCGGTGATCCGCTCGCTCATGCACATGTCCGCCTACAGCGCGGCGAAATCGGCCGTCGCGGCGCTCACGCGCGAGCTGGCTCGCGAATACCGCGATGCCAACATCCGCGTCAACGCCGTCGCCCCCGCCACCGTGCGCACGGCGGACAACGTCGCGCAGCTGGGGGAGAACCAGCCGCTCGTGGAGCTGGACGAGGTCGTGAGCACCGTGTTGTTCCTCGCGAGCGACGAGGCGAGTGCGATTACGGGCCAGATCGTGCCGATCACCGGGAAAGCGTACTAGTGCGCCTGGAAGGCGCGGCCGCGCTCGTCACCGGCGCAGGCCGCCGCATTGGGCAGGCGATTGCGCTCGGGCTCGCGCAAGCGGGCTGTGATATCGCGGTGCATTACCACGGCTCGGCGGAGGGCGCGGAGCAAACGGCCCGGGCCATCCGGGAGGCAGGTCGCCGCGTCGAGCTGCTCCAGGCCGATCTGAGCGATGCGGTGGCGGCGCGCGGGCTCGCGGATCAGGTGGCGCGCGCGTTCAAGCGGCTCGACGTCGTCGTGAATTCTGCGGCGATCATGGTCCGGGAGCCCGTCGAAACGGTCACACCGGAAAGCTGGGACCGCACGCTCGATCTCAATCTGCGTGCGGTGTTCTTCGTGTCGCAGGGCGCGATCCCGCACCTGCGCCGCGCCAAGGGAAAGATCGTCAACATCGCGGATTTGGCGGGACTCGAGCCCTGGCCCGCTTACGTGCCGCACTGTGTCAGCAAAGCCGGCGTCATCATGCTCACCAAGGCACTGGCGCGCGCGCTCGCACCCGAGGTCGCCGTGAACGCCGTCGCTCCTGGCGCGGTGCTCCTCCCGGACGAATGGGACGCCGGAGACCGGGAGCACATTCGTGAGACGACGCCGCTCGCGCGGCTCGGCTCGCCCACCGACGTCGTGGCCGCGGTCAAGTTCCTCCTGACCGGCACCGACTACGCGACGGGCACTGTTTTGGTGATCGACGGAGGGAGAGTCATCCGCTGAGGGACGTCGTGGTGATCGGCGGCGGGTGCTACGGCACGTTTTACGCCGCGCAGCTCGCCAAAGCCAAAGCGCGCGGGAAGACCGACTATCGCGCCGTGATCGTCGTCGATCGCAATCCCGATTGCCAGGCGCGCCGTGAGCTCGGCGAAGCTCCGGACCGACAGTTTGTCACCTCGGATTGGTCGGCGTTCTTCGACCAATTCCTACCGGCCGACGGGCCGTCCAGCCGCCCGGCCGGCGATCAGATCGTCCCATCCCCCCACATGCCGCACCTCATGTTCGAATGGGTGCTGCGGCGCGCGCGGCAGCGCTGGCCCGGACGCGCGGTCTCCGTCGTTGCGGTGCCCGGCACGCTTCCCACGCCGTACGACCGGCCGGGCGGCACCACCGACCAGACCCGCTACGTCTCGTGGGCCGACTGGATCTGCCCCACCCATTGTATCGAGCCGGCGTTGTGCCCGGCGATCAGCGCGCCCCGGACCTGGGAGATGTCGGATACGGTGCGCGTGCTCGCGGAGCAGCTGCGCGCCACCGGTCGGCCGGTGCGCGGACCCGCGTTGTTCGTGTGCAAGCATCAGGTCTTTGGCGTGGGAATGTTCTCGGCCGACTCGGTGCGCGCCGGGGATCAGCTGGTCGCCGAAGCGGGTGCCGCCGCGGAAGCGGAAGTACTGGTCGGCACGATCTCCAGTTGCCACGGGGCGCTGAACCTGTTGACGGTCGGACCGTCGGACGGGCGGTCGGACGGGTTGATTCGCGGGCAGGCGCGTCCGACCCTCCCACAGTCCGACCGACCGACGTCATGAGTCCCGAGGATCGCCGCCGCTACCTGGACCACGCCCGCGAGCTGTTTAATGCCGGCGAGTTTTGGCTGGCGCACGAAGCGTTGGAAACAGTCTGGCGTTCTATTATTAAGGAAGATGAAGCGCGGGTCTGGCAGGGGTTTATTCAAGCTGCCGCGGCGCTGCTGCATCAGGCTCGTGGGAACCGGCACGGAACGGTCGTCGTTGGAGCGGCGGCCCTCGAGAAGCTGGCCGGACCACAGAGGCCGGAGATCGAGTTCGAAATGGTCGACTTTCGCGCGCAGTTGCTGCGCGCCCTCGCGGGGGAAGGGAATCCCCCCCGACTGGAATTCACGAGCTCATGACAACGCGTGCTGCACTCGTCTACGACGTGATCATCGTCGGTGCCGGTCCCGCGGGACTGTGCGCCGCGATGTACGCGGGCCGCGGGATGCTCAGGTCCGTGACCATCGAGCGGGGTGCTCCCGGCGGCGAGCTGCTCAACACGGATCTGATCGAAGACTACATCGGGTTCGAGAGTATCAAGGGCTGGGAGCTCGCCAAGAAGATGACCGAGCACGCCAAGAAATTCGGCGCCGAAATCGTCACCGATACCGTGGAGCGGATCCGGCGGGACGCGGACGGGTGGTTCGACGTCGAGACCGCGCGCGGCGACACCTATCGCAGTCCGGCGGTCATCCTCACCGCCGGTGGCACCCCCGTGAAGCTCGGCATCCCCGGTGAAAAGGAATACGCGGGGAAGGGCGTCTCCTATTGCGCGGTGTGCGATGGCGCCTTCTTCAAGGGGGAGCACCTGGCGGTGGTCGGCGGCGGTGACGCCGCCGTCGAGGAGGCCGACTATCTCACCCGGTACGCCAGCAAGGTGACCCTCGTGCATCGCCGCGAGGAGTTCCGCGCCTCGAAGATTCTTCAGGAGCGGACCTTTGCCAATCCCAAAATCGAGGTCATCAAGAACACCGTCGTGCCGGAGATCGTGGGCAACGAGAAGGGCGTTACCCACGCGGTGCTCGAGAACAAGGTGAGCGGGGAAAGGTCCAATCTCGATGTGGGCGGCGTGTTCATCTTCGCGGGATTCAAGCCGAACACGCAAATCGTCGAAGGGCACGTGGACCACGACGCGGGCGGCTATCTCATCACCGACAACAAGATGATGACGTCGATGGCCGGCCTGTTCGCGGCGGGCGACGTGCGCAGCCAGCTCACCCGCCAGATCACCACCGCGGTGGGTGACGCGACGACGGCAGCGATTGCGGTGGAGAAGTACCTCAAGGCCCTGCGCGAGCAAACTGACGGCAAGCCGGTCAAGGTATGAACGTCGTTCCGATCCCCAACGGCGTGTTCGCCGAGAACTGTTATCTCATCGTCGATGAGCAGGCGAAGCAGTGCGCCGTGGTCGACCCGGGCGAAGAAGCCGAACTGATTCTCCACAAGATCGAGGAGACAGGCTCCACGCTGGCCGGAATCTGGCTGACGCACGCGCACCTCGACCATGTCGTCGGCGTCGCGCGGGTGGCGGAGGAAACGGGGGGAGAGGTTCCGGTCTGGCTCCATCCGGGCGACCGGCCGCTCTATGATGCGGTGCCGCAGCAGGCCGGAGCGTTTGGGCTGTCCCCGCCGCCGGACTTGCCGGCTCCGAACCGCGACATGGTGCACGGCGCGCAGCTGACCGTGGGCCAGCTGCGCTTTGAGATCCGGCACGCGCCCGGCCATTCTCCCGGGAGCGTCTGCCTGATCGGCCACGGCGCGGCGTTCAGCGGGGACGTGCTGTTTGCCGGATCCATCGGGCGCACCGACCTTCCCGGTGGCGATTTCGAGACCCTCATCGCCAGTATCGAACGCGAGTTGCTCTCGCTTCCCGACGACACCATCGTGTACAGCGGACATGGACCCGAAACGACCATCGGACGAGAGCGCCGTACCAACCCCTTCCTCACCGGCGTCCACCGGATCGGGTAGGCGCCTCCCCACTCCGGGTGCGCGGCGCCGCCCGCAGTGCATGCGCTGCGGCGCCGAGGTCCAGCCCAAGCCGTGGGGCTGCAAGAATCCGTGTCGCAATTGCGGATTCATCTACCCGCTCGGCGACTGCTCCGATTGAATCACGCGCTCGCCGTGTTGTTGCTTGCCATCGACTGCATCGCGCGCGCGGGGCGCATTCAGCTCGCCGGCCGCGCCGCCGGCGGCGCGCTCTCGTTTCGTGATGCGTTACGCCTGAATCTGTATGGCGAAGCCGCGTCCACCGTCACCCCCAACCGGCTGGGTGGGGAGCCGGCGCGCTTTCTCGGCATGACCTGGTCCGGGATGCGCGTGGTGACGTCGCTGGTGGCGCTCGGGGTTGAAGTCGCCGCGGAATGGCCCGTGTTCGGGGTCATCGCGGTCGCGCTCGCCGCCTACTACGTGCCCGATTGGAGCGCAGCGGTCGGGCGGTTCCTGACCCACAATCTCGCGCGCGATCTGCTGGCGATCGAGCTGGTCGCGCTGCTGGTGCTGATCATCACCTGGGCATTGCAGCGATTAGTGCGTGCCGGCGCGGTCCGGCATCGCGTGCGGCGCCAGTGGCGCGTCGCGCTCGCGCATGTGCGCCGCGCGCCGTGGTGGGTCCTGTTCGCCGGCGCACTGCTCACCGCGATCAGTCTCGCGGCGCGCGCGCTGATCCTGCCGGCGCTCGTCTGGGGCCATCCCGACGCGCCGCCGTTCGCCGTCATGTTTTTCGGATCGCTCGCGCTCCTGCACGCGCCGCTGGTCGTGCCGCTTCCGTCGGGCGGCGGCGGCATCGAAGTCGCGTTCCTGTCCGGATTCGCGGGCGACTTCGGCCCCGGCCACCAGGTGACGATGCTGCTGCTCTGGCGCTTCTACACGACGATTCTCCTGACCGCGCTCGGCGTGTACCTGTTGGTACGGACGCACGGGGTGGCGGCGGCGAAAGAGGTGTTCACCGTGGGGTGGTTTCGGCGGAAGCGGTCGGCGCGGGGGCCATCGCCATGAGGACGACCGTGCGTTTGTGCGCGCGCGCGACCCCGTGGGGCACACCCGCGGGGGCGGCAACGAAATCCCCGGACCCGGCGACGATTTCATGATCGGCGATGAGGAAAGTGGCCTTTCCGCTGAGCACCAGATAGAATTTGTCGGCGCCCGCATGCGTATGGAGCGCCTGCGACTGTCCCGGCTCGAAACAGTTGAGCCCGACGATCAGGCGATGCGATCGGAAGCAATCGACTTTCGTCATGGCGTCGCGGCGAAAACTCGCGCGGTCAACGAGATGCTGCACCAATTCGTGGGATTCCATGGGTGATTCCTGGCTCGAGACGGACGGTCGCCGCACAGATGGAGGCGTAGTGGCTCAAACGCGCATCGAACGTGATCCGCTGGGGGAGCTCCCCGTGCCCACTGAGGCGCTCTGGGGCATCCAGACCGAGCGGGCCCGGCAAAACTTCCCGATCTCCAATCTGCGCCCCCTCCCCGCCTTCGTCGATGCCGTCGTGTGGATCAAGAAAGCCGCCGCACTGACGCACCGCGAGACCGGCCGGCTCGACCAGAAACTCGCCGACGCGATCATCGCGGCCGCCGATGAAGTGCTCGCGGGCGCTCACCGCGACCAGTTCGTGGTCGATCCGTACCAGGCGGGCGCCGGCACATCGCACAACATGAACGTGAACGAGGTGCTCGCCAATCGCGCCAACGAGCTGCTCGGCGGCAAGCGCGGCGAGTACAAACCGGTGCATCCCAATGACCACGTCAACATGGCGCAGTCCACCAATGACGTGATCCCCACGGCGATACGGGTCGGCGCGTTGTCGCAGCTGGCCGCGCTCACGGAGGCCCTGACGCGCCTCGCCCGCGCGTTCCTCGCGAAAGGGAAAGCGTTCGACACGATCGTCAAGTCGGGCCGCACGCACCTCCAGGACGCAACCCCGGTCCGCCTGGGCCAGGAATTCACGGCGTGGGGGCACACGGTCGAACGCAATCGCGACCGCATCGTGCGGGCCGCGGACGATCTGCGCGACCTCGGCATCGGCGGCACCGCTGTGGGGACGGGGCTCAATGCCGAGCCCGAGTATCCCAGGCTGATGATCAAGCACCTGCGCGCGCTGACGGGACTGGAGCTGCGCGAGGGCAAGGATCGCGTGCAGTTGATGCAATCGATGGGGGATGCGGCCGGGTTTTCGGGTGCGGTCCGCACGTACGCGGCCGATCTGGGAAAGATCGCGAGCGATCTGCGGCTCCTGGCATCAGGACCGCGGACCGGTTTCGCCGAGCTGGTGCTGCCGGCGGTGCAGCCAGGTTCGAGCATCATGCCGGGGAAGGTGAATCCCTCGATTCCGGAAATGGTCAACCAGGTCTGCTTCCAGGTGATCGGCAACGATGTGACGGTCGCGACGTCGGCCGAAGCCGGGCAGCTCGAGCTGAACGTGATGATGCCGGTGATCGCGCACAACCTTCTGTTCTCGATGATGATCATCTCCAACGCGTCGGGGGTGCTCGCCGAGCGGTGCGTGGAGGGCATCGAGGCCGACCAGGCGCAATGCGAGTACTGGCTCGAGCGCAGCCCCGCACTCGTCACCGCGCTTGCGCCCAAGATCGGATACGCGGAAGCGGCAAAACTCGCCAAAGAAGCAGTGGCCAAGAACGTCACCGTGCGGCAGCTGGTGCAGGAGAAGGGATTGTTGAAGGGGAAGGAACTCGACGAAGTGCTCGACGTGCGGGCGATGACGGAGCTGGGTGTACCCGGAGAGCGGAAATAACTCTCACAGCGGAGACGCACCTATGAACAGCTGGCTCGTTGCGGGGCTGATCGCAGGCGTCGTAGTGTACATCGTAGACTACGTGATGTGGGGGAAGGTGTTCACCAAGGGGATGGAATCGTTCGCGGATCAGCTGTCGCCGGAACAGATGAAAGCGTTCATGGGTCCGGCACTCATGAAGTCCGCGGTCCTTGCGCTGCTATTCGGCCTCGTCTTTGCCTACGTGTACGGCCGGCTCCGGACCGCGCTCTGGGTGACAGGCGGCGGGCCGCTCGCGGGGATGGAATTCGGCACGGTGTTGTGGCTGCCGGTTCTCTTTGCCACGGTGGGCGGCAGCGTCTGGTACACACGCGTACGCGCGCTGCACCGCGCGACGATGTGGGCGTGGCTGGCGCGCCTCAATGCGGCGGGACTCGTGGTGGGTTTCCTCATGAAGTGACAAGAGTCACGGCATGAATTGACCGGCTGTCACGGCACCCGCGAGCGCGGCGGAGTAGAAGTTGCACCATGCGTACTTTTTCGATTCTCCTCGCCGCACTCGTGCTTGCCGGCAGCGCCACTGCCCAGCGGCGCGCGCGGATCGGCCCCACCGTTTCGATCATCGCCCTCGAAGACGAATCAGGTACTCACACATTCCCGTCGTTCGGCGCGAATCTGGCCCTGCTATCGGGCGATGACGGCGAGCTCGGTCTCGCCGTGTCCCGTTACAACGATCTGTCGAACAGCACCTGCCAGCGGCAGATGACCTTCTTCGGCGCCGAATCCAATTACTATCCGGTGGGCTCGAGTGGCGTCGCCCCGTTTGCGTCGACGGCGCTCGGTCTCGCTCGCGTCCTCGATCAAAATCCCGGCCTGTTGCCCCTGGGCTGCGCCACCGGCGCCGTGCCGAGCAACGAGATCGGCTTCGGTTTCGGCATGGGCATCCGTTTCAATCTCGGTGCCCAGGCGGCTGCCGTGTTCGAGGGCCGGTTCTTCCAGGTGCCCAATAGCGCGATTCAGACGCTCGAAGGCCGGGCCAACTTCTCGTTCCTGTTGGGACCGCCGCGCGAAACGCAGCTCCTCAACGGCACGCTCGGACCGACGGTGGGCCTCCTGGGTCGGCTGAGCGGGGCGTTCGAAGGCCGTGGTCCGACGCTCGGCGCGCGGTTCCGTCGCGATACCAAGAAGGCCGGGTCGCTGGGGCTCCAGGTCGAATACGCGCCGCTGCGCGTCACGTCGAGCTGCACCAGCGGCTGCGAGCCGTTCGCGATCTTGTTCGCGCCCGGGTATGAGCCGTCCCTCAAGCCGGCCTGGGGCCGGCTGTATCTCGACCTGGGGCTCCTGCTGGCGGGATTCCCCGAGCGTGGGGATGATCGTGGCATGGCCCAGGGCCTGCACGGCGGCATCGGTGCCGACATCCTCAGCGGTCGCTCGCTCATGTGGAGCATCAACACGCGCGTGTTGTGGCTGCAGCGGAGTACGGACGCGGATCGCAATGCGTTTATGCTCCAGGCGGGAGTCAGCCTCAGCCCGGCGATCGAATCCCGCTAACGGGAGACGAAGCGCGCCCGCACCCCACGACGCCTCCGGACATTGACTGGCGAAGTGCGCCACGACTAAATAAATAACGTGCGTCGAATTTCACTCTTGTTCTTGTGTCTCGCGGGATGCATTGATCCCGCGACCCCGCTCCCGGAGTTCGAGGCCCGCCTATCCTCGGGGCACGTCTGGTCTGGCGGCACACTCGAGATCATTTCAGCGGATTTCGGAGGACGCGATCTTCCGAGCGTTGTGATCGCCGGCGACACACTTGCCGGTGTCCTCGTCAATGACACGACGATGCGGGTGGAGGTACCGGTGCTCGATGCGGGCGAGTATCCGGTTCGGTTGCTCGGAACCGGATTTGGTAAGGTCATCGCTGAAGTGGTGGTTCATGGTCTCATCGACGTTAGACCCGCGCCCCGCATCGATCGCTATCCCATGCTGTGGCCGTCACCCTCGCTCAACCCCACTCTGCTCGCCAACCAAGACGATCATCTCGCGTTCATAGATCTGCGCACCGGCCTGTCAGTCGCATTTCCGGACTCCGTCCACAGTCCTTTGTGCGTAGACGGTCCAGGTCCGACTTACGATGCCAGCCGCATCCTGCTGGCCCGAAAGACCTCCCCGGGCGGCTGCCATCGATTCGACGCGTGGACGTTATCTCCTGATCTCAAGCTGACGCGGGTGGACACCGCCGTCGTGTATGGCACTTTGGCCGCGCAAATAAGCCGATCGGTTACGATGGGTTTGGACGCCCACGATCTCTGGACAACCGGAGGGACCGGGACGTTCCGGGGCCGGTACGAAGACACCCGTGGCTTCCGTCTCTGTCCCCGAGGCAACATTGCGACGATCGTCATGGCCTACACGATCTCGGGAGGACTTCCATTCTTCGACGGCACGACGGGCCTACTGCGTTTTGAGGCTCCGCAAATCGTAACCGGAAATGGCGCGGCATTCACGCCGGCTCGTGATACGGTCTATGTAGCCGGGCAGGACAACTCAGCCTCGACTCGGTTTATCATAGGGATCACTACTGCGGATGGACGACAGTTCGCTGTCGACACCATACCGGAATATCCTACCGACCTCGCGCTCGATCCCTCCGGTCGTTGGCTGTTCGTTTTGACGGCCGACGTCATTCTCGTAATCGACCGCCCAACGCTGAAGCCCGTGGGGAGAATGTCAAACCCTATCCTTGGTTACTTCCCGCTCGCATTGAGTGGGGCATATCAGGAGCTGTACGCAGTCGACTGGGCGCACGTCGCCCGTTTCGACATAGCGATGCCCTAGGCCATTGAATCCCGATAAGGCCTGTCCCATATTCCTCCCATGCGCGTGACAACCTGGGCGGAATACGGCTTGATCGTATCGATCCATCTCGCCAAGCGCGCGGGGCAGGGCCCCGTCGCGGCGCGCGAGCTCTCCGATCAGGAACGACTCCCGCACGATTACGTCGAGCAAATCCTGCTGCGCATGCGGCGCGCAGGACTGGTCGATTCAGTCCGGGGAGCGCGCGGCGGCTACCTGCTCGCCCGCCCGCCGCACCAGGTGAGTGTGAAGGATGTCATCGAGGCATCCGAGCACGTGACGTTCGAGGTGAATTGTGACCTCCATAAGGTGGACGAAGAGCGCTGCGATCCGGCGACCGCCTGCAGCATTCGTCCCGTCTGGCGCCTGCTCGAGCGCCGCATCAATGAGGTGCTCGCGGGCGTGAGTCTCGCCGACCTCCTGCATGACGAGCCACAGGTCTATCAGATCGCCGGAGTAGCGTCGGTCCATTGACGTCGCTGTCGCATGAGGAGCTGCTGCGCTACTCGCGGCACCTCACGCTTCCCGAAGTAGGTCTCGCCGGCCAATCCAAGCTCAAACAGGCGCGTGTGCTGCTCGTCGGGGCAGGCGGACTCGGGTCTCCGGCGGCGCTGTACCTCGCAGCGGCCGGAGTCGGCACGCTGGGCGTCGTCGATTTCGATCTCGTGGACCGAACCAACCTGCAGCGGCAGATTCTCCACGGCACGTCCACCATCGGCATGGCGAAGACCGACTCGGCACGGGCACGCCTGCACGAGACAAACCCGCATGTGGCCGTCGAGACATTTCCCGAACGGCTTTCGTCGACCAACGCGCTCGAAATCCTGAAGCGGTTCGACATTATCGTCGATGGGTCGGACAACTTTCCGACGCGCTACCTCGTCAACGATGCCTGCGTGCTGCTGGGCAAGCCGAATGTGTATGGAGCTGTGTTCCGGTTCGACGGGCAGGTCTCCGTCTTTTTCGCGAAGGATGGCCCCTGTTACCGATGCCTCTATGCCGAGCCACCGCCTCCGGATCTCGTGCCGTCCTGCGCCGAAGGCGGCGTCCTCGGCGTGTTGCCAGGCATCATCGGCTCACTCCAGGCGCTCGAAGCGATGAAGCTGATCGTCGGCGTCGGGGAGACGCTGGTTGGACGGCTCCTGTTGTTCGACGGCCGGCGCATGCAGTTCCGTGAGCTCGCCCTCGAGAAGGATCCGGATTGTCCCGTGTGCGGCGCACGCCCAACCGTGACGTCGCTGATCGAC
The DNA here is from genome assembly GCA_050264615.1 of Gemmatimonadota bacterium. Taxonomy (GTDB): domain Bacteria; phylum Gemmatimonadota; class Gemmatimonadetes; order Gemmatimonadales; family GWC2-71-9; genus 20CM-2-65-7. The sequence goes on from JBLNGI010000198.1 coordinate 18,297, forward strand.
TACGAGGCGTTCTGCGGCGCCGCCCCCGGGAATTCGGGACGCAACGGGGGGGGCGCGGGCGTCGAGATTACGCCGCAAGAGCTGCGGCGGGAGCGCGGGCGAAAGCCGAATCTCGTCCTGATCGATGTGCGCGAGCCGCGGGAGGCCGAGATCGCCCGGATCGAAGGCTCGCAGCTGATTCCGCTGCGCGACTTGCCGCGTGCCATTCCGCACCTGCCACCCCAGGCTGAAATCGTGACGTTCTGCCATCACGGGCCGCGCTCATTGAAAGCGCGCGAGCTGCTCACCGGAGCGGGGTTTGCGAACGTGCGCAGCCTGGCGGGTGGGATCGACGCGTGGTCGAGGGAAGTAGATGCAGAAGTGCCGCGATACTAGACGTTCAGTGCCGAAGGGGGGACTCGAACCCCCACGGGCTTGCGCCCACTGGCTCCTGAAGCCAGCGCGTCTACCAGTTCCACCACTTCGGCCATTACTAGACGTCTAGACGTGTAGACGTCTAGGTTTTGAGGAACGGCAATCTAGATTGTTGTATAACCCCAAGTCAATGCGTATCTTGCCGAGTCATCGTGGAAAAAGTCTCTATTGCCAGGAACCCGCGCGCCCGTCACGACTACCACCTCCTGGAGACATGGGAGGCCGGTCTCGTGCTCACTGGAACAGAGGTGAAATCGCTGCGTGACCGCAAAGCGAGCTTGAACGAGGCGTACGCCCACGTGCGCAACGGCGAGGTCTGGCTGGAAGGGATGACCATTTCGCATTACGGGCCGGGGAGCTACAACAATCCACCGCCCGCCCGCTCTCGGAAGCTGCTGCTCCACAAACGCGAAATCCGCAAGCTGTTCGGAGCGACCACGCAGAAGGGGCTCACCGTCGTGCCGCTCGAGGTCTACTTCAAGGACGGCTTGGCCAAGGTCGCGATCGCCCTGGCGAAAGCGAAGAAGGCCCACGACAAGCGCGAAGACCTGAAACGGCGCGTGGCCGAGCGCGAGATGGCACGCGTTGTGAAGGGTAGGCGATCATGATGGTCCTCATGCTTCTGGCCATGCTGATTCCCGAGCAGGTGGTAATCGCGACACCGCGCGGGCAGGTCAGCATTCCTGTGACGAACGAGCGCGGGGCGGCGGCGGTGGCTGGCGTCCTGCTGGCGCAACCGTTGGGCGTGTCGTTGTCGCTCGACGGCTCCACGCTCCGTGTGACGCTGAGCGAGCAGAGTTTCGAGTTCGAGCTTGGCTCGCCATTCGTGCGATATGCCGGCGTCGCGTATCCGCTCGTGGGTGCGCCGTATGTCGCGCGGGACACGGTGTTTCTCCCGCTCCAGTGGCTTTCGGGACACGTTCCTCGGCTCCTGGCCAGCCGCTATCGCTGGGACCCATGGCTCGCGCGGCTCGATGAGATCGCGCCATCCCCCGCTGCTGCAGTGGTCACGAGACCGCCACCGCCTCCCCCGGTGGTCGCAGCGGTTGTTCCGCCGATTACCGCACCCAATCCACTGACGGGCTTGCGGCTGACGCATACGGTGGTCGTGGACCCGGGACATGGTGGCATCGATCCGGGCAATCCGGGGATGAATTTTCCCCGCGGACTCACCGAGAAGGACATCACGCTGGGCATCGGCCGGTTGCTGCGCGCCGAGCTGCAGCGCCGGGGGTTGAGTGTCGTGCTCACGCGGTCGACCGACACGCTCATCGATCTCGCGAGCCGTCCGACATTCTGCCGCGCCGATTGTGACCTGTTCGTGAGCATCCACATCAACGCGATGCCCGCTGGCCGGCGCCAGACACAGGTCAACGGCGTCGAGACCTACTTCGTCTCGGACGCGAAGACCGAAGATCAGAAACGCGTGGCGGAGATGGAAAACGACGCGCTCCGCTTCGAGACCGCGACTGTTTCCGGGCAGGGCAGCGGCCCGCTGGGCTTCATTCTGAACGACCTCCAGCTCAACGAGTACCTGCGCGAGTCGGCGCGGCTCGCCGAGCTGGTGCAGGGCAAGGTCGCGGCGATTCACCCGGGCGAGAACCGCGGCGTTCAGCAGGGTCCGTTTCTGGTCCTCGCTGCGGCGCGGCGGCCGGCGATTCTCGTCGAGGCGGGATTTGCGACCAACCGCCACGATGGAGCGTTTATGGCATCGGCTGACGGGCAGCGGAAGATCGCGACAGCGGTTGCTGACGGCATCGTCGCGTACCTGCTCGAGTTCGAGCGCAAGCTCGCGATCGGCACGGGTGGAGGGCCCTCGCGATGAAGCGTGCGCTGACGCTGCTACTGGCCGTCCTGACTGCGGGCTGCGCCTACTACAACGCCATGTGGAGCGCGGAACGCTATGCCAAGGACGCGCGTCGAGCCGAACGCCGCGGCCAGGCCGCGGAGGCGCGTTCCTACTGGGCGCAGGCAGCCACGAAAGCCGAGCGCGTCGCGCTCCGGCATCCGCGCTCCCGCTGGGCCGATGACGCGCTCACGCTTCAGGCCGAGGGGCTGGCGCGCTCGGGCGCTTGCGATGAGGCGGGTGACGTCATCAAGCACGTTCGCGAGAGCGTGTACGATCGCGTGCTATTGGAGCGCGTGTCCCTGGTCGACGCGGAATGTGCGGTGAACGCGCGGCAGCCGGTTCCAGCCCAGGCAGCGCTCGGACCGGCACTCGCATCCAAGGACGAATCGCGACGCTCGCGCGCGGAGCTGCTCGCGGGGCAGGCCGCCACCGCGCTGCTGGATTACGACGGTGCTGTCACCCACTTCGAGCGGTCCCGCGAGACCGCGGCCCGCCCCGCGCTCGCCCACGTGCTGATAACGGCCGATCGCCCCGCCGACGCGACCCGCGTCATCGAGTCGCTGACAGGGGCGGAGTACGCGACCGACCGGCCAGATCTCCTGGCGCGCCTGGCGGTCGCCGCCGGGCCCCCGGCAGCGTCGACGGCGCTCGACCGCCTGCTCGCGCGCGGCACCCGCATTCCGCTTCAGGAGCAATCCCGGCTACTGATTGCCGATGCGGACCGGCGCTTTGCGAACGGTGACTACGAGGCGGCGGCCCGGCGGTATCAGCGCGCGGCGATTCTCGCGCCGGCGGCAACCAGCGAGGCCGGCCTGGCGGCGCTCGGCACACAACGCGTGCTGCTGACCGGCGTGTCGGACCGGGCCGATCTCGATCCTATTGAGGCGTCGCTCGCCCGTCTGAGCCTGGAGCCGGGCGCGGTGGAGGCGAAGCGCGTGCTCGATCTCGTGAGACACGTGACGATTCTCCCGGAGACACCGGCGGCCGGTTTTCGCGCGGCCGAGCTCGCGCGCGATTCCCTGAAGGCACGCGCGTTAGCCGGCGCGTTGTTCCTGGCTGTTTCCGACCGCGATACGGCATCGATCTACGCGCCCAAGGCACTCGTAGGGGCTATATCGATGCTGCCTGACCGGCGAGACTCGATTGTGGCTGTGCTCGAGGCCCGATACGCGACGTCCCCTTACACCCGCGCCTTTTATGGCGAGGCCAGTGTCGCGTACGCGGCGGCCGAGGACTCACTGGCGCGGGAGATGGGCGTGCAAATCGCACGCACAACGGTCCCGCTTGCCGGCCGGCGAGTCGATATGCCGCTCCCGGGCCCTCGCGGTCCACACCTCGAGGATGTCGAGGAGGCGCGCGGAGCGGTCCGCGGGCGCGCGCCTCCGGCCAGTCGCGCGGTACCCGCTGCGGGTCGCGACCGGCCTCCCACACCCGCACGACCCGAGCGTCCGTGAGCGCGGTGCAGCTGTTCGGCACCTCCTTCCAAAATCCGATTTTGCTAGCCGCTGGCACTGCCGGCTTTGGCCGGGAGCTCGATCACGTCATCGATCTCGAGCTGCTCGGCGGCATCGTGACCAAAGCAGTCACTCCCGAGCCTCGCCGCGGGCACGCGCCGCTGCGCGTCGCCGAGTTTCGCGGTGGAATGCTCAACGCGGTCGGGCTGGCGAATCCAGGGGTCGAGCGCGTCGCTGAGCATGAGCTGCCCTGGCTGGCGCAACGGCTGCGGCGCGCGCGCATCCTGGTGAACGTCGCCGGGGCGACGGTGGCGGATTACGTGCAGGTGATCGAACGACTCACATCGAACGAGGCGATCACGGCATTCGAGATCAACGCCTCGTGTCCCAATACCAGCGCCGGGGGTCTGGAGTTTGGCGCAGAGCCGGGTGGTCTCGCCGAGCTGGTACGGGCCTGCCGGCGCGCCTCGACGCGGCCGCTCACCGTCAAACTCTCCCCCGTGGTGCCGGATATTCCCGCCATGGCGCGAGTGGCGCGCGATGAAGGAGCCGAAGCGGTAACGTTAGTGAACACGATGCCGGGATTGCTCGACCAGCGGCTTGGCAATGGCAGCGGGGGCCTCAGTGGCCCCGCGCTGCTTCCGATCGGCGTGCTCGCGACCCGCCGCGTGTGCGAGCGCGTGCACATGCCGGTGATCGGCGTCGGTGGAGTGCGCACGACGGCCGATGCGCGTGAATACCTCGCGGCGGGGGCGTCGTTGGTCGCCATTGGCACCGCCGCGCTCGCCGACCCGCGAGTGCCGGTTCGGATCGCGCGCGAGTTGAGCCGTGGCTGAGCTGATCGTCGCGCTGGACCTGCCAAGCGGACGTGAAGCCGGCACGCTCGCCGGCCGGCTTCCGGGGCTCAAGTGGGTGAAGCTTGGTCCCGTCCTGTTCGCGCGCGAAGGGCCCGCTTTGATTCGCGAATTCACGGGGCGCGGTCTGCGCGTATTTCTGGATCTGAAGTGGCACGATATCCCGAACATTGTCGCGAGCGCGGTCACCGCGGCGCGCGAGCTCGGCGTCGCCATGACGACGGTGCACACGCTGGGAGGCCGCACCATGCTCGCCGCCGCGGCGCAGGCGGCAGGAGCCGAGGTCGCGGTGGTCGGTGTGACGGTCCTGACGTCCCATGACGCCGGCGAGTTGGAGAGTGTGCTGGGACGCGGCGTCCCCGACGTGGGGTTCGAGGCCGAGCGGCTGGCGCGGACGGCACTTCAGGCTGGGCTCCGAGGTGTGGTAGCGTCCGGACAGGAGCTCGCGTTGTTGCGGGAGGCGCTGGGCTCCGATCCCTGGATCGTGGTACCGGGAATCCGGGCCCCGGGCGACCCCGCGGGCGATCAGGTCCGCACCATCGAGCCCGCTGAGGCGGTCCGGCGGGGCGCGACGCACCTCGTGGTGGGACGACCGATAACCGCGGCGCGGGACCCCGTGGCCGCATATCACCGCCTGGTCGAGTCACTCGATTGAGTGTATTAAGCCTTCCTATGCGATGGACTGTCCTGGCGTTGTGCGGGATGCTGGCGGTCTCCCGTGCGGAGTCCCAGGGGACCCTGAGCGCGGCCGCCGAACGGGCCAAACAGGCACTCTCGGTCCACGACGCTCAGGCGTTGGTGGGGCAGAGCTCGAACGTCGTGCTCCAGATTCCTGGTGCGGACCCCTCGTCGCCACTGGGCCGGCCCCAGGCGGTCGAGTTGCTGCGCCGTTACCTCCGGCCGGCCGAGGAGCGGGGGCTCGACGTGACGGCGATCCGGGAGGTCGAGCCGGGGAAGGGATTCATCGAGCTCACCCGTCGGTATGTGGTCTCGGGGACCACTGAATTGCGACATGAGACCCTGTACCTGGGGTATCGGAAAATCGATCGCGAATGGCGTCTGGTGGAACTGCGGAGCGCGCCCTAATCCCGCCCCTTGCGTGAACTTACGGGCCCGTCTATTGTTCAAGACTCAGCCAGAAAATTTTCACTTTTCCGGAGCACCCTGTTGAAGGTACGTTCGAGCGTGCGCCCCATCTGCGAGCACTGCAAAGTCGTGACGCGGCGGGGCGTGATTCGCGTGATCTGCAAACGCAACCCCAAGCATAAACAGCGGCAGGGTTAACGCATGGCACGTATCGCAGGCGTGGATTTGCCACGCGACAAAAAGATCCAGTTCGCGCTTCCGTACATCTTCGGCATCGGTCCCAGCAACTCAGTTCGCATCCTCGCGGAGACGGGAATCAGCCCCGATGCGCGCGTACGCGACCTGCGGGACGCCGAAGTCGCCCGGCTGCGCCAGGTGATCGAGCGGGACTACAAGGTGGAAGGCGCGCTGCGCACCGAGGTGGCGATGAACATCAAGCGTTTGATGGACATCGGGACCTATCGGGGCACGCGTCATCGCAAGAATCTGCCGGTGCGCGGCCAGCGCACGCACACCAACGCGCGCACCAAGAAGGGACCGCGGCGCGCTATCGCGGGCAAAAAGAAGCCCGTCCTGAAAAAGTAGAGGCACATGGCCGAAGAGAAGCCGCAGGAAAAGCCGCAAGAGAAGCCGAAACCGGTTCGGGCCGCGGGCGCGAAGCGCGCCAAGAAAGTCGTCGAGGCCGAGGGCGTCGCGCACATCACGGCGACGTTCAACAACACGCTCATCACGATCGCCGACCTGCAGGGTAACGCGATCACGTGGGGCTCGTCCGGCAAGGCCGGCTTCAAGGGCTCGAAGAAGTCCACGCCGTTCGCCGCAACGGTGGCCGCGGAGCAGGCGGCGCGCGAGGCGCTGAACCTCGGCGTGAAGCGCGTGCACGTGCGTGTGCAGGGTCCCGGCTCGGGTCGCGAGTCCGCGATTCAGGCGCTCGCCAGCGCGGGGCTGCAGATCCGCTCGATCCGCGACGTGACGCCGATTCCGCACAACGGGTGCCGGCCGCCCAAGAAACGGCGGGTCTAGGCGATGGCACGCTATACCGGACCCGTGTGCCGCCTGTGCCGCCGCGAGGGCACCAAGCTGTTCCTGAAGGGGACGCGCTGCCTCACCGAGAAGTGCGCCGTGGAGCGCCGCGCGTACGCGCCGGGACAACACGGACAGTCCACCGGTCGGCGCCGCAAGGCGTCGGAGTACGCGAAGCAGCTGCGTGAGAAGCAGAAGGTCAAGCGGATTTACGGCCTGTCCGAGCGCCAGTTCCGCAATTTGTTCGAGCGCGCGATCAAAGAGCCGGGTGTGACGGGCGAAGCGTTGCTCGTCGCTCTCGAGAGCCGCCTGGACAATCTCGTCTATCGCATGGGCTTTGCGACGTCACGCAAGCAGGCGCGCCAGCTGGTGCGCCATCGCCATATCCTCGTGAACGGACGCGTGCTGGACATCCCGTCCTACCGCGTGCGTCTCGGCGAAGAAGTGCGCGTCGCTGACGCGAGCCGCGAGCTCGTGCAGGTGAAGATCGCGCTGGAGCAGTTCGGGCGCGGACAGCCAGTTTCGTGGATTCAGGTAGACACTGACAAGGTGCTAGGCAAGATGACGGAGCGGCCGACACGCGATGCCATTCCGATTGCCGCGCAAGAACAGTTAATCGTCGAGCTCTATTCCAAGTGATCAATACTCTTGATTTGACGGGGTTGGTCCGGCCGCATCTGGTCGAAATGACCAAGCGCGAGGACAACCCGAATTCGGCCGAGTTCCGCCTCCAACCGCTGGAGCGGGGCTATGGCTACACGTTGGGCAATTCGCTGCGCCGGCTGCTGCTCTCCTCGCTGCGCGGCGCGGCCGTGTGGGCGTTCCGGATCGATGGCGTCGTCCATGAGCATCAGACGATTCCGGGCGTGGTCGAAGACGTGCATCAGATCATTCAGCGTCTCAAGCAGCTGACGCTGGTGCTCGTGCCTGAAGTCGACGAGGCCGTGCTGCGCTTCAAGGTGGAGAAGGCCGGTCCGGTGTACGCGCGCGACCTCGAGCAGCACGGCTCGGTGCAGATCGTGAACCCCGAACAGCTGTTGTTCACCGTGCAGGACGACCGGGATATCTCGGGCGAGCTCTACGTGAACAAGGGCCGCGGCTACGTCGAGGCCGAGCAGCATCCCGTGGACCGCACGCTCGCGGTCGACGTCGTGCGGATCGACTCGATCTACAATCCCGTCCGCCGCGCGAACTTCACGGTGGCGGAAACCCGCGTCGGCCAGCGCACCGACTATGACCGGCTCACGCTGACGGTCGAGACCAACGGCACGATTTCGCCCGAAGACGCCGTCGCGTACGCCGCGGCGCTGGCGCAGGAGCACTTCCGCTTCTTCGTCGACTTCGGCAAGGTGCCGATCGTGTCCGGCGAGCCGGGCAGTCCCGGCAACGGCGGGTCCGAAAGCGGCCGGCTGCGTGACGTGCTCAACCGCGCGATCGATGACGCCGGCTTGTCGGTGCGGTCGGTCAATTCGCTGAAGAATTCCAATATCCGCACCCTCGGCGACCTGGTCCGCTACAAGGAAGACGATCTCCTCAAGGTCAAGAACGTCGGCGAGAAGGCGCTGGGCGAAATCGCCGAGCTGCTGCGCCGCGAGGGTCTGAATTTCGGGATGCAGCTCGAGGAGACACCCGGGGGTGAGGTCCGGATCATCGATGAAGGCGTCGCACCGCAGGCCCAGTTGACCGTGGGCGAGGACGAATAATGCGCCACCGTGCCAAGGGACGGCAGCTGTCGCGGACGTCGAGCCACAAGAAGGCGACGCTGAACAACATGGCGACGAGCCTCTTCATGCACGGCGGCATCCGGACCACCGAGGCGAAGGCGAAGGAGCTGCGTCCGTTCGCGGAGCGGTTGATCACCCTCGCGCGCCGCGGCGACCTGCACGCGCGCCGCCTGGTCGAGCGCCGGCTCAAGGACAAGGCAGTGACCACGAAGCTGTTCGCCGAGATCGGGAAGCGGTTTGCCGCGCGTCCCGGCGGCTATACGCGCATCGTGAAACTCGGCCATCGCGTCGGCGATGGCGCCGACGTGGCGCGCATCGAGTTGTTGGCGGAGTGACCGGGGAAAGCGTCGAGACAACAAAGGGACCCGGATGGGTCCCTTTTTTTCTTACGCGCGCTGCTTACGAAGCCTTGGCCACCCGGTTCGACTTGATGCACTGCGTGCACACGCGGATGCGGCGCACGACGCCGTTCGCCACCACGCGGACGCGCTGTAGGTTGGGGTACCAGCGGCGGGGGGTCTTGTTGTTCGCGTGGCTGACGTTGTGTCCCGTAATAGGACCTTTGCCACAGACTTCACACACTCGAGCCATGGATCGTCCGACCAAATGAGTTCGAAAGGCGCCGAAAAGAGGCCTAAACCTAAACCGGGCACTCAGGAGCGGCAACCCCGCCCGTCCGGGAAAACCCGGACGGCCGTGATTACCGGCGTGACGGGCCAGGACGGGTCCTACCTCGCCGAGCTGCTGCTCGAGAAGGGGTACGAGGTCATCGGCGTCGTGCGCCGCACCTCGCACGACTCCTACGAGCGCATCGGACACCTGCTGGACCGGGTCCACGTCGTCGCGGCCGACCTGCTCGACCAGCACTCGCTGACCACGGTGATTCGCGACGCCAAACCCGACGAGGTGTACAACCTCGCGGCGCAGAGCTTCGTCCCGACGTCCTGGAATCAGCCGGTCCTGACGGGCGAGTTCACCGCGCTCGGCGTCACGCGCCTGCTCGAAGCGATCCGGCTGGCCCATCCCGAAGCGCGATTCTATCAGGCGAGCTCTTCGGAGATGTTCGGCAAGGCGGTCGAAACTCCGCAGCGCGAGTCCACCCCGTTCTATCCACGGTCGCCCTACGGCGTCGCCAAAGTCTACGGTCACTGGATCACCGTGAACTACCGCGAGTCGTACGGGATGCACGCCGTGAGCGGCATTCTGTTCAATCACGAGTCGCCGCGCCGCGGACTCGAGTTCGTCACGCGCAAGGTCACGGATGCGGTGGCGCGCATCAAGCTCGGCAAGGCGAGCGAGCTGCGCCTGGGCAATCTCGATTCGGGCCGCGACTGGGGATTCGCCGGCGACTACGTGGACGCGATGTGGCGCATGTTGCAGCGGAAAGAGCCGACGGACTACGTCGTGGGCACGGGGGAGATGCACACCGTCCGCGATCTCTGCGCCGCCGCCTTCGGCCACGTGGGACTCGACTGGAAGAAGCATGTGAAGGTCGATCCGCGCTTTGTGCGCCCCGCTGAAGTGGACGTGCTGCTCGCCGATGCGAGCCGCGCGCGCAAAGAGCTGGGCTGGGCGCCCAGGGTCGACTTCGAGCGGCTGGTCCACATGATGGTCGATGCCGACCTGGAGCGCTTGTCGTGAGGGTGCTGGTCACTGGGGCCAACGGGTTCGTCGGGCGCAACGTGGTGAAGCGTTTGCTCGGCGACGGCGACACCGTGATCGCCGCCGTGGGTCCGGGCGCTCCCGTGGGTCCCGCAACCGGCACCATGGAGACCGTGTCGCTGGACGTGTCGAACGACGTGTCGCTACGCGCGAGCGTGGCGACACCGGTCGACGCGGTCATTCATCTCGCGGCCGTCGCGTTGAGCCGCGCCGCCGATCGCGACCCGGCCCTGGCCTGGAAGGTCAACGCCGAAGGAGCAGGGAAGCTTGCGGCGTCGGTCGCGCAGGCTGCCGTCCGCTGGGGTACGCAGCCGCGCTTCGTGCTGGCCTCGACGGCGGATGTCTATGCCTGGCAGCAGCGGCCTATTAAGGAAGAGGACGGCGTGCAGCCGACCACCGCCTACGGCTGGAGCAAGCTGGGCGCCGAGCTGGCGGTGCGGCAAGTCGCGCGCTGCACGGATCTCAAGGTGATCATTGCCAGACCGTTTCCGCACTCCGGCGGCGGGCAGGACGAGAACTTCTGGATCCCTGCGCGGAGCAGGCTCTTGAAGCACGTCAAATACAGTGGCGGCGTGGCGGTCCCGGTGGGTGACTTGACGGCAGTGCGTGACTACCTGCATGTGGACGATGTAGCGGAGGCGTATGCGCTGCTCCTCAAGCTCGGAACGCCGGGCGAGGTGTACAACATCGCCACCGGCCGGGAGGTCACGCTGGACGAGATTCACACGCGCCTGGAGAAGCTGCTCGGCTTTGTCCCCAAGCGTGAGATCGATGGCAGCCAGATTCGCCGCGAGGCGCGACCGTATCTGGTCGGGGATGCCACGAAACTGCGGGCGGCGACCGGTTGGGAGCCGCGCCGCTCGCTCGACGATATCCTGCGGGACGTGCTGAATGCCCAAAAGAACTGACCTCGAACGCATCCTGCTGATCGGCTCGGGACCGATTGTCATCGGCCAGGGGGCGGAGTTCGACTATTCGGGAACGCAGGCCGTAAAGGCCCTCAAGGAAGAGGGCTACTTCGTGATCCTCGTGAACTCGAATCCCGCGACGATCATGACCGATCCGGAGCTTGCGGATCGCACCTACATCGAGCCGGTGACGCCGGAGTGGGTGCGCAAGGTGATCGAGCGCGAGAAGCCGGACGCCCTGCTCCCCACGATGGGCGGCCAGACCGCGCTGAACGTCGCGATGGCGCTCGTCAACGACGGGACGCTCAAGAAGTACGACGTCGAGCTCATCGGGGCGAATGCGCGCGCGATTAAGATGGCCGAGGACCGCGCCGAATTCAGCGCGGCGATGCGGCGCATCGGGCTCGCAACGCCGACGGGCCATACGGTGACCTCGGTGCCGGAAGCGCTCGAGGTAGTCCAGGAGTCCGGCTACCCCGCGATCATCCGTCCCTCGTTCACCCTGGGCGGCACCGGCGGCGGCGTCGCGTACAACCGCGCCGAGTTCGAGGAAATGGTCGAGCGCGCGCTCGAGCTCTCGCCCGTGCACTCGACGCTGATCGAGCGCAGCGTGCTGGGCTGGAAGGAGTTCGAGCTCGAGGTGATGCGCGACCGCCGGGACAACGTGGTCATCGTGTGCTCGATCGAGAACCTCGATCCAATGGGCGTGCATACGGGCGACTCGATCACAGTCGCGCCGGCGATGACGCTCACCGATCGCGAGTACCAGCAGATGCGCAACGCGGCGATCGCCATCATCCGCGAGATCGGCGTGGAGGCGGGTGGCTGCAACATCCAGTTCGCCGTGAACCCGGCCGACGGCGAAATGCTGGTGATCGAGATGAACCCGCGCGTCTCGCGCTCCTCGGCGCTCGCCTCGAAGGCCACCGGCTTCCCGATCGCGCGCATCGGCACCAAGCTCGCGGTGGGCTACACGCTGGATGAGCTGCCCAACGACATCACGAGGACCACGCCGGCGTCGTTCGAGCCGGTGCTCGACTACGTCGTCGTCAAAGTGCCGCGCTTTGCGTTCGAGAAGTTCCCCACGGCCGACTTCCGGCTGACGACGCAGATGAAGTCGGTGGGCGAGACGATGGCGATCGGCCGCACGTTCAAAGAAGCATTCCAAAAGGGGCTGCGCGGACTCGAGATCGGCCGATCGGGATGGGTGACCGGGCCCACGCTCGCCGACGACCGCCTCACGAGCGATTCCGCGGACGATGTCCGCGTCGCGCTGCGCACCCCGACGCCGGAACGGATCTTCCAGATCAAGCACGCGCTGATCGCGGGTTGCACCGTCGCCGAGATCGCGCAGGCGTCGGGCATCGACCCCTGGTTCCTCCACCAGCTCCGGGAGCTGGTCGACGCCGAGCGCGCGTTTGCCGCGCTGAAGACCGTGACCGCGCCCGAGCTGCGGCGGATGAAACGGCTGGGATTTTCCGACCGCCAGCTCGCGACGCTGCGCACCACCACGGAGACGGCGCTGCGCGAGCAGCGCTGGGGCTTCGGGATCCATCCCGCGTTCAAGACGGTGGACACGTGCGCCGGCGAGTTTCCGTCGTCCACACCGTACCTGTACTCGTCCTACGACGACGAAAACGAGTCCGAGCCGTTCGGCGATCAGGGCATCGTCATCCTCGGGAGCGGGCCGAACCGGATCGGCCAGGGCGTCGAGTTCGATTACTGCTGCGTCCGCACGGGACTCGCGTTGCGCGAGCTCGGGTACAAGACGATCATGATCAACTCGAACCCCGAGACGGTGTCGACCGATTTCGACATCTCCGACAAGCTGTACTTCGAGCCGCTCACGTTCGAGGACGTGCTGGAGATCGTCTGCTGGGAGCGTCCCAAGGGTGTGGTGGTGCAGCTGGGCGGCCAGACGCCGCTGCAGCTCACCAAACAGCTCGAAGCCGCCGGCGTGCCGATTCTCGGAACATCGCCCGATGCGATCGATATCGCCGAAGACCGGGAGCGGTTCGAGGAGCTCGCCGACAAACTCGGCGTGACGCAGCCGCCCAACGGCATTGCCCGATCGGTCGAGGAAGCGGTTGCGGTGGCAAAACGGATCGGATATCCGGTTCTGGTCCGGCCCTCGTACGTGCTCGGCGGCCGGGCGATGGAGATCGTGTACGACGATGGCTCGCTGCGCGAGTACTTCGTCAAAGCCGCGCGGGTCGCGCCCGAGCACCCCGTGCTGATCGATCACTTCCTGGAGGACGCATTCGAGGCGGACGTCGACGCGATCGCCGACGGCACCCGCTGCGTGATCGGCGGCGTCATGCAGCATATCGAGGACGCGGGCGTCCATTCGGGCGACTCGGCCTGCGTGCTGCCGCCCTATCTGATCGGCGACCGCCAGGTGGAAGAGATGCGCCGGCATACGCAGGCGTTCGCCAAGGCCCTGGGGGTCGTCGGCCTGCTCAACGTCCAGTACGCCATCATGAACGGCGTGGTCTACGTCCTGGAGGTCAATCCGCGGGCGTCCCGGACCGTGCCGTTTGTGAGCAAGGCCACAGGCGTCCCCCTGGCCAAGCTGGCGGCGGCGGTCATAGTCGGAAGGACACTGGACGATTTGGGCGTTCCCGATGAGCTTCCCGTCGCCGGGGTAGCCGTGAAAGAGGCGGTCTTCCCCTTCACCAAACTGCCCGGCGTAGATACAGTGTTGGGTCCGGAAATGCGGTCGACCGGGGAAGCGATGGGTCTGGCGGACAGCTTCGGGATGGCGTTCGCCAAGGCGCAGATCGCGGCGGACGGGAGCTTGCCGCTCGAGGGCACGATCTTCGTGACGGTCAACGATCACGACAAGCCGACCGTGCTGCCGATCGTGCGCCGGTTCCACGAGCTCGGATTCCGCATCCTGGCCACCGAGGGCACGGAGCGCTATCTCCGGGGCCGGGGAGTGCCGGCAGAGCGGGTATTGAAGGTGCACGAAGGACGACCGAACGCGATCGACCTGATCGTGTCGGGCGACGTGCACCTGCTGATCAACACGCCGCTCGGCAAGTTTACCCAGGTGGATGACTACGCCATCCGCCGCGCCGCGTTGGTGCACCGGGTGCCGTACACGACGACCATGTCCGCGGCGAGCGCCGCGTGTGATGCGATCATTGCGCTCCGCAGCCGGACCGGGAGCGTTAGGAGCCTACAGGAATGGCACGAAAGAACGAACGGCGCAAAGTCACCGAGCGGCGGGCCACAGATCGCGGCGGTAAACGCATAGCGAAGGGTGCCGCCAAATCGCCCAGGGCCACCAAAGCACCGGAGCCGCCGCCTCAGCCGAAAACCAAATTCCGCGGTAAGCTGCTCGAAAACGAGCCGCTGGCGCGGTACACGACCTGGCGCATCGGCGGGCCGGCGCGGTATCTCGTGCTGCCCGCCGAGACCGAGGACGTGGCACGCGCGCTGGAGCTGGCCCACGACCGCGGGCTGCCCTGGGTCGCGCTCGGCCTCGGCTCGAATGTGCTCGTCAAGGACGGCGGGTTCCCCGGCGTCGTGATCCGGCTGGGGAAGGGGATCGACCGCTTCGAAATGAAGGGTGCGACCGCGATCGTCGGCGCGGGAATGCCGACACCGATTCTGGCGCGCCGCACCGCCGAAGCCGGTTTCGTCGGCGTCGAGCGGTTCGTGGGGATTCCCGGCACCCTGGGTGGCGGCATCTTCATGAACGCGGGCTGCCATGGCGCGGAGTTCGCCGAGATCGTCACGGAAGTGACCGTGATGGACGCGCGGGGCAAGGTCAAACAACTGTCGCGCAAACAGATCTCGTTCAAGTATCGCTCGAGCAACATCGAGGGCATCGTCCTCGAAGCGAAACTGGGATTGGGCGAGGAGTCTCCCGCCAAGCTGAAGGAGCTCCAGGCCAAGCTGTTCCGCTGGCGCAAGGCGGGCACGCCGTTCGACCAGCCCTGTTGCGGCTCGACGTTCACCAATCCCAGCGGCACCAAAACCGCGGGCATGCTGATCGACGAGTGTGGCCTCAAGGGCTTCACGATCGGCGGCGCGCAAGTCTCCACCATGCACGCGAACTACATCATCAACAAAGGCACTGCCACCGCGAGCGACGTGCTGAAGGTCATCGAGCACATCCGCAAGACCGTCGCCAAAAAGACCGGCATCACTTTGGAGCTCGAGTGCAAGATCATCGGAGTGTAGGGTACTTCGCACACGAGTCCAGTTACATCGACGATGGCGCGAGAATCGGCAACGGGACCAAGATCTGGCATTTCTCGCATGTGATGCCCGGGGCCGTGATCGGCGAGCGCTGCAACCTCGGCCAGAACGTCGTCGTGATGCCCGGCACGAAAATCGGCAACAACGTCAAAATCCAGAACAACGTCTCGATCTACGAGGGCGTCGAGCTGGAAGACGACGTGTTCTGCGGGCCCTCGTGCGTGTTCACCAACGTGATGAATCCGCGCAGCCACGTGCCCCGCAAGAACGAGTATCGGCGCACGCTGGTGAGGCGCGGCGGCTCGATCGGCGCGAATGCGACCATCGTGTGCGGCGTAACGCTGGGCGAGTACGCCTTCATCGGCGCCGGCGCCGTCGTCACGTCCGACGTTCCCGCCTACGGCCTCATGGTCGGCGTGCCCGCGCGGCGCGTGGGCTGGATGTGCCAATGCGGCGAGCGGCTGCACCCCGGGGCGGGACGGGCGGCGTGCAGCGTGTGCGGGGCGGCATACGAAGAGGCGTCCGGATCACTGCGCCAGACCCAGCCGCCCCAGCCGTCACGCGTGAAAGCGGGCGCCTCATGAACGTTCCGATGCTGGATCTGGTCGCCCAGTACCAGACCATCAAGCATGAAGTCCTCCCGGCCATGATGCAGGTCATCGAGACGCAGCAGTTCATCATGGGGAAGGAAGTTGCGCAGTTGGAAGCGGAGTGCGCCAAGGTGTCGCACGCCAAGCACGGCATCGGGTGCGCGAGCGGCACCGACGCCCTGCTGCTGCCGCTCAAGGCGCTGAACCTGAAGCCGGGCGACGAGGTCATCACTACGCCGTTCACGTTCTTCGCGACGGCCGGCACGATTCACAATGCCGGCGGCACGCCAGTATTCGTCGACATTCAGCCCGACACGTTCAACATCGACCCGGCCGCGGTGAAGCGCGCCGTCACCTCGCGCACGCGCGCCATCATGCCGGTGCATCTGTACGGGCAGATGGCCGACATGCTCGAGCTGATGGCGATCGCCAAATCGCGGGGCATCAGGCTGATCGAAGACGCCGCCCAGGCCATCGGCGCCCGGCGCAAGATCGACGGCGAGTGGCGGGTGGCCGGTGAGCTCGGGTGGGTGACGGGCTATTCGTTCTTCCCGAGCAAGAACCTGGGCGCCTGGGGGGACGGTGGGATGATGGTCACCTCCGACGATGCGGCGGCCGAGCGGTTGCGCAGGCTGCGACTGCACGGGGGCGCCAAGCAGTATCACCACGATGAAGTCGGCACCAACTCGCGGCTCGATACGCTTCAGGCGGCTGTGCTCCTCGCCAAGCTGCCGCATCTGGCCCAGTGGTCGGCCCAACGGCGCGAGCACGCCGCGTACTACACGAAAGCATTCGCCGAAATTCCCCAGGTCAAACCGCCGTATATAGACCCGGCGAACGACCACATCTTTCATCAGTACACGTTGCGGGCCGAACGTCGCGACGAGCTCCAGGCGCACCTGAAGAAGGAAGGGATCGGACACGCCGTGTATTATCCGATCCCGCTGCACCGGCAGCCGTGCTTCGCGCACCTGGGATACAAGGATGGGAGCCTGCCACAGTCGGAACGGGCATCCCGGGAAGCGATCTCACTCCCGATCTATCCGGAGCTGACCCGAGCGCAGCTCGACCGGGTCATCGATACGATCCGCGGATTCTATCGGTGACGCGGCTCAAAGTCGGCGTTGTCGGAGCCGGCGCGTGGGGTCGTAACCACGTCCGGACCGTGGCGGGGCTGGCCGACGCCGAGCTGGCGGCCGTGTGTGACACGGACGGGAAGGTCCGGGACCGGGTAGCGCGCCAATATCCGGGCGCGCTGGTCACCGGGGATGTGGCGGCGCTTCTCGGGGCCGTGGATGCAGTGATCGTCGCCTCCCCGGCCGCCACGCATGCGAGCGTGGCGCGGCAGGTCATCGAGGCCGGGAAGCCGGTTCTGGTCGAAAAGCCGTTCGCGCTGAACGCCGCGGATGCCGAGGCCGTGGCGAGGGCGGGGGCCAAGCGGGGGGTGCCGGTGCTCGCCGGGCACCTGCTCGTGTATCATCCGGCCGTCGAAAAGCTGCGGGATATGGTGCAGAAGGGGGATCTGGGCAGGGTATTTTACCTCTATAGCCTGCGGGTGAATCTGGGTCAGGTGCGAAAGGACGAAAACGCGCTCTGGAGCTTTGGACCCCATGATGTGTCAGTGGCACTTTACTTGCTTGACGAGCCGCCAGTACGGGTCGCTGCGCATGGCAAGAGCTATTTGCAACCGGCGATCGAGGACGTCGTGTTCTTGACGATGGAGTTCGCGAGCGGCGTGCTGGCACACGTTCAGATGTCCTGGCTCGATCCCCATAAAGGACGGAAACTCACCGTCGTGGGCGCCAAGAAGATGGCGGTATTCGACGACATGGAGCCGCGCGAGAAGCTGCGGATCTACGATAAGGGTGTGGATCGCCCGCCGGAGTACGGCTCGTTCGGCGAGAGTTTGGCGATTCGCGAAGGCGACATCTTTATTCCTCGTATCCCGGCCGTGGAACCGCTGGCGGCCGAATTGACGCATTTTGTTCGTGTCGCGCAGGGCCGCGAGACCCCTCGCGCGAGCGCCGAGGACGGCGTGCGCGTCGTCCGCGTGTTGGAAGCTGCTTCGCGCTCGCTCGCGCGTGGCGGCGCTCCGGAGGCTCCATGACGGCGACGGTGGCGGCACCCACGATGGTCGAGGCACTGCTCACCAAGGCCAAGGACCGGAGCGCCGTCTTCGGCGTGGTCGGTCTGGGCTACGTCGGACTGCCGCTCGCCATGGAGATCGTGCGCGCCGGCTATCCCGTGATCGGTTTCGACGTGAATCCGCGCGTCGTGGACCTGCTGAACGGCGGGCGCTCGCACATCCAGGACGTCCCCGGCGCCACCGTGGCCGATGCGGTGCAGGCCAAGAAATTCTCGACGACCACCGACCTGTCGCGGCTGAAGGAGCCGGACGTCATCTCGATCAGCGTGCCGACCCCGCTCTCCAAGACCAAAGATCCGGACGTCAGCTACGTGCTCGCGGCGACGGAGTCCGTGAAGCGGGCGCTGCGCAAGGGCCAGCTCGTGGTGCTCGAGTCGACGACCTACCCCGGCACGACGCGTGAGCTGATCCTGCCCGCGCTCGAGGCGACGGGGCTGAAAGTCGGCGAGGATTTCTTCCTCGCGTTCTCGCCGGAGCGCGTGGATCCCGGCAACGAGCGCTTCAATACCCGCAACACCCCCAAGGTCGTGGGCGGGATCACGCCCAACTGCCTCAAGGTCGCGCTGGCGCTGTATCAACCGGCGATCGAAACGTTGGTGCCGGTCTCGTCACCCGAGGCCGCCGAGCTGGTGAAGATTCTCGAGAACACTTTCCGCAGCGTGAACATCGGGCTGGTCAACGAAATGGCGATCGTGTGTGACAAGCTCGGCGTGGACGTCTGGGAAGTCATCGAAGCCGCCGCCACCAAGCCGTTCGGATTCATGAAATTCACCCCCGGGCCCGGCGTCGGCGGGCACTGCATCCCGCTCGACCCGCACTATCTCGCCTGGAAGATGCGCACGCTCAACTACAAGACGCGCTTCATCGAGCTGGCCGGTGAGCTCAACGCCGAGATGCCGGAATTCTGGGTCGGGAAGGTGGTGGACGCGCTGAACGAGCAGAGCAAGGCGGTGCGCGGCAGCAAGGTGCTGCTCCTGGGCGTCGCATACAAGAGGAACATCGACGACATCCGGGAGAGCCCGGCGCTGGATGTGATCCGCCTGCTGCAGCAGCGCGGCGCGCAGGTGTCGTACCACGATCCGCATGTCGCCACGATCGAGGACGACGACATCAGGATGAGCTCCGTGCCCCTCAGCGCCGAGACGCTGCGGGCGGCCGACTGCGTCATCATCATCACCGATCATAGCGCCGTCGATTACAAGCTGGTCAAACGGCACGCACGCGCCACGGTCGATACGCGCCACATCCTGGCGCGCGAGCCCAACAGCGGAGATCGCGCATGAAGGTCGCCGTCGTCGGCACCGGGTACGTCGGCCTCGTCGTAGGCGCGTGCCTCGCGGAGACGGGCAATGACGTGATTTGCGCCGATGTCGACGCGTCCAAAATCGCCCAGCTCAAGCAGAACAAGCTGCCCATCTACGAACCGGGCCTCGAGCCCATGGTGCTCAAGAATCAGCGCGACGGCCGCCTGACGTTCACCACCGACGTCGCCGAGGCGGTCGAGCGGTCCGCCGTGATCTTCATCGCCGTCGGTACCCCGCCGGATGAAGACGGCTCCGCCGATCTCCAGCACGTGCTCGCCGTCGCGCGCACCATCGGCGACCATATGAACGAGCGCAAGCTCGTCGTCACGAAGAGCACGGTCCCCGTCGGCACCGCCGAGAAAGTCCGCGCCGAGATCGCCAAGCGTACGAACACGCCGTTCCACGTGTGCTCGAACCCCGAGTTCCTGAAGGAAGGCGCCGCGGTCGAGGATTTCATGAAGCCGGACCGCGTGGTGGTCGGCGTGGATTCCGACGACGCGGCCAAAGTGATCGAGGAGCTGTACGCGCCGTTCGTCCGCACCGGCAATCCGCTCGTCGTGATGGACATCCCGTCCGCGGAGATGACCAAGTACGCGGCGAACGCGATGCTGGCGACACGCATCTCGTTCATGAATCAGATCGCCCAGTTGTGCGAGGCCGTCGGGGCCAACGTCACGCACGTGCGCCGCGGTATCGGCAGCGACCGCCGCATCGGCCAGGCGTTCCTGTTCCCGGGTCCCGGGTACGGCGGCTCGTGTTTTCCGAAGGACGTCAAGGCCTTGATCCGCACGGCGAGCGACAACGACGTGCCGTTCGACGTCATGCGGGCCGTCGAATCCGCCAATGACGCCCAGAAGAACGTCCTGTTCGGGAAGCTGAAGCGTCATCTCGGGAGCCTGAAGGACAAGACGGTGGCCGTCTGGGGTCTCGCCTTCAAAGCCGAGACCGACGACGTGCGCGAGAGTCCCGCGCTCGTGCTCGTGGAATCGCTGCTGTGCGAGGGCGTGCACGTCCACGTGCACGACCCCGCCGCCATGAAGACCGCGGCCCGCCAGCTGGGATCCCGTGTGACCTACGCGCCCCACGCCTACGACGCCCTCGGGGGCGCCGATGCGCTGGCGATCGTGACCGAATGGCTGGAGTACCGGAACCCGGACTTCGCGCGGATCAAGCAGCTGCTGCGCCGGCCGCTGATTGTGGACGGCCGAAACCTCTACGATCCGGAGAAGCTCGGCCGGCTCGGATTCACGTACGATAGCATCGGCCGTCCGCTCGGATGCGCGTCCTCGTAACGGGCGCCGCCGGATTTCTCGGTTCACATCTCGTCGACAAGTTCCTGGGCCTCGGCTACGAGGTGCTGGGAATGGACAATCACATCACCGGCAGCCCGGCGAACCTCGAGCATCTCAGCGCCCACCCGCGGTTCCGCTTCGCCAATCAGGACGTCACGCGCTACATCGAGGTGGAAGGTCCACTGGATGGCGTGCTGCACTTTGCCAGTCCGGCGAGCCCCATCGATTATCTCGAGCTGCCGATTCAGACGCTCAAGGTTGGCGCGCTCGGAACGCACAAGGCGCTCGGACTCGCCATGGCGAAGGACTCCCGCTTTCTCCTGGCGTCGACGTCCGAGGTGTACGGCGACCCCCTCGTGCATCCCCAGCCGGAGTCGTACTGGGGCAACGTGAACCCGGTGGGGCCGCGCGGCGTGTACGACGAAGCCAAGCGGTTCGCTGAAGCGCTCACCATGGCCTACCATCGCTTCCACAAGCTCGACACCCGCATCGCCCGGATCTTCAACACCTATGGCCCGCGCATGCGTCCTAACGACGGCCGGGTTGTTTCGAACTTCATCGTGCAGGCGCTCCGCGGTGAGCCGCTGACCGTGTACGGCGACGGCTCGCAGACCCGGTCGTTCTGCTACGTCGATGATCTGATCGAGGGGATCGTCCGGTTGTTCGAGCGCGGCACGCCCGAGCCGACCAACATCGGCAACCCGCACGAGTTCACGGTCCGGCAGCTCGCCGACCGGGTGCTTGCCCTGACCGGCAGCAACAGCAAGCTCGTCGAGCGGCCGCTTCCCATCGATGACCCGCACGTCCGCCAGCCCGACATTTCCTATGCTCGCGCCACGCTCGACTGGGAGCCGAAGATCGAACTGGATGACGGCCTGCGGCGTACGATCGAACACTTCCGCGGTGTAGTCGCGCGCCAGGGAGCAATCGCCCGGTGAGTCCTGCGTCGCAGCACCACTATCTCGTCACCGGCGCCGCCGGCTTCATCGGATCGCACCTGTGCGAGACGCTGATCAAGCGCGGGAACGCCGTCACCGGCGTGGACAACTTCGATCCGTTTTACGCGCGCGACGTGAAGGAGCGGAATCTGTCGGGCCTGCGCAAGCTCGCGGACTTCCACTTTGTCGAAGCCGACGTCGCCCGGGACCCGCTGCCGCTCGACGGGATCGAAGCGGTCCTCCATCTCGCGGCCAAGCCCGGAGTCCGGCCGTCCCTGGAAGATCCCGGCGCGTATATGGAGGCCAACGTCACCGCGACCGCCCGGCTCATCGACGCGGCTCGCCGCATAGGCATCACGCGCATCGTGTTCGGCTCCTCCTCATCGGTCTACGGCAACGCGACCCCGGCGCCGTTTGCCGAGGACAAGCCTGCGGTGTCGCCCATCTCCCCCTACGCCGCGAGCAAACGGGCGGGAGAGCTGCTCGCGCACGCGTTCGGCCATCTGTATCCGCTGAAGATCATCTGCCTCCGCTTCTTCACGGTGTACGGGCCGCGGCAGCGTCCTGATCTGGCGATCCACAAGTTCACCGACCTCATCGCCCGGGGGCGGCCGATCCGGATGCATGGCGACGGGTCCAGCGAGCGCGACTATACCTATATTACCGACTGCCTGGACGGCATTCTCGCGGCCCTGGAGTGGACGGCCGGCGCCGCCCCGGGAACGGTGGAGACCGTCAACCTCGGCGGGGGCGAGCGCGTGCGGCTCGACCGGCTCATCGCGCTGATCGCCGAGACACTGCGGCAGGAGGCGCATATCGAGCGCCACCCCGATCAGCCCGGCGATGTGCGGTTGACCGATGCCGATCTCGCGCACGCCGGTCGCGTGCTCGGCTTCAAGCCGCGCGTCGGCATTGCAGAGGGCGTCCGGAAGTTCGTCGATTGGTACGAGGAGGTTCATGGACGTCAGTCCAGAGCGTCTGGTCGAGCAGGCTAACGAACGGTTTCAACTTCAGGACTATTACGGCGCGATTCATCTCCTCGAAGAGGTGGTGGCGACGGGCCGCGCCTTTGCGGACGCCCATCACCTGCTGGGCCTGTCCTACTCGCTCGCCGGACAGCCCGAGAAGGCACTCGACCAGCTCGATCGCGCGCTCGCGCTCAATCCCAATTACATCGAGGCACTGATCCATCGCGCGCTCGTCCTGAACGAGATGGGCCGTGAGGAGGAAGCCAACGCGGTGCTGCGCCGCGCGCGCAACGTCGGCTCCGCGCGCCGCGGGGGATTCCATGGACACGTCGCGGCCAAGCTGGCAAATCAGCACGCGGCGCTGGGCAACGCGTATTACGAGGCCGGCGGGTTGAACGAAGCCATCGGGCAGTACGAGGTGGCGCTCAACCTCGGCCCCGGGTTTCACGATCTGCGCTACAAGCTGGGTCGCCTGTTGCTGGAGGCGGGCCGCGCGCTCGATGCGCACGAGCAGTTCCAGGTCATCGTCCGGGATCGCCCGTCCTTCCTCGATGCCGCCGCGATGCTGGGGCTCGCGAGCTATCTGGCGGGGGACGGGTTGGCGGCGCGCTCGGTGTGGGAGGAGCTGCGGGCTCGGCGGCCCGAGGACCCGCGGGTCGAAGCCTATCTCGCCCTGCTGTCGCGCTCCGACGTCGAAACCGTCCCAGCCTCGGGAAAGAAGAGAAAGCAGTGAGGCGTCTCCTCCCGGCACTGCTGGTGGTCCTGCTGTCCTGCACGCGTGCCGCCGCCAACCATGAAGAGCTCGGAGACCGCGCCTACGCGGCCGGGCAGTACGCGGATGCGCTGGCCGAGTATCAGCTGGGCCGGCGCGCGAGTCCGGGAAGCGGCGCCTTGCTCGCCAAGGTTGGCGCGGCCGCGCTCCACGCCGAGGATTACGGGCTGGCCGCCGAGGCGTACCGCACCTTGGCCCGCCGGGATCGCTCCCGCGCGGAGGAGGCGGCCGACGGGCTCGATCGCGTGGCGCGGGCGGCGCTCGGGGCCAACGACCGCACAGCCCTCGCCAGCGCCCTGACCGGATTGCGGGAGATCGCCCCGCGGCGCCCCCTGGGGCGCTATGTCGTCCTGGCTGCATTGGATGCGGTGGATCGCGGCGATACGGCGGAGGCCGCCGCGCTGCTGCCCGTGGCGGCCGCCTCCGCCCCGGACGTTTCGCGGGCCGACTCATTACTGTTCGTGTATGGCCGGGCGCTCGTTCGGGTCCGCGACTGCAGCACGGCGGTGCGCGTCTTTGAGGGTGTGATCCGGCGCCAGCGGGCCGCCTCGGTGGTCGAGCAGGCCCGTGAGGGACTCGGGCTCTGTGCGCTCGTGGAGGGCCAAAAGGCCCTCGAGCAGGGACGTCCCGCCGACGCCGAAGGCTGGTTCCGGCGCGCCACGGCGCCCGGCGCTTCGACCGACGTGACGCGTGCGGCGTTCCTGGGTCTCGGTGACGTGCGCATGGCGGAGGGTGATCTGGCCGGAGCGCTGGAGAGCTATCAACAGGCGCTGCTCGGCGGGACGCCCGGGGATACGATTTCACAACGGGCGCAGGAAAAGCTCAACGCATTGGGAAAGGTTGAACCGTAATGACGAGGCGGCAGATCGTCGGCATGCTCGCATGTGTTGTGCTGGGCGCCGGCGCCGCGTGCGGTGGTCCAAAACAGGCGAAGCCTGCTCCGGTCGTGCAGCCCGAAGCCGAGCTGGCGCGCGGCATGCAGCTGTTCCGGAAAGGGCAGTTCCGCAAGGCGCAAGTCGTCTTTCAACGGCTGACGTTCGAGTTCAGCGTGACGCAGGACGAGCTCGCACAGGCGCACTACTATGTCGCCGAGTGCAACTTCCAGCTCGGGGACTACGTCCAGGCTGCCTCGGACTTCCGAAAAGTTGCGGACGAGTTTTCGACCACGCAGTACGCCCCGACCGCGCTGCTGCGCGCCGGCGATTCGAATCTGCGGTTGTGGCACCGTCCCGAGCTCGACCCCAGCTATGGCGAGACCGCGCTCGCGATCTATCAGGAGCTCGCGGGCCGCTATCCCGACAGTGACGCCGCGGGGCGCGCGCGGCTGCACGTCCGCCGGCTCGAGAACCAGTTTGCGGAAAAGGCGTACAAGACCGGCATCTTTTACATGCGACGCAAGGCGTTCGACTCGGCGATCATTTATTTCAAGGATGTGATCGCGAACTATCCCAACGCGCAGCGCGCGCCCGACGCACTGCTGCGCCTGGTCGACAGCTATCGCGCGATCGGCTACACGCAGGAGGTGCAGGAGACCTGCGAGCATTTGCGCCGCTTCTACCCGAATGCGTCGCGGCTCCAGGCGAGCTGTCCCGCGCCTCCGGCGACTCCCACCTGAGGCGTGACCCGCGAAGCGCTGTTCGGGGGCTCGTTCGACCCCGTGCACGTTGCGCATCTGATGGTGGCGGAAGCGGCGGCCGACGAGCTCGGGACCCGCGTTCGCTTCCTCCCCGCGCGGGAACAACCGTTCAAGCGTGCGCGCCATCAGGCGAGCCCGGAGCAGCGCGTGGCGATGCTGGAGCTCGCGGCCCAGGGAAACCCGCGTTTGGGCGTGGAACCGATCGAGCTCGGCCTGCCGACGCCTTCCTATACCGTGCGAACCCTGCGTGCCCTGGCGGAGCGGCAGCCCGGGAACCGCTTCATGTTATTGTTAGGGGCGGACGCCGCGCGAGACCTCGCGGCGTGGTGGGAAGTTGAAGCGCTTCCGGGACTTGCCGACGTCGTCGTCTTTGCGCGGCCGGGCGCCGCCGTACCGCAGCATCCCCTGATCAGCCGGGTGATTCCGGTGCCGTCGCTTGACCTGTCCGCGACGCAGGTCCGCGAGCGCGTCAAGCAGGGGCATTCCATTCGATATTTAGTGCCCGACGCGGTGCGCGAATACATCGCCACCCACGGGCTGTATCGCTAGAGGGGTAATGGCGCCACGCTGGTTCACCAAGATCTTCGGAACGCGGTTCAACCGCGAGCTGAAACGCATCCAACCGATCGTGGATGCGATTCACGGGCACGAAACGCGCCTCAAGGACTTCAGCGACGGCGAGCTGCAGGCGCAGACGGCGAAGTTCCGGGACGCCATCGCCGAGCGTACGGGCGAGCTGCACGCGGAAGTCGAGCGCCTGAAGAAGGAAAAGCACGACTGCCCCGATCCCGACGAGCGCGCCAATCTCAGCGACCAGCTGCGCCGCGCCGAGCAGGCGTTCGTGACGGAGCTGCAGCGCACGCTCGACGATCTCCTGCCGGAAGCGTTTGCCACGGTGCGCGAGGCCGCGCGCCGGCTCATGGGCACCGACGTCGTCGTCACGGGCCACACCCTCAAATGGGACATGGTGCCGTATGACGTCCAGCTGATCGGCGGGATCGTCCTGCATCAGGGCAAGATCGCCGAAATGGCGACGGGCGAGGGCAAGACCCTGGTCGCCACGCTCCCCCTGTATCTCAATGCTTTGGCCGGCCGCGGCGCGCACCTCGTGACCGTCAACAACTATCTCGCGCGGCGCGACTCGCAGTGGATGGGCCACCTGTTCAAGTGGCTCGGCCTCACGGTCGGGTGCATCGACGATTCGCAGCCCGGCAGTCCGGAGCGCCGCGCGGCGTATTTGTGCGACCTCACCTACGGCACGAACAACGAGTTCGGCTTCGACTACCTGCGCGACAACATGGTGGGCAGCCTGGAGCATCGCGTCCAGCGCGGCCACGTCTACGCGATCATCGACGAAGTCGACTCGATTCTGATCGACGAGGCGCGGACGCCACTCATCATCTCCGGCGCCGTGGGCGCCGAATCCGACGAGAAGTACGCGCTGTACAACGCGCAGGTGGTGCAGCTCGTCCGCAAGCAGACCGCCATCGCCAACGATCTCATCGCCAAGGGCGAGCCGCTGCTCGCCAGCCCGGACACCAACTACGACGGCGCCAAGCTGCTGTACAAGGCGCAGCTGGGCATGCCCAAGAACAAGAAGCTGCTCAAGCTGCTGAACGAGCAGGGCGTCAAGCAGCTGGTGCAGCGCGTCGAGCTCGACCGGCTGGCCGACCGCAAGCTGCCGGCCCGCGACCAGAAGATGCGGGACATCGAGGACGATCTCTACTTCGTAATGGACGAGCGCGGCCGCTCGGTGCATCTGACCGACAAGGGCGTCGAGACGATGTCACCGCAAGATCCGGCGTTGTTCGTCGTGCCCGACATCTCGCACGCCATCCACGAGCTCGAGCACGATCCCGAGCTGACGCCGGCGGCGAAGATCGAGCGCCGCCGCACGGTGGAAGCGGAGTACGCGGCCAAGAGCGAGACGCTCCACATCATCCACAAGCTGCTCCAGGCCCACGCGCTGTACGAGAAGGACGTCGAGTACGTCGTGCAGGACGGCCAGGTCTTCATCGTGGACGAGTTCACGGGGCGCTTGATGCCGGGGCGGCGCTGGTCGGACGGCCTGCACCAGGCGGTGGAAGCGAAGGAAGGCGTGGCGGTGCGCGAGGAAACGCAGACGCTCGCGACGATCACGATCCAGAACTACTTCCGCATGTACGAAAAGATCGCCGGCATGACGGGAACCGCCGAAACGGAAGAGACCGAATTCCACCAGATCTACAAACTCGACGTCTCCGTCATTCCGACCAACCGGCCGGTGCGGCGTGTCGACAAGCACGACCTCGTCTACAAGACCCGCAAAGAGAAGTACGATGCGATCATGGAAGAGGTCGAGCGCCAGCACAAGCGCGGCCTGCCGATTCTCGTGGGCACGACCAACGTCGAGGTGTCGGAGACGCTGGCGCGCCTGTTGAAACGGCGCGGGCTCAAGCACGAAGTGCTGAACGCCAAGTATCACGAGCGCGAAGCCGAGATCGTGGCGCAAGCCGGGCAGCCGGGATCCATTACGATCGCCACGAACATGGCGGGCCGCGGTACGGACATTAAGCTCGGGCCCGGCGTCAAGAAGTGTCAGATCTGCGGGATCAAGTCGCGCGAGGCGCCGTTCGGCCAGCTCGTCGAGAAACCCGACTTCAGCGACGCGCAGCTGAAAGAACACAAGTGCAACGAAGACCCTCCGTGCGGGTTGGTCATTATCGGCACCGAGCGGCACGAAGCGCGGCGCATCGACCGGCAGCTGCGCGGACGCTCCGGGCGCCAGGGCGACCCCGGGCAGAGCATCTTCTACCTGTCGCTCGAAGACGACCTGATGCGGCTGTTCGGCTCGGACCGGATCGCCCGGATCATGGACCGCACGGGGTCGGAAGAAGGTGAAGTCATCACCCACCCCTGGGTGACCGCCGCGATCGGGCAGGCGCAGAAGCGCGTCGAGCTCCAGAACTTCCAGGCCCGCAAACGGCTGCTGCAGTTCGACGACGTGATGAACCAGCAGCGCGAGGTCATCTACTCACAGCGGCTGTACGCGCTCGAGGGCGGGGAAGAGCTGAAGGCCGAGGCACTGCGCATGATCGACCATGCGCTGGAGCGGCACGCCGACGGGCTCATCGTGGATTCCGACGATCCCGGCCAGTGGGATCGCGCGCTGATCGAGACGGAATTCCTCCAGAAGTTCCTGCTCTCGGTGCCGGACGTGACCGATCCGCATAAAGTCCGGAGCCGCGACGAGCTGGTGCACGCCGCGCGGCAGGCGGGCCGCGATGCGTTCCAGAAGAAGCTGGACTATCTCCGCGACATCGAGTCGAAGACCGGCATTCCGAAGCTCGCCGAGCAGGCGCTGGCGCAGATTTCAATCGGGGTGGTGGACGACAAGTGGCGCGATCACCTCTACGATCTCGATCAACTCCGCGAGGGGATCTACTATCGCGCCTGGGGCCAGAAAGACCCGCTCGTCGAGTACAAGCAGGAAGCATTCGAGATGTTCAAGGGGTTGATGGACGACCTGCGCACGACGTTTGCCGAGCGCTGGCTCAAGCTGCAGATCGAGGTTGGGCCGCCAGCGCCGCCACCTGGTGGCCAGCGGTTACCGAGCCGCCCCGTCACCGGTCCAGCGGGCGGGCTCCCTGGCGCCGCCCCTCGGCGTCAGGCCCCGATGGTCGCCTCCAAGGCGGCAGCGGACGGTCTGGTCACGGATGGCGAGCCACCGCCGCCTTCCGTTCAGCGCAGCAGCCGCGGCGTCGGAGGCGTGGCCGAGCCGGCGTTTGCGGCGAATCCCTACGCCGGCGTGGGCCGAAACGATCCCTGCCCGTGCGGCAGCGGCAAGAAGTTCAAGAAGTGCCACGGAGCCGCCATGTAGCGCGGTGAGAAGGTACGAGGAGAGGAGCGGCATGGGGTTAGGTTCGCCCCATGCCGCTCCGTCTATCCGAGCACCTCGAACACGACCGTCCGCGCGAGCGTTTCTGGGCCGTCGGCCCCGGCGCGTTGACGGGGCAGGAGCTCGTGGCCATTCTCCTAGGAACCGGGACACGGGGACGGGATGCGCTAACCGTCGCAGCCGACGTCCTGGCGCGTGGGGAGGGGTCATTACGCCGCCTGGCCTCGCGACCGTGGGCCGAGCTGGCGCGAGTGCCCGGCGTGGGGCGGATCAAGGCTGCGCGCGTGGCGGCGGCGATCGAGCTCGGCCGGCGCATCGGCAGCGAGCTGGAGCCCCCCCCGGAGCGCGTTCGTGGACCCGGTGACGTGCAGCGGTATTACGCGTTGCGGCTGCGTGACTTAGCGGTCGAGGAGTTCCATGTCCTGGCCCTGGGGAGCCAGAGTCAGATTCTGACGGATTTGCTCATCACACGGGGCATACTGAATAGCTCCCTGGTGCACCCGCGGGAGGTGTTTCGGGCGGCTATTGCGGAAGCCGCGGCAGGCATCATCGTCGTACATAACCACCCGAGCGGCGACCCGACGCCCTCGGCGGATGATCGCGCGGTGACCCGCCAGCTGGTCGATGCGGGACGCCTGCTCGACGTCCCGGTGTACGACCATGTGATCATTGGAGGAGAGCGGTACGTGAGTTTCGCGGAAGCAGGGCTGTTGTGACGAGTACGGTGCCGATTCTGGCGCCCGAGCTGGCTAAGGCCGTGGCGGCGCAACGCGACCGCCTCGACCTCGAAGTGCTGTCGCGCGCCTACCGGATCAGCGCCCAGGCGCATCACGGGCAGAAGCGGCTGTCCGGAGACGACTTCGTGTCGCACAGCGTCGCGGTGGCGACGATTCTCGCCGAGCAGCAGATGGACACCACGACGATCGCGGCTGCTCTGTTGCACGATGTCGTCGAGGACTCCGATGTCACGCTCGACATGCTGCGGCGCGATTTCGGGACCGAAGTTGCCGATCTCGTCGATGGCCTCACCAAGATCAAGGCACTCACGTTCCGCTCGACCGCCGAGGAGCAGGCGGAGAACTATCGCAAGCTCCTGATGTCGGTGGCGCGCGACGCGCGGGTCATCATCATCAAGCTCGCCGACCGCCTCCACAACATGCGCACGCTGGATCCGCTTCCGGCGGAAAAGCGGCGCCGCATCGCGCAGGAGACGCGCGAGCTGTACGCGCCGCTCGCGCACCGCTTCGGAATGGCGGGCGTGAAGGCCGAGCTCGAGGATCTGTCGTTCCGGTATCTCGAGCCCGATGACTACAAGCAGCTCGCGCGGCAGGTGAAGGCCAAGCGCGTCGAGCGGGACCGCACGATCGAGCGGATGCGGGGACCGCTGTCCGACGAGCTGCGCCGCGCCGGGATCGTGGGCTGGGAGATCGTAGGCCGGCCCAAGAACCTCTGGTCCATCTTCAAGAAGATGCGCAAGCGCGGCAAACCGTTCGAGGAGATCTACGATCTGCTCGCGGTGCGCGTGCTCGTGAACAGCATCACCGACTGCTATCACGTGCTCGGGATCATCCATCACACGTGGACGCCGCTCCAGGAGCGGATCAAGGACTACATCGCGAGTCCCAAGTCCAACGGGTACCAGTCGCTCCATACGACCGTGTTCGGGCCCGGCGGCCAGCTGTACGAGATCCAGATCCGCACGCGCGACATGCATCGCACGGCGGAGTACGGGATCGCGGCGCACTGGCTCTATAAGGAAAACGGCAAGGGTGCCGACGAGCTCGATCACCATCTCTCGTGGTTCCGGCAGCTGATCGAGCTCCAGCAGGAAGCCCACACCCCCGAGGAGTTCCTCGAGTTCCTGAAGATCGACCTCTATCAGGACGAGATCTTCGTGTTCACTCCCAAGGGCGACGTCAAACGACTCCCCAAGGGCGCCACGCCGCTCGATTTCGCCTTCATGGTCCATACCGAGGTCGGCCAGCACTGCAACGGCGCGCGCGTCAACGGACGCATCGCCCCACTGCATCGGCCGCTGCGCAACGGGGACACGATCGAGGTGCTCACCAGTCCACAGGCGAAGCCGTCGCGCGACTGGCTGGCGCACGTCCAGACCGGGCGCGCCCGGCAGAAGATCCGGCAGTGGATCAAGCAGGAAGAGCATGAGCGCAGCGTCACACTCGGACGCGAGATTCTCGCCCGCGAGGTACGGCGCCGCCGCCTCGACGCGCCGACGCCGGACCGATTGGCGCAGGCGGCCGAGACGCTGTCCCTGGGCGTCGGAGCACAGGTAGAAGCCTCGATCGGGCGCGGCGACGTGCAGCTCGGCCAGGTGATGAAGGCGCTGTATCCCGAGCTGCCGCCCGAAGACACCCAGTCGCCGCCCAAGCCCACGGCATTCGGCCGGGTCATCGAGCGGCTGCGCCTGGGCCGCGGTATCAAGATTCACGGCGTCGAAGGCCTGATGGTACGCTACGCGCAGTGCTGCCAGCCCGTCCCCGGCGACCCCGTGGTGGGCTACGTCACGCAGGGGCGAGGGATCTCGATCCACCGGAACGACTGCCCCAACCTCCTCACCCTCTCGGGCGATGAAGAGCGTCGCGTGGAGATCGACTGGCGGGAAGTGGAGGGGGAGACGTTCGTCGTGCGGCTCGCGGTGAGCGGCGAAGATCGCCGCGGCCTGTACGCCGACATCTGTGAGGCGATCAGCGGCACCGGCACCAACATTCGCAGCGCCGAGCTGGCGTCCAAGGACGGCGTGGTGTTCGGGTCGGTGCTGGTCGAAGTCGAAAACAACACGCATCTGCACAAGGTGTTGAAGGCGGTCCGCAAGGTAAAAGGCGTGACCGAGATCGCCCGGCGGGACTCGAGCGGTCCCGCTGAAGTCGTCGTCGGTTAACTTTCTCTCTTATGCCTTTTGAGATCGGCAACGCGCCGCCCCCGGCGGGGGATCAGCCACGCGCCATCCGTGAGCTGAGCGCCGGGCTGCGCCGCGGCGACAAGTACCAGACGCTGCTCGGCGTCACGGGATCAGGGAAGACGATGACGATGGCCCACGTCGTCGCCGACTTCGGGAAGCCCACGCTCGTCCTGTCGCACAACAAGACGCTCGCGGCGCAGCTGTACGGTGAGCTGAAGGCGTTCTTTCCGTCGAGCGCGGTCGAGTTCTTCATCTCCTACTACGACTACTACCAGCCCGAGGCGTACGTCCCCGCGACGGACACCTACATCGCCAAGGACTCCTCGATCAACGACGACATCGAGCGGCTGCGGTTGCGTGCGACGTCGAGCCTCATGGAGCGCGACGACGTCATCATCGTCGCGAGCGTGTCGGCGATCTACGGCCTCGGTGATCCGGAGCTGTATCGCGAGCTGCTCGTCACAGCCGAGAAGGGTGAAAACCGCGGGCGCGACGCATTCCTGTCCGATCTGGTGGCCATACAATACCAGCGCAACGACATCGGATTCGAGCGCGGCACCTTCCGGGTCCGCGGGGATACCGTCGAGGTCTTCCCGGCGTACGACGAGCAGGCGGTCCGCGTCGAGTTCTGGGGCGATGAAATCGAGCGGATCGCCAAGATCGATCCGCTCACCGGGAACGTCATCAAGCAGATGGACAAGTCGGCGATCTACCCGGCGACGCACTTCGTCACCCAGCGTGCCACCATCGAGCGTGCCGTCTCGCGGATTCGGGCCGAGCTGGCGGAGCGGCTCGCCGAGCTGCGCACGCAGAACAAGCTCCTGGAAGCGCAGCGGCTCGAGTCGCGGACCAACTTCGATATCGACATGCTGATGGAAGTGGGCCGGTGCGCCGGCATCGAGAACTACTCACGGCTGTTCAGCGGTCGCCAGCCGGGTGAGCGACCGGCGTGCCTGCTCGATTACTTCCCGGACGACTATCTCTGCATCATCGACGAATCCCACCAGACGCTGCCGCAGCTGGGCGCGATGTACGAGGGAGACCGCTCGCGCAAGCAAACGCTCGTCGACTACGGATTCCGGCTCCCCTCCGCGCTGGACAACCGCCCGCTGCGCTTCGACGAGTTCATGGGGCTCGTCCCGCGCATGGTGTTCGTCTCGGCAACGCCGGGGCAAGACGAGTTGCAGCTCTCGGGAGGTGTCATCGTCGAGCAGATCATCCGGCCGACCGGCCTCGTCGATCCGACGGTCGAGATCCGCCCGGTGGCGGGGCAGGTGGACGATCTGCTCAGCGAGATCCGCCAGCGCGAGAAGAAAAACGAGCGGGTCCTCGTGACGACGCTGACCAAGCGCATGGCCGAGGACCTGACCGACTACCTCCAGCTGCACGGCGTCCGGGTGCGCTATCTCCACTCGGAGATCGACGCGATCGAGCGCGTCGAGATCATTCGCGGCCTGCGGCTCGGGGAATTCGACGTGCTGGTGGGGATCAACCTCCTGCGGGAAGGACTCGACCTGCCCGAGGTCTCGCTGGTGGCCGTGCTCGATGCAGATCAGGAAGGGTTCCTGCGCTCCGACCGCTCGCTGATCCAGACCGTTGGGCGTGCGGCCCGCCATTTGAGCGGGAGGGCCATTCTGTACGCCGATCGTGTGACGGGTTCAATGGAGCGCGCGCTGAACGAGATGACCCGCCGCCGCGCGGCGCAACTCGCCCACAACCAGGAGCACAACATCACGCCGCGCTCCATCGTGAAATCGGTCGGTGATATCCGGTTCGTGACGCGCGTCGCTGACGCCCGTATGACAAAGCCCGGCACGTCCGCCGTGAAGCGCCCTGCTGACGC
Organism: Gemmatimonadota bacterium; assembly: GCA_050264615.1. Lineage (GTDB taxonomy): Bacteria > Gemmatimonadota > Gemmatimonadetes > Gemmatimonadales > GWC2-71-9 > 20CM-2-65-7. The sequence goes on from JBLNGI010000198.1 coordinate 51,766, forward strand.
CGGCGAGCGTGAGACCCTGATCCGCATGCTGGAGCAGCAGATGCAGACGGCCGCCGAAGAGCTCGACTTCGAGCTCGCGGCCGTGCTGCGCGACCAGCTCCTCGAGCTCAAGGCCGATGCGTCTGTCCGCGAACGAGCTCAACCGGTTCGGTGAGGAGCTCGGCGCCGAGCTCCGCGCCCCTGCCGTAATCGGGCTGTCGGGAGAGCTGGGGACAGGGAAGACCACCCTGGTTCAGGCAATCTGCCGGGGCCTGCGTGCCCAGGCGCGTGCCACGAGCCCCACCTACGCGCTGGTCCATCACTACGACGCCGGACCGACGGCGGTCTATCACGTCGATTGCTACCGGCTCCGTCATCCCGACGAAGCCCGTGACCTCGGCTTCGACGACATGATGCGCGAGCGTGCGATCGTCCTGATCGAATGGCCGGCGCGCGCGGGCCCGTGGGCGCCACCGCTCGATCGACATTTCCGGCTCTCGTACGACGATGATCCAGCGCGCCGTATCGTCGAGGAAACTCCCGGCGTATGAGGCTCGCCATCGACACGGCGACGGACATCGCGAGCGTCGCCGTGGGGAGGCCGGGGCGTTCCCCAGTCGCAGCGCGGTCAATGCGCGGCGCGCGCCAGCACGCGGCCCAGCTCCTTGTATTGATTCAGCAGGTGCTCGCCGACTCGGGCGTGACACTCCAAGACGTGACCGAGATCGTCGTCGGCGACGGGCCGGGAAGTTTCACGGGATTGCGGATCGGCTGGGCCGCGGCGAAGGGCCTCGCGCACGAGCGCGAGCTTCCCCTGGTTGCGGTCCCCTCATTGCTCGGTGCCGCCCATGCGGCCTCTGAGCTCGAGCGGGAGTCCCGGGCGATCGCCGCTTGCTACGATGCCCTGCGCGGCCAGGTGTTCGGCGCGATTTATACGATTCATCCCGGCCGGATCGAGGCGGTTCTGGGGCCCGGTCTGTTCACGATCGCCGAGCTGGCGCGCGTGAGTCCCACGCGACCCGCGCTGGCCGTGGGCGATGGGGCGGAGCGCTACCGGGCCGCAGTCGAGACCTGGACGGGAAAGCCGCCAGTTCTATTGGACGCTGTGCCGACGATCGCCCGGTCGCTGCTGGTGCTCGCGGACGATGTTGCGGCGCGCCGGCCACTCGACGATCCACTGGCCGAGCCGGTGTATGGTCGGCCCGCCGAAGCGCAGGTGAAATGGGAGGCGCGCCATGGCCGACCGCTTCCGAATTCGCCCCGCTGAGCTCACCGACGTCCCCGCGGTTCACGCGATCGAGCAACGCGTCTTTGCCGATCCGTGGTCGACGCAGGACTTCCGCGACTGCGTGTCGTTCGCGCTGTTCCTGGTCGCCGAAGAGCACGCCCAAATCGCCGGATACGTCGTGGCGCTCGACGCCGCGGATGAGGGAGAGATCCTCAACCTCGCGGTGGCGGAGGGAGGGCGCCGTCGCGGGTTGGGACGTGCCCTGGTGGAGGCGATCATCGCTGCCCTGTCGGAGCGCGGTGTCCGGCAGGTCTATCTGGAGGTCCGGGAGTCGAATGCCGCCGCCCGGGCCCTGTACGCGGCGTTCGGGTTCAAGGACGTCGGCCGCCGCAAGGCGTATTACCGCCGCCCGGTGGAGGACGCGATCGTGCTCAGAGTTGATGCATAACTTCGGTACAAGTGGCGTATCTTTGATTGACAGAACGACTTGCGATTTATATAGTGTTGGGCACCCTTGGACCCAAACCCGCATAATTGCTGGAGGTTGTGTGAGCCGCAGTCTCAATAAAGTCATTCTGATCGGGAACTTGGGTGCCGATCCCGAGGTGCGCAGCACGAATAGCGGTTCCCGGGTGGCCACCCTGTCCGTGGCGACGAGCCGGCAGTGGACGGGGAGCGGCGGGGAAAAGCAGGAAAAGACGGATTGGCATCGAGTTATCTGCTGGAACAACAAGGGCGGATCGGGCCTGGCCGATGTGTGCGAGAAGTACCTGAAGAAAGGCGACAAGGTCTACATCGAAGGCCGGATCGAGTACCGGACCTGGGAAGACAATAACAAGCAGACGCGCTACGTCACCGAGATCATCGCGCGCGAGCTGATCATGCTGGGCTCGAGAGGCGGAGCCGCTCCGGTTGGAGCGGGGGCAGCACGAGGGGCCGCAGCAGCCGGGGCAGGTGCGGAAGCCGGCGGGAAGGGGGCCCCCGAATCGCTCGACGCGTTCCCGGAGGCGCTGGATGAGGAGGACGACGATCTCCCGTTCTAGCCGCGTTGCAGTCTTAGCCCTGGCGGCGACGTTGTCATGGCGTGTCCTGCCGGCGCAGGACACCACGCAGGTCGTGCAAGATACGACGCAGTTCCCTCAGGACACGCAGGCCGTCGCCGCTTTTCAGGGGCAGGTACCTACCTCACACACCGTCGTGCGCGGTGAGACCCTGTGGTCCATCTCGCAGATGTATTTCAACGATCCCCTGCTGTGGCCCGAGATCTACCGCCTCAATACCGCCATCGTTGAAGACCCGCATTGGATATACCCGGGCGAGGTGCTGAATCTCGCGGCGATGTCGGTCGTGGCGCAGAGTGGTGACACCGTTGCGAGGGTGCAGGACACCACGGCGCTGGCCGCCGACACCGTTGTCGCCATCGTGCCGCTCGACACCAACATGGCGCCGATCGACACCATTCCCGCCGACACGGCCGGGCTCATCGTCGAGCAGCCGCCGCCGTCGATTACGGAATCGAACGAGACGATTTTCGACCGGCGCCGCACGAATCGGCAGATCGTCCAGGACGTGCTGCGGGCCTACACCAACCAGCCGTATCGTCCGCTGCGTCCCGGCGAGTTCTACGCCGCCGGATTCCTGACGGAATCCGAGCAGCTGCCGTGGGGCCGTGTGCTCGGCGCGACGGCGACGTCCGCCATTCACCGGCTGTCGCAGACGTCTTCCGCGCAGATGTTCCAGGAAATCTCTGTCCGGCCGCCGCGCAACGCGTCTTACCACGTCGGCGACTCGCTGCTGCTCGTGCGCATCGATCGCCCGATCGAGTTTGGACGCTGGGGCGAGGTGATCGTGCCCACCGGCATCGCGCGCGTGACGTCGATCGAGGAGCAGCAGGTGCTCGCGGAAGTCGTGTCGCAGTTCGGTCTGGTCCATGACGGCGAGCTGGCGATGCCGCTCGAGCCGTTCCGCGATCCAGGTCAGGTGCGGCCCGTCCCCGTGGCACAGGGACTCAGCGGCAAGCTGATCGCGCCGCGGGATGCCAGGGTGATCGCGGGTGCGCAACAGTATTTCTTCATCGACCGGGGTCGGCGCGACGGCGTCACGCCGGGCGACGTGTTCGAGGCCTACAAGCCGGCGGAAGGCGCCATCGGCACGCCGTCTGAGGAAGTGCGTGCGGTGCTGATGATCGTTCACACGCGCGAGCGCTCCGCCACTGGCCTGTTGCTACAGATCATGCATCCTGGACTCGATCGAGACCTGCCGGTACGCTTGATCAAGAAGATGCCTTCCTAAAAGGCGGCCGGGCCTGCCTGGGCGGGCCCGGCCGGTATCTGCCGTGATCGTCACGCTCCATCTTGTTGCCCTGGCGCTTTACGCACTCGCGACGACCCTCGCGTTGGCTCCGTTCGTGGGATTCCGCAGCACACCGCGTGCGCTCGCCATCGCGTTCCCGTGCGCCGGTGCGGCGGCGCACGTCGTCGCCCTCTCCCAGCTCACGCTCGTCGGCCTCGGTCCGGCGTTGTCGATGCTGGCGTTCTGTCTCGTCCTCCTGCAGCTCGCCAGCGAGCGCTTGCTGCGCGGCTCGGCCGTCTCATTCTTCGCGGCGCCGCTGGCGACGGGGCTCGTCGGGCTGGCGGTACTGAGCGGGCTGAGCACCGGAACCGAGATCGTCCCCCCCCCCGGCCGTGGCGCGTGGTTGATTCTGCATGTCGCGCTCAGCGTGCTGGGACTCGCCCTGCTGGCGCTCGCGTTCATCGCCGCGGCGCTCTATCTGCTCCAGTTCCGCGAGCTCAAGGCGCGTCACTTTGGTCAGGTGTTCCTGCTGTTCCCGCCGCTCGAGCGACTCGACCAGCTCAATCGCATCGCGCTCGTCGCCGGATTTCCGGCGTTGACCCTCGGCCTGCTGCTGGCGGTCGGGTACGGCGCGCGATTCTCCGGCGGCGCCGGGCTGCACGTCGCCAAAGCACAGCTGGTGTGGGGCCTCTTCACCTGGGTGGTGCTGGGCTGGGCCGTCTGGGTCCGCGTGGTGCGCCACTGGGGCGGCCGGCGCGCGGCGCTCGCGAGCATCGCCGGGTTCTCCGCGGTGCTCCTGGTCTACGTCGCGCTGAAGCTCGTACAGCCCGGCGCCGAACGGTTCCTGTGACGGATCCCGCGGCCATGAGCATCAAAGTCCTGGGGGTCAATCATCGGACCGCCCCGCTCGAGGTGCGGGAACGGTTTGCACACGGTGCGCACGAGGTACCGGGCGCGCTCGCCCGCGTCATCGCAGCGGGCGCAAGCGGCGGCGTGTTGCTCTCCACGTGCAACCGTACCGAGTTCTATCTGGTGACCGACGACGAGCCCGCGCTCGAGACGGTCTGGTCCCTGCTGGGCGAGCGGCTCGACCCAACGCCAACCGCGGGGGTACGCGAGTACGGGTACATCGCGCGCGATCGCGACGCGGTGCGCCATCTGTACCGGGTTTCCGCCGGCCTCGACTCGATGATCCTCGGCGAGTCACAGATTCAGGGGCAGGTGCGCGACGCGTGGGAAGCGTCACGCGCGCAAGCCGGCCCTGTGCTGCACCGGCTGTTTCAAACAGCCCTGCATGTCGGCTCGCGCGTGCGCACCGAGACCGGGTTGGGCATGGGGACGGCATCCGCGGCGTCCGCCGCCGCCCAGCTCGCTGGCAAGATCTTCGGCGATCTCGCCGGCCGGCAGGCGCTGATTCTCGGCGCGGGCGACATGGCGGAGCTCGCCGCCACGTGCCTGAGCGACCAGGGCGCGCAAATCACGCTCGTCGCCAATCGCACGCAAGAGCGCGCGCGGGCGATCGCCGAGCGCTTGGGTGGGCGCGCGGTGTCGCTGGAGGAGGCCTGGGCCCACTTTGCAACGACCGACATCGCGCTGTGCTCGACTGCGGCGCCGCACGCCGTGGTCACCTGGGAGCGCGTCGGCCCGGTGATCGCGCAACGTCGCGGCCGCCCGCTGTGCATTCTGGATCTCGCGGTGCCGCGCGACGTCGATCCCGCGATCGCGCAAATCGAAAACGTGTTTCTGTATGATGTGGATGACCTGCAGAAGGTAGCGGCGCAGGCCACCGCCCGTCGCCGGGACGAGATCCCCGCCGCCGAGCGCATCGTCGAGGAGGAGACCGATCTGTTCTGGGCCTGGTACGGGGGCCTCGCCGTCGTTCCCACCATCAAGGAGCTGCGCAGCCGTATGGATCAACTTCGCGCCGCGGAGCTCGAGCGCGCGCTGCGACAGCTTGGGGCGCTGGGTCCCGAGGACCGCGCGCGGGTGGAGCAGTTCAGCCAATCCCTCATGAACAAGTTCCTGCACCAACCCACACTCGTGCTGAAAGCCGCCGCCGAGGAAGGGCGGGGCTACGGCCTGCTGGATGCGCTGCGTCGGCTGTTCGGAATGGAGCCTCCCGAGTGAGCGGTCGAGTTCTGGTGACGGGCGGCGCAGGGTACATCGGCAGTGTCATCGTCGACCAGCTTCTGGGGCTCGGGGTGGGAGTGGTGGTGCTCGACGACCTCAGCACCGGCCATCGGGCCGCCGTCGCTCGGCGAGCCGGATTCATTCAGGGCGGGGTAGGTAATCGTGAGCTGATCGAGGCGATCCTGGAGCGCGAGGCCATTGGCGCGATTATCCACATGGCGGCCTTTGCCCTTGTGGCGGAATCAGTTGCGCAGCCTCAGAAGTACGTGACCAACAATGTCACCGCCGCCCGTGTACTCTTGGAGGCAGCTGGACGCGCCAAGATCCGCCGCTTTGTCTTCTCGTCATCGTGCGCGGTCTATGGCCATCCCGCCAGGATCCCGATTACGGAGGATTCGCCGCAGGCGCCGGTGAACCCATACGGCGAGACCAAACGGGATTTCGAACGACTGCTCGCGGAGTTTGCGCCGGCGCACGGGATCGAGGTCGTGAGTCTGCGCTACTTCAATGCGTCCGGCGCGACCGAACAACGCGGGGAAGATCACAATCCCGAGACGCACCTGATTCCGAATGTGCTCGCGGCGGCGGCGGGCAAACGGGCGGCGGTCGATGTGTTTGGGACCGACTATCAGACGCCCGACGGCACCGCCGTGCGCGACTATGTGCATGTGGCTGATATCGCGGATGCGCACGTGCGCGCGCTGAACGTCAACGTGGATGCGCGCAGGCCCGTCGCGCTGAACCTGGGAACGGGTACGGGCCGTTCGGTGCGCGAGGTCATCGAGGCGGCACGCCGCGTGACCGGCAAACCGGTGCCGGCGACGGAGCGGCCGCGCCGTCCGGGTGATCCGCCCGCACTCGTGGCCGCGGTGAACCGGGCGCGTGACGCCCTGGGCTGGCAGGCCACGCGCTCGAGTCTCGAGGAGATCATCCAGAGCGCCTGGCGCTGGCATCAGGCGCACCCGAACGGCTATCGAGCCGGGGGAGGTTAGGTGGGCTTTCTGCTACAGGTGCGCGGAGCGATTCCCACAACGCCGTGGGAGTTGGTGCTCACATCCAGTCGCGAAACGCAATTCGTGCTGGCCGTGCTCGTCATCTTCTCCGTGGTGTCCTGGTACCTGATCGTTCTCAAATGGTGGCAGTTCCGGCGCATGCGGCAGCTCGGCGATCGCTTCATGACAGAAGTCGAGAAAGCGCCGCGGCTCGACGATGCGTATCACGCCGCGATGCGGCTGCCGGCGTCGCCCTACAATCGCCTGCTCCGGGAAGCGGTGCACTTCTTCACCGAGCTGAAGCCCGGCGCGCTGAAGGGCGGGGCGGTGGCGACTACCGCTGCCGCGCCCGCCGCGTCGACGACGCTGACGACCACCCAGCTCGAAGCGCTGCGCATGATCCTCGCCAAAGAAGTCGCGGCGGAGCGTGATCTGGCTGCCCGGTTCATTCCGTGGCTCGCCACGTTCGGCTCGGTGAGCCCACTCCTGGGATTGCTGGGTACGGTCCTCGGCGTGATGGATGCGTTCATCGGCATCGCGGTGGGCGGCTCGGGTAACATCGCTGCCGTCGCGCCGGGCGTCGCCGAGGCGCTGGTGACCACGGTCGCCGGGCTGGCGGTCGCGGTCCCCGCGGTGATGTCCTACAACCTGTACGTGAACCGGCTCGGTCTGTTCGCCGGTGAGCTCGAAGGATTCGCGCAGGAGATCGTCGGGACGCTCGCGCGGGAAGGGCGGATCTGATGGCCGGGCTCCTGGGCGGCGGCGGGGGCTTGCGGGGCCACGGGGAGCTGCCCCTCAATGCCGACATCAACGTGACCTCGCTGGTGGACGTCGCGTTCGTGCTGCTCATCATCTTCATGATCACCGCCCCGATCATGCAGGGCGGGGTGGACGTGCGTCTGCCGCGCGCCCAGGTGCGCGCGATCGAGCCCAAAGAAGGGCTGGTGGTGACCGTGGACAGCGACGGCCGGATCTATCTGGATCAGGCGGCGCTCTCCTATGAGGATTTCCGGGCCACATTTCCCGCGTTTGTGCGAACGAAACGGCCCACGGGGGTGTATCTGCGTGCCGATGGCCGCGTCCCCTACGCCCGGGTCGTTCAGGTGCTGGCGGTGATTCGGGGGGCCGGCGTACAGGATGTCGGACTCGTAGCCGAACCGGAGTCTATCGACCGATGAGACGACACGGCCGCACCCCGGCCCCGGTAGGGATGGCACTCACTGGTACGCTGTTTGTACACAGCGTGGTGGGCCTGTTGCTGTTCTCGTCGCCATCGGCGCATCGGAAACTGCCCCCGACCTACACCGTCCGGCTGATCGCGGCGCCGGCTGCCGATCTCGAGCAGCGCAAGGCCCCCGAGGCGCTCGAGCGTCCGGCGGAGGAAAAGCCGGCGCCCGCCGCTACGAAGGCGCCGCGCAGCACCGTCTCACGGGCCACGCCACCACCGACGCGCGATCAGACCAAGCGGGAAGCCGCGCCGCGCACCACGCCGACCACGCAGCCGCTGCCGGGAGAACGGCCCTCGACCGGGAACGACATCGCCACCGTGAGCACCGAAGGAATCGCATTTCCGTTCCCGGAGTATCTGCAGAACATCGTGTCGCAGGTGTTGCGCCGCTGGCAGCGCCCCGGCCAGAGCACCCCGCTCGAGGCGGAAGTGTCGTTCTTCGTGCATCGCGACGGCTCGGTGACGGATCTGCAGTTCATCCGGCGCTCGGGCAATTTCACGTTTGACCTCGAGGCGCAGGGGGCCGTCGAGGAGGCCGGCCGGTTCAAAGCGTTTGGCATGCTCCCGGACGGGTGGACCGCGGACGTGCTGTTTGTGCGTTTCTATTTTTCCGGGCAACGGCAATGACGGCCCGACGGCCGGACGGCCGGACGGCCGGAATTGTCGCGGTGTTGTTGCTGGCCGTCGGGCCGTCGGGCCGTCCGGCCGCCGCTCAGGACACCTCGGCCATCGATCGCGGCGTCCGCATCGGCATCGTCTACCGTCCTGGCGTGCGGCCCGGCCTCGTGATGCTGCCCCGGAGCGGTGGCGGCACGGGACTCGATTCCGTCCGCGCGATGATTACGCGCGATCTCGACTACAGCGACCGCTTCGAAATCATCACCCTGCCCGGCGGCGACTCGATCCGCTTCGCGACATCGTCCTCGCCGACGCGGAACCCGCCCCCGGCGTCGCGACGCTCCTCCTCGGCGGGAACCTCGCGCGCCGCGCCCGCGAATCCCGGAGGACTCAACTATCCGCTGTATCAAGCCCTGGGCGCCGATTTCGCGCTCGACGTTACGCGCACCGGCGACACCACGCTCGCGACGCTGCACGACGTCGGCGCTGCGGACGTCCGGCGTACGCTCCGCGCCGCCTTGCCGCCCCCCACGAGTGCCGATTACCGGCAGGCAGTGCATCGCCTGGGCGACCAGGTCGTCCAGGCCGCGCTCGGCATCGCCGGCATCGGGGCGACGCGGGTGTTATTCGTCCGGGAGGGAAAGGTGTATCAGATCGACCAGGACGGCGCCGAGCAGAAGCTCGTGTCCTCGACCAACCGGCAGGCCATGTCGCCGGCGTGGGCCGCCGACGGCCGGCACTTCGCGTACATGGAATTCCAAGCGGGAAAAGGTTGGCTCTATCTGCAGGATATGGCGACCGGCAAGCGCATCCCGGTCTCGACGACCGGAACGGCCCTCGACTTCACCCCCGCGTTTTCGCCGGATCAGCAGACGATGGCGTTCAGTCGCGCCACGGAGGAAGGCACCGATCTGTACTCGATTAACATCAGGAGCAACTGTTGTTTACGCCGCTTGACCGTGGGGCGCTTTTCAGACAACTTGTCCCCGACGTTCAGCCCTGACGGGCAGCGCATTGCCTTTGTCTCGACGCGCCCGGGTCTGCCGCAGATCTATGTGATGGCGGCGGATGGAACGGACCAGCAGTTGTTCGCCCCATTCGATTACGGCGTGACCGGGTCGTCGAATGCGCCGGAGTGGTCGCCCGACGGGCAGTCGGTGGCGTTTCACCGGGATGTGGCGGGCACACTACAGGTGTTCGTGCTGGATGTGCGGACGCGGACCGTCCGGCAGCTCACCTCGGTGGGGCGTAACGAGGATCCGACCTGGGCCCCCGACAGCCGTCATCTCGCCTTCGTGTCCGACCGCTCGGGCTACCGTCAGTTGTGGATTATCGATCTTGACACCGGCCGAATCCGGCCGCTGCTGCAGCAGAGCGGTGCGCGTTTGCCGGCCTGGTCTCCACGGCTTTCGGAGGCTACTTCAACCACCCCATGATCGGGAGAGTTCGGATGAAATCGGTATCGTTGCTCCTCATGCTCGGCTTGAGCGTCGCGACCGTCATGAGCGCGTGCGGCAAGAAAGCCGCCCCGGAGCAAACGGCGCCAGCGGTCGACACCGCGGCCGAGAACCAGCGGGTGCGCGATTCCATCGCCGCGGCACAGGCTGAAGCCGACCGCCTGGCGCGCGAGGAAGCGGAACGGATCGCGCGGCAGCGGGAAGCGGATTCGCTTGCGGCGCTGAGCCGCTCCGCGGAAGAAGTCCGCAACATGCTGGCGTCGATGATTCACTTCGACTACGACAAGTCGAACATCCGTCCCGACGACATGGGCGCGCTGGATCAGAAGGTCGCGATCCTCCAGGCCAATCCCGATCTGCGGATCCGCGTCGGCGGGCACTGCGACGAGCGCGGCTCGGACGAGTACAACCTGGCGCTCGGCAACCGGCGGGCGCAGGCGGCCAAGCAGTATCTCGTGAGCCACGGCATCGATGCCAGCCGCATCGAGACCCAGTCGTGGGGCGAGGAGCGGCCGCTGGTGGACGGGCACGATGAGGGCGCCTGGTCGCAGAACCGCCGGGCCGAGTTCGAAGTGACGGCCGGTGGTGATAATCTCCGCCGCCCGTCGTAACGCGCTGCTGCTGAGCCTGGGGCTCACCGCCGGTTGCGCCCTCAAAGGCGACGTCCGGAAGGTCGAGCTCCAGGTGCAGACGCTGCAGGCGCAGCTCGCCAAGAGTGACACGGCACGGGCGGCGGAACAGGACACGGTCCTGGCCGCCGTTCGCCTGCTGCAGCAGGCCTTGGCCACCCAGCAGGCGTATCTCGTCCAGCTGCGCGGCGACTTGCGCACGGAGCTCATCTCCGTCCAGCAGCAGCTCGTGTCGGTGCAGGAATTGACCGGTCAGAGCCAGCAGCGTCTGACCGAGCTGCGGTCTCGGTTGGAAACCCGGTCGCAGCAGCCGGACCCCCATGCGGTCCCCGTGGGACCCTCCGGGAACCCGGCCGGCCCCGGGCCCGACCAGATGTACGATGCCTCGTTGCAGCAGTACCGGCGCGGCAGCACCGCCACGGCCCGCCTCGGCTTCCGCGAATTCCTGCGGGTGTACCCCACCGACGAGCGGGCTCCTGATGCGCTGTACTACGTGGGTGAGAGCTTCGAGCAGTCCGCGTCCGATTCGGCGGCCGCGGTGTACGATCAACTTGTGAAGGCCTATCCCAATTCCTCGCGCGCCCCCTCCGCGCTGTACAAGCTCGGCCGTCTCGCCGAGCAGCGGGGTGACCGCACCGCAGCGCGGAACTACTACTCTCGCGTGATCGCCGGCTACCCGCGCTCACCCGAGGCCGATCTCGCGCGGCAGAATCAGCAACGCCTCCGGCCCTAGCCGGGGAGATCCAGTCGTACCGCCGACGATGCCACCACGCGGTGAGATGCCGTTCCTCGATCATCTCGAGGAGCTGCGCTGGCGCATCCTGTGGAGTTTGCTCGCGCTGGTCGTCGGCACGATTGTGGGTTGGTTGCTGCTCGACCGCATCGACCTCATCGAGATCCTGAAGCGCCCGATCGCCCCCTACCTGCCCGGCGGGCGCCTCATCTTCACAAGTCCCGCCGAGCCGTTCATGCTCACGCTCAAGGTGGCGTTCGCGCTCGGCTGCCTGCTCGCCTCACCAGTCGTCATCTACCAGATCTGGGCGTTCCTCGCGCCGGCGCTGTACGAACGCGAGAAGAAGCTGATCCTGCCGGCACTGGCGGTGGGGGTCGTGCTGTTCCTCGGCGGTGCGATCGCCTGTTATGAGTGGCTGTTGCCCGCTGCGCTCAAGGTCTTGCTGAACTTTCAACGCACCGATCTGACCGCGATGATCACGATCGATCGCTATTTCGGCATGGCGGTCCCGTTCGTGATCGGCTGCGGCCTGGTCGCCGAGCTGCCGCTGGTCGTGACGATCCTGGCCGCGCTCGGGATCGTCACGCCGCAGTTTCTCGGCCGCCAGCGGCGCTATGCCATCGTGATCGCCGCATTTCTCGCGGCGCTGCTCACGCCCCCGGACGCGGTCTCGATGCTGCTCATGCTCGGGCCGCTGCTGCTCCTGTATGAGGTCAGCATCTGGTGCGCCTGGGTCGCGAGCCGGCGGCGCGCACGCCGGATCGCGGCGGCCGCGGTCGTGCTGCTCGTGTTGGGGATGGGGGGGATGGGGTCACTCCAGGCGCAGAATCCACCGCCGCCGCCGACGCCTCCACCCGGACAGCGTCCCGTTCAGCGCGACACACTGGCGGGACGGGGGGGGGGGGGCGGCCAGACCGTCGATACCGCGACCGCTCGACGCTTGGGACTGCCCACCGCACCGACCCGCACGTTTCCCACCGCAGACCGCATCATCGACTCGCTGCTCAAGCTTGAGGGCTTTCGCGTCACGCGCTATGTCGCGGAAACGCTGGTCGTCGAGGGCGACAGCCAGACGATCTTTCTGCGCCGTGAGGCATTTGTGGAGCGCGAGGGCACCCAGCTGGAGGCCGACTCCATTCGCTACCACGAAGCGAGCTGCCGGCTCGATGCGGTGGGCGACCCGCATTTGTTCGACCAGGGCACCGTGCTGGTCGGGGATGGGATGCGCTACGACACGTGCGAGCGCCGCGGAACCGTGCGCGACGCGCTGACCGATTTCCAGCAGGGCGGAGCCAAGTGGTACGTGCGCGGCGACATCGCCGCGGACTCGGGAAATCGTCGCGTCTATGTCCACGAGGCCGAGTTCACCTCCGATCCGCAGCCGGTGCCCGACTATCACTTCGCCGCGGCACAGGTGAAATGGATCAACAAGAGCACCATGGTGGCTCGGCCCGCGGTGCTGTACGTGCGAGACGTCCCGATCTTTTGGCTGCCGTTCATCTTTCAGGATATCCGGGGCGGCCGCCGCAGCGGCATCCTGTTTCCGCGCTTCGGCCTGAACGACATCGTGCGGCCCACGCGCACGTATTCGCGGCACATCACCGACTTCGGCTACTACTTCGCGGTCAATGATTACGTGGACGCCCTGGTCAGCGCCGACTGGTTCGCCGGGCGCAGCGCCTCGCTGCACGCCCAGGCGCAGTATCGCTGGATCGACCGGTTCATCACCGGACGGCTGAGCTACACCCAAACCAAGCAGCTCGATCAGCCGGCCACCAACAGCCGCATCGCCTGGAGCCACTCCCAGCGCTTCAATGCGAGCACCGACTTCAACGCCAGCATCGACTACATGACGAACGGACGGGTGGTCCAGCGCAATTCCATCGACCCCTATGAGGTGACGTCGACGGTCGGCTCGACCGCGTCGTTCAATAAGCGGTTCTCGTGGGCGACGTTGAACATCGGCTTCAGCCGGCGTCAGGATTTGTCGTCGAACTTCACCGACCAGCAGTTCCCTGTCATTACCTTGACCCCAACGACCGTCACGCTCGCACCGTGGCTCACCTGGTCGCCCGGCTTCACGTACACAAACTCGCAAAGCTTCAACAACCTCGGGCCCGCCCCGCTGCTGGTTCCCGGCGACTCGGGCGTCGATACGCTGCAATTGCACTTCGGCAGTCGCATCACGAACATTTCGCTGCAAACGCCGTTTCGCATCGGCCGGTGGAGCTGGCCCAACAGCATCACGATTCAGGATGGGAATGCCAACGCCCGGCGGGATTTCACCATCGTCGACAGCACCGGCGCCAGCCATAACGTCACGTTCTCGAGTTTCTATGAGACGCGAGTGAACTGGGAGACAGGCATCAATCTGCCGCCGCTATTCACAGGAACGTGGAAGATTCAGCCGGGTGTGGCGATCGTGAACAAGACGAGCGCCGGGCCCTTCATGATCCGCAATCCGTTCACCGGGGGCGATTTCATCCAGCAGGGTAAACGTCTCGCGTTCAACCTGGGCGCCTCACCGACGTTCTTCGGGTTCTTCCCCGGCTTTGGACCACTGTCGCGCATCCGACACTCGATCTCGCCCATCATCAGTTATCAGTACGCACCCGGCGCGCGGGTCGACTCGGCGTTCGCCCACGCGATCGATCCCAGCGGGAGATCGCTCAATGCCCATAGCGATCCGCAGCAGACGATCAGCATCGGGTTATCGCAGAACTTCGAAGCCAAGCTGAAGCCGGCGGCTGGGGACACTGCAGGCGAACGCGAGCCGCGCAAGATCAAGCTGCTCAGCATCAACACGAGCGCGATCAGTTACAACTTCGAGCAGGCCAAGATCGACAGCCTGACAGGCTGGCAGACGCCGACGCTGAGCAACACGTTCCTCTCGGACCTGCTGCCGGGGTTCCAGCTGGGCATCGTGCACGATCTGTGGCGCGGGCAGGTCGGGACCGACACCGCCAAGTTCGACCCGTTCCTGCAGAGCGTGAACGCCTCGTTCCAGATCACCCCGGCGACGATCGCGGGATTGAGCCGGCTGTTGGGGTTGCGGCCGCGATCCGTGCCGGCACCGCCACCGGATACGACGCAGGGGCCGCAGCAGAACTCGGCCAACTTTCGCCAGTACCAGGGAGCCACGCGCGACCCGCGCGGCATGGCGGGGAGTCAGTACGGCGGTGGCGGGGGCTACGGGCGGCAGTTCAACCTGGGAGTCACGTTTACGAGCTCGAAGAACAGGCTGGACAAGGCCCAGGACCGCGAGCGGGCCGGCCGCGAGACGCTGGGATTGGTCCTGGCCTTCAGCCCCACCCACAACTGGACGGGGGACAGGCGCCCCACGGTTTTCATTGTGTCGCGCCACGTAGC
>JBLNGI010000199.1:0-29745 GCA_050264615.1 Gemmatimonadota bacterium
AAACCGCGTCCATCCCCGCCGGTCGTTTCCAGGGACGGGAATAGTCGATCTCTTGGGATATGAACGTGGTCAGATTGCGGCTCGAGTAAAACCACAGGAGAAAGGCGTACTCGCGTTTCGCGTGTCCCTGCTGGTAGGATCCGCTCACGCCGAGGGTGGCCGACCACTGCGCGCGTTGTCCCGGCTGACCGCGCCGCTGCACGTAGCTCCCCACTTCGACGATGTCGGTGGAGAATCCGAGCTCGAGCGGTTCCGGCTGGGTGCCGCCAAACACGCCGGCGCTCCAGTGCGGCTTGTTCACCTCGGCGAGCATGCCGTCGAATAGGCCGATCGCGGGAAGACGAGGCGCGAGCTGGCGTCCCAAGGTCACCCGCGCGGCGGATCCGACAGGGTTCCAGACCATGGCCAGCTGATACGCGCGGGCGCGCCCGTCGACGACGGTAGCACCGGCGATCGTGCTCGCGGTGCGCCGAGCGCGGATGTCCACCGCCACCTCGAACGGGCTGCCGCCGATTGGACGTCCATCGAGGCGGAGGTCGAGCGAGGGCTGTGTGAACCCACCACCGCCGCCATCCTGCGCCACCACCAGATAATGCACCCCGACGCGGCCGCGCAGGGGCGCCACGCCGAGGGTGGTGGCACGAGCCGTGGGGATGATGGTGGCGCCGGCAGGTCGCGCCGCGACTGTCGAATCGCGATCGGGCGGGGGTGCGGTGAACCGTACGGAGTCCCCGACGGTGAGCGCGCCCGACGCAGTCACGATGTCACACGATGCTTGACGTGACGCGAGGAACGTGACTTTCAGCGTAGCGAAAACCGCTCCGCTTCTGATTACCTGAACGAGCGCCCCTTCGCGCAGGCCGGCTTCTCGTCCGGCATCGATGTACGCCGAGACACTCGTGAGGTACGTGATCCTGGCCGTGCGGGTCCCGCTGGAATCCTGGGCGCGCATCGGCGCGGCGAGGACCGCGAGGCACGCCAATGCGCCGGTCCAGTTCCAACCGCTCATCGGCGATGGCATCCGTAGCAATTCGTGCTGTTCCACACGTAGCCGCTGACTTCCCGATGGTGCGGATCGGTCTCGCCCCGCGTGTGGCAGACTGTGCAGACGAAGACCGCATAAGACGAGGGCTGTGTGTGGCAGTCACTGCACGTCGCGTTCCGATGCGGCAGCCGGAACCAGGTGTGGTTCAACGATGCGCCGGTCCATCCTGACGTCGTGTGGCAGGCCTCACATGTCGTCGGGAACGAGGCGGCCACGTGGCTCGGACTGGTCGTGGCGTCGTACGCCTGTTGGTGGCACGAGACGCACTGCGTGTTCTTTCCGGCATACACGCCATCGCCGTGGCACTGCGCGCAGGCGAGCGTCTGATGCGCGCCGGTCAACGGAAACCCGGTCCCGGCGTGACTGAACCGGGCGTGCGACCAGGTCGCGGTCGAGTGGCACTGGTTGCAGTTCGTGGGGAGGCCGCCCGCCTGGTGGTCCGGATTGCTCGTGGCCACATACTCGGCGCGATGGCACTCGACGCACTCCGAGGAGCGATTCACGAACGTCATGCGCCCCTGCGCCGTGGGCGTGTGACAGCGTGCGCAGTCCACGGCGACGTGCGCCCCCGTCAAAGGAAAGCGCGTCTCCTGATGCGCCCGGATCTGCTGCGCCAGATCGAGAAAGCTGCGCGTAGTGTGACAGCGCGAGCAGGCGCCGCCGAGCTCGCCGCGGTGGACGTCGCTGTGACACGAGGAGCACGTGGTGGGCGTGCCCTGGAAATCGAGCGAGGCGTGGCAGGACCGGCAGGTCACGCGCGCGTGCGATCCGGTCAGCGCGAAACCAGTCTTCGCATGATCGAACGCGGCGCTGATTCGCGCGGGCACCCACCCCTCGGGTGCGTGGCACGTCGCGCAGGGCTGCTGCAGGGGCCCATGCGGGTTTTTCGTGTTGCCGGCGGTGGTCTGCGCGGCGGCGGACGCGACCGCGAGCAGCGTCATCGTTCCAGCCAACGAGAGAATCGCTTTCATTTGTGGCAGGCCTCACAGGCCGTTGGCACAGGGCGGTAGACGACAAGTGGCTTGCCGTTCGGGCCGGCGACGCTGCGGTGGCAGCGAGCGCACGGCACGTTGGCGTGGGCGCCTTTCAGCGAGAAAGCCGCGTCGCGGTTGTGATCGAACCGGCCCGCGGGGCGGAATGCACCCATGTCGTGACAGCTCTCGCACGCTCCGCGGTCCGCGCGCGCCGCGAACTGCGTGCCGTGGACGCTCTGGTGGCAGCCGGCGCAGCCGTCCGCGGGGGCCGCGAACCGCAGCGCCGGCCCCGACCAGCGGGCGAGCGCCACGAGCGTGGACGCGACGGGCGCGTGACGCATTTCCGCGTGACACTGGGCGCAGAGGACGGCGCCGTGTGCCCCGGTGAGCGGGAAGCGATAGTGCGAGTGTGCAGCAACGTCGATGGTAGACGGGCGGAAACCGCGGAGGTCGTGACAGTCGGTGCAGCGCGCGTACTTCTTGCCGTGCGCGTCCACATGGCAGGTGGCGCAGTCGGTCGCTGGACGCATTGCGACGACCGCAGCGAGGCCGGGAGTCCTCACGTGACACCCCGAGCACCGCGCCTGCTGGTGTCGCCCTTCGAGCGGATACCGCGTCTCCCGGTGCTGCGCCACGGTATAGCTGCTGGGCCGCCAACCAGCGACGGTGTGGCATGATGCGCAATCGACGGTGCGTCCCGCCAGCGTGGCGGTTCCCGCGTGGGGATCCGGCGCGTGGCAGCCATTACAGGTCGCGAATGGCGGATTGCGGGCTGAGGCTGCCGCGTTCGAGAAGTCGTGACACTTTTCGCACGACACTTCGGCGTGCTTGCCGCGCAGCGGATAGCGCGTCTTGTCGTGATCGAACGACGCGCGATTCATCGTCTTGAACGACGCCGTCTGATGACAGCGGCTGCACGCGCCGCCCAACTTGCCGCCATGCACGTCCGTATGACAAGCGGAGCACTCACGATGCTCGAGCGGCTTGAAACGGGGAACGCGATGGCCGCTCGCATCGCTCGCCAGCTGCAGTCGGGGCGACTCGTGACAGGCGGCGCACTGCACCGTGTCGTGAGCACCCGTGAGAGGATACTGTGTTCGCGCGTGGTCGAAGCGCGGTGCGGGTTTCCAGTGCTCGACGTCGTGACACTTGAGGCAGTTCTTGTCGAGTGCGCCGCGATGAGCGTCCTCGTGACACGTCGTGCAGGTCCGCTCCAATCCCAGCCAGCCGGGATCGGACCGCGACCGCTCCGAGAGGCGCATGACCGGGGAGACGCGAAACGCGGTCTTGTGACAGGCGGAGCACTTCTGCCGGCCGTGACTCCCTTCGAGCCGCCAGCCCGCACGCGCGTGCTCAAAACGCTCGACGGAGCCGCCCTGGCCTTGCCAGCTGACTAGCGCGAAGTCCAATCCGGCATGCTCCGGATGGCAACTGGAGCAACGCTGGGCCGTGACCGCAGGGGAACCGTGCAGGCCTCGCGCCCGCTCGACCAGCCAGGCGATTTCCTTGTGACAATTGAGACACAGACCGGTCATCTGTTCCTTGCTGCCCCGCCCGCCCTGGTGGCACTTCACACACTGCAGCGAGCCGTCGATCTTGGCGTGCGGGCGTGACAACGGTCCGGGCGATATCTGGGCACGGACCAATCCGGGCGCACCGAGGCAGGCGAGGGACAACAGCAAGACGCGCCTCACCCGTGCGCTTCGCGACCGGCCGCGTCTAGAATCGCCACGTGACGCTACTGTACAGCTGGGTGGTGACGTTGGTGCCCGGGCTGGCGGGGTCCTTCTGCCGCAGGCCGGAGACCGACACGAACCACGCGCGCGCGACGCTGACGTCCACCGCGACGCCGTACCACGTCGAGGTCTGCATCGTGGTGGTGTTCGGATTGTCCTCGCGCCTCGTGCCGCCGTTGACGTCGAAGTGCAGCCGGTCCACCGGATCGCACCCAATCCACCAGGAATAGAGCCGACCGGCGATCCGCTGGGCAATCGGGCTGGCCAACGTCGAGTCGTTCAGGTTCTGATACCAGGTGGCTCGCGCCGAAGCCGCCAGTTTGAGCGGCGTGACCGGGTCAAGTCCAAAGATGCCAGTGTAAGAATCGGCTCGACCGGCCGTCCCACCGGTGCTGCGCCGCCAGTCTCCGCCCAGGCGAACCTTGTAACTCGCAAGTTGGACGCCGGCGCCATAGCCCTGGCGGTAGGCGTCATCGAACGCCGTCTCGGGATTCTGCGTGTCTCGATAGAGTCTCACACTGCGGCGATTGTCATAGGAGGCGTTGAACGCGAGCCAACGCGACGCGCGGAACCAACCGGTCGCGTACTGACTCGTGAAGGAGAGCGGCTTTTCTCCCAGCTGCACTTTCCAGGGCGGGTAGTAATCGATTTCCTGCAGCGCGAAGAGGGCGTACGACGGAGTGTTGACGCTTACCTGGATGAAGCCGAACTCCCGATTGGCGTGATTGGCCTGAAGCGACCCGACCGCGCCTGTCGTGATGGCCCACGAGGCGACGGCCGCCGGACGGCTGTGAAACTGGAGATAGCCGCCGTAGTCCTGGACGGCGTCGGAGAAGCCGAGGCTGGCGGGGTCTGGCTCGAGCCCGCCGAATACGCCGAACGTGATACGAGAGCCGTTGAGCTCCATCAGTCCGCCGTCGAACATGCTCACGGACGTCACCGCCGTCAGATACTGACGCCCCGCAACGGTCCGGAACCCGGCTCCTGGCGCTCCCCAGAAGACTGCCGCTTGATAAACACGCGTATGTCCGTCCACGAGGTTCGGCTGCCCGGTCGCGGAAGTCACGGTCCGTCGCGTCCGGAGATCCAGGGTCAGCCCGATGGGTGTGCCTCCGATGCTCAGACCACTCATGCGCAGATCGAACGAAGGCTGATCGAAGCCCGTGCCAGCCGGGGCGATGCCGGTCGAGTCGCGGCTGAGCGCCGACGTGGCTCGGAGATAGCGCATCCCGACGCGACCGTGGATCCCCGGCCCGCTTAGGCGGCGAGGCCGGCGCCGGGGGGTCGCGGTGGCGACCGTTCCCGGAGCTGTCGTGGGAGGGCGCGGAGCGGGAACGAAGCGGACCGTGTCTCCGACCACGATGGCAGTCGCTCCGCGCTGCACCTCGCACGAGGACTGGTGCGACGCGAGGAACTTCACCCGGAGTGTAGCCACCACCGAATCCCGCCGCATGACCGAGAGCGATGCCCCTTCGGTCAAGCCCTCCTGGCGTCCCGCACCGACGTAGATCTCCGCGCCGGTCACGAACGTCACAGTCGTTCGCCCGGGCGTTGCGTCACTGCGCGCAGGGGCGACCTGTTCCCGCGCCGTGGGGGCGGGAGCGGGAACTGGGACCGCAGACGCCGAGGCGGGGGCGGGAGCGGGGGCGGGGGCGATCCGCGCGGGACGCGTGGAATCGGGCCGCGGGAGTGGCGATGCGATCGCCGTCCGCGGTTGGGGCGCGGCGGGCAGCAGGCGAACGGTATCGCCCAGCATCAAAGGAAGCTGCCGACTCACGATCACACAGGACGCTCGGCGGTCGCCGACCGACTCGACGCGCAGAACCGCGACCGTGCGCCCCCGCCGGACGACCTCGACCTCGCTTCCCTGGCGCAGCCCCTCTCCCCACCCCGCGTTGATGAACAGCCAGTCGCGAGTCAGGTAAACGACGGTGACGGTTCGCGCGGGTGGAAGCTCCTGGGCCCCGGCTGCGGCCGGCGCCAACAAGCCCAGCAAGACGATCCACCGTAGAGCGCTCGACCGCAGATCTCCGGCCATTCGAGTGCTATGGCCCGGTTGCGAGACGGTGACAGCCAGACTTCGCGCAACTCTTGATCGTGTAGTTGGTCGCGGTCTGATGGCAGTCCGCGCACGACGCGCCTTGATGGGGTAGCCGCACCTGCTGCGGATTGACGATGGTCTTGTGGGTCCACGTCGGCCCGCTCCAGCTGGACTTGGTCGGCGAGTGGCAGTTGGTGCAATTGGTCGCGGCGAACGCGCTCATGCCGACCGCCAGGTGGTTCGGATCGGTGACCGCGATGTACGTGGCGTGATGGCACCCGTCGCAGGTCCGCGGCACGCTGGAGTAGTTGCTCGTCGTGTGACAATCCGTGCACGCGCGCGGCGGGAGCGCATGCGACCCGGTCAACGCGAGCGGGCTCGTTGGATGCGAGAAGCTCGCGCCCACCCACCCCGCCGTCACCTGGTGACAGGACGCGCAGTCGGTCGAATACCCGGCGGTCGTGTGGTTCGGGTTCGTCGTTCCGGCGTAGTCGGTGTGGTGGCACCCGTCGCAGGTCTTCGCTACCGTCGAGTAGGGCGTCGTGGTATGACACTGCGCGCAGGTCACGGCGCCGTGGGCTCCCTGCTTGGGATCGATGGGCGTCGTGGGATGGCTCGCAAATGTCGCCCCCATCCACCCGGCCACGAGCGCATGACAGTTGGTGCACGTGATCGAGAATCCCGCGGCCACGTGGTCGGGGTCCTTCGCGCCGGCATAGTCCGCATGGTGGCAGCCGTCACAGGTCTGTTTCACCGCCGAATACGCCTGGCCGGCCAGATGGCAGTCGGCGCATTGCTTGTTGCCGTGAACGCCCGTGAGCGCGATCGGGCTCGTCGGATGATTGAAGCTCGCCCCAGCCCAGCCAGCCAACACCTGGTGGCAGGACGCGCAGTCGGTCGAGTACCCGGCGGCTGTATGGTTCGGGTTGGTGGTTGCGACGTAGTCGGGGTGGTGGCACCCATCGCAGGTCTTGGCCACACTCGAGTAGGGCGACGTGGTATGACACTGCGTGCAGGTCACCGCCCCGTGGGCTCCCTGTTTGGGATTGATGGGCGTGGTAGGATGGCTGGCGAACGTCGCTCCCATCCACCCTGGCACGAGCGCATGACAGTCGGTGCAATTGATCGAGAATCCCGCAGCGACGTGGTCCGGATCCTTGGCGCCGGCATAGTCGGTATGGTGGCAGCCGTCACACGTTCGCCGCACGGCCGCATAGGTCTGGCCGGCGAGATGGCAATCGGCGCACTGCTGGTTCGCGTGCACACCGGTCAAAGCGATCGGAGTGGTGGGGTGGCTGCCTCCTCCCACGCCGGCGACACGGCTCCACGCCACCTGGTTGTGGCATCCCGTACAGCCAGTGGGGAAATTGCCGGCGACGTGGTTCGGGGCGGTGTTGTAATCCGCTCGGTGGCACGCGACGCACTCGGTCCGCGTCCCCACGAATTGCATCGATCCCTGGGCGCCGGCCTTATGGCACGACGAGCAATCCAGGCCCAGATGCCCGCCTTGCAGGGGGAAGCGCGTCAGCCGATGGGCGTTGAGCATCACCTCGCGATCGAGAAAACTGCGCGTCGTGTGGCAGCGCGCGCAGTTTGCCCCCAACTCACCGCGGTGCTTGTCCTCATGGCAGGAGACGCAGTTTGTGCTCACGCCTTTGAAATTCAGCGCGCCATGGCAGGCACGGCAGGTCGTGCTGCTGTGCGCCCCCGTGAGCGCGAAGCGGAACTTGGCGTGGTCGAACGTCCGGGAGACGCGCACGGGTGTCCAGCCACTCGAGATGTGGCACGTCGCGCACCCCAGCTTCAGATCGCCGTGCGGCGACTGCGTGGGCTGTTGGCCCTGGAGTGAGGCACGAGGGGCGGCAAGCGACAGGGCCAGCCCGACCACCATCAGGCGTCTCATTCACGCTCCTGCCTGAGACATTCTCGCGGGCGCCTCGAGTCGAGCATCTTGAGCGTCAGCACGAGCGCACACCTCACCACAACCAGGTGGCACCCAGGGCGACGACGACCACCACGTGCACGAGAACGGCGACGAGCGCGGCGACTGCGACCGGCCGATGAAGCACATGCCAGTAGCGGAAGATGGCGTGCGTGGCATCGAGCATCCGCACTTGCTGCTCGAGCTTCACTTCCTGCCTGGCCAGACGCAGCACCATGCGCATCGCGGTCTTGTCGACGCGGCCATGCTGCCTACCGCGCGCTTCCAACGCCCGGCGCAAACGGCGCTCGGCGGCACGCCGCGCGAAATCGTCCGCGACCATGCGCACGAGCGTGCCCCAGATGCCGGTTCGCCGCGTGGTTCTGACCGCGGGTTGGAGCGCCGTCTCGATCGTGGGGCGGTCCAGGCCGCTGTGCAGCGCCATCTGTTGGAGCAATCCGTCGCGGCGCGCGGCAATTTCATCGAGCGTCAGCTCGACACCGGCGCGGCTACGGGGAATGCGGGCATAGAGGTAGCGGCCCACGAGTCCGCTCAGCCACACCAGCATCATCGACCAGAAACCGAGACCAATGACGCCGCGGAAGCGCCACGCCGCATGCACCGCAACGAGGAGAGGCAGACCGAGCGCGGCGACAACATGCGCGTCGAGCCAGCGGGCGATCGCGCCCGTGAAGGCCAGCCAGCGGAACTTCTTGCGCAGCGGGTACAGCCACAGAAAGAGGAAGAACGCCAGCGCGAGCAGCCCGGCACTCTGTCCGATGTAACCGGAGGGCTTGAGCCACGGATGCAGCGGGTTGCGCACGCGAGCGGCCATCGGGCCGAGATAATAGGGGGCCCCGACCACGCAGATCACCGCGAGCGCGATGAGCAGGAGGGTGAGGACGACACGCCCCGGCCCCCGGCGACGCGCCCGAGTTTCGAGCGAGAGGCGAGCGGCCCCGGGCTGGGAAACCGCATGCAGGTGTAGCGCGGGTTGGCTCATGTGAAGGTGTTTACTCCCTCTGACGCCGAACAGCCGTGACGGGGCTTACTGCACGACGGGCAGCACGACGCGCACCGTGTAGCGCGCGGTACACAAGCTGCAAAGGCAAGAAGGACACCCGCCGATCCAGCCTGCGTGAGGGCGTCCCGGCTGACGCGATTTGCGACACCTGACTCGGATCAAGCCAGGTGTTTAAGGAACCTTCAAAGAATGAAGGGAAAGATGACAGCAACACTCGCCTATGTTGCCTTCGGCCTCATTCTCCTGATCTCGATCATCCGGCACATCCGTCGCACGAACCGGAAAGAAGCGGCCGCGCGCGCCGCCGCCGAGCGCGGCCAGCTGCGCTCTGATGGCCCCCGGGCGCAGCACCCCCACATCGACGCCACGAAATGCTTCGGGTGCGGCGCGTGCGTAGACGTGTGCCCCGAGGGCGACGTCCTGGCGGTAATCGCCGGGCAGGCGGCGATCGTGAACGGCCATAAATGCATCGGCCACGGCCTGTGCGCCGAGGCATGTCCCGTGGGCGCGATCACGATCGTCATGGCGAGCCCCAGCGTCGGCGCCGACATGCCCCGGCGCTCGCCGCAGTACGAAACGAACGTCCCCAACCTCTACATCGTCGGAGAGCTCGGCGGGCTCGCGCTGATCAAGAACGCCGTCAACGAGGGACGGGACTGCATCGATACCATCGCCGGCAGATTGTTCGGCCTTCGGAGAGGACGCGTCGTGCCCGGCGTGGTGGATGTGTGCATCGTGGGCGCCGGCCCCGCCGGCATCAGCGCCTCACTCCGCGCGATCGAGAAGAAACTCACCTACGTTACGCTCGAGCAGGACGAATTCGGCGGAACGGTGGCCAAATACCCCCGCCAGAAAGTGGTGATGACGAGCCCGGTGGAATTCCCGCTGCACGGGAAATTCAACAAGCTGCAGATCTCGAAAGAGGAGATCATCAAGTTCTGGCAGAAGTTGCACCGTCAGGCTGGATTGCAGGTCCACACGCAGGAAAAGGTGGACGCGATTCGGAGGGAGCCGGATGGGACCTTCACCATCGAAACCCCGAAGGGGCGCTACCGCGCCTGGACAGTGATTCTCGCGCTCGGACGGCGTGGAACCCCTCGCAAGCTGGACGTTCCGGGCGAGGAGCTCGCGAAAGTGATGTACGGCCTGATCGAGGCGGACGCGTACACCGACGCAAAGATCCTGGTCGTGGGCGGGGGCGACAGCGCGGTGGAGGCTGCGATGGGGCTCGCGCACCAGCGCGGAAATCGGGTGACGCTTTCGTATCGCAAAGACTCGTTCAGCCGCATCAAGGACCGCAACGCTCAGCGCCTGCCCGAGTACACCAAGGGCGCGCGGCTGCAGATCATCTTCAATTCACAACCGGTCGAGATCGGCGCGCGAGCCGTCAAGCTCGATGTGGCTGGCACGGTCCGGGAGATCCCGAACGACTACGTCTGGGTCTTCGCGGGAGGAACTCCGCCGAGTGAGTTTCTGAAGTCGATCGGTGTGGCGATTGGACCGAAGGATTTGACCGCGGAAGCCGGGGCCGAGGCGAAGCTGGTCAGCGTTACGCGGCGGCTGGCAGGCTGAACAGCTCCGCGTAAAGCCAGCCGCAACGGGCCACCGGTTTCCGGGCTCGATCCAGGTCTAGGCTTCACCGCCCGCAGCGGAGTTCAGCCGGAGAACGCCGTCACCTGCGCCGTCGCGAATCGTCAACCAATCGGTGCGCACGCGATCCCATTCCTGAATGACGAGCCCCTGACCTTCGAACAGCGTGCGAATCTGCGCCGGGCCAAAGCCCGCGATTTCCTCCAACACCGGCACCAGCACCGAAAGCGAGTCGTCGCTGATCACCGTGCGCTTGGCGATGTGCGCCACTTCCCGCGCCTCGGAGGCGGCGATGGTGAAGCCGTCGCCGCGATTCACATGCAGCATCACCTGGATGTCCGACTGCCCGTCCCCGACGTAAATGACCTGGTCGCGCGGCACGACATGCCGGGCGCGAATCTCTTCGACCGCCGCCACCTTGCCATAGCCGGCGGCGACACTCATCAGCGAGCCGATCTGGCCGCCGTTCTCCTGGAACTGAAAGCGCGTACCCACCACATGATCGGCCGGGACGATGCCCTCCAGCGCCGAGAGCACGACTTCCTCCGGCGCCGCCGAGATCACGTAAAAATCAAACCTGTGGCCGTCGATGCCCTGCGCCAGCATGCGGCTGAGCAGCTCGACGTTCCGCTTGAGACGGACTCGCCGGCCGACCTCGAGCAGATCGTTGCGGGTGACGCGGCGAAAATCGGGATCGTGGGCGAGCAAGTACGCCAGCTCGGCGCCCTGTTGGACGAGATTGAGCTGCGACAAGGACGCGACGCGCTCGCGGAAGCTCGTGATGCCCAGCATCTCGCTCAGCACGAGGCCGGAATCGTTGAAGCTCAGTGTTTGATCGAAATCGCTTGCAAGCAGGTAATGCCTCTTCATCCTAACTCCCTTCGTTGACGACTGCGCACTAAAAAGGCCCGCTCCATCGTGGGGCGGGCCGCTCTGTGCGTGAATGACTACATGCATCGCCTCAGGTAGCGCCCGTCTCCCCCGTGAGGTTCCCGGTGTGGAGGATCGAATTAAGTCCGCAGGCGCAAAACGTCATGGGCGAATGGTACTTACGCGGGCGCCTCGCGGTCAACTCGGTACCTGTCAAAAGCGCGTCGCACGTGGGCGCGACACCTATATTCGTGCTCCAATGCGAGACGCCTTGCAGGCGCTGCTGCGCGACGCGAGCGACGCGAAGCGCTCCGCCGAGTTTTGGAGCGCTGCGGTCGGCATTTTGAGCGAATGGGCGGGCGGCGCGCGGCTGACCATTCGCTACCAAGGCATCAACGAGAGCGGCTCGGTACACGCCGGGGCCGATAATCGATCCGGCCGCACCCTGACCGCGCAGTGGCGGGATCCCGAGGGGCGGCACGTGGAAGCCACGCTGGCCGGCGCGCCCGCTGCATTGCCCGCTTCGGAGCTCGAAGCCGCGATCGAGTTCTCGTCACGCCTCGCCGTGATGGTGGGGAGTCGCACCGCGCTCGAGCGCGAGCGCCGGCTGGGTTCGTTCGTCGTCGAGCTCGCGCGCTGGCTGCTCGCGGCTCCCGAGACGCAGCTCCTGCTGCGCTACACGCTTCAGAGTCTGATGGAATTGGTCGAGGCCCAGGGCGCGTTCGTCGCGCTGAAGCAGCCGGACGGAGAGACCTTGCTGCTGTCCCCCGCGTTGGGGGAGGCCAAGCCGGTCGAGGGACTGGTGCTGGGACTCGAGACCAGCGTCGCAGGACGGGTCGTGCGCACGGGCGAGCCGCTGATCACACCGGATTTGCGGGCGGAAGCCGACGCGAGCCCGATCGCCAAGGCGCTGGCCACCGGGGTGCGCGCCGCGCTGATCGCCCCGCTGCGAACGTCCCATGGGGCCGTGGGCGCTGTCGGACTGCTGCGATACCAGGCCGAAGGTGCATCCTCTACACCTGCATTCAGCCTGAACGATCTTCATTATGTCTCCGCCGTCGCCGCGCACATGGCCGGCGGCCTCGAGCTCTCCGAGGCAGTCGCGGCCACGCGCGCCGCCGCCGACCGCGCACGCGCGATGGTCGATGCCAGCCCGCTGCCCATGGCCGTGGTGGACCCCAGCGGGGTCGTGCGGCAGGTGAACGAAGCGGCCATTCGAGTCTTCGGGGTGAAGACCAAGGACGCGGCCATCGGCCATCACCTCGAGCGGCTCGGCCTCTCGCCCAGCGGCCTCACCGTGCGCCTCATGCTCCAGGGACGGCCGCAGGGCCAGCCGTGGCACGGCCGCGTGCTGGTGACGCAACCGCAGGACGGCGAGCGGCGGATCTGCGACTGTACCGTCACCGATCTGCGGGGACTGGGATCGCAGGACCTGCTCATCGCGCTGTACGACCGAACCGACGAGCTCCGCGCGCAGCGCGAGCTGATCGCGCGCGAGAAGCTCGCCACCGTCGGTGAGATCGCGAGCGGCGTCGCGCACGAGGTCAACAATCCGCTCACCGCGATTCGCATGGAGGCGGAGCTGCTCGGGCGCTCGACCCGCGACGCGGACGCCGGCACCGCCGCGGCCACCATCGTGCGCGAGGTGGACCGCGCCGCCAGGATCGTGCGCAGCCTGCTGCGTTTGGCGCGCCGGGCGGACATCACGCCGGTGCGGGTCCAGCTCAACGAGCTCGTGCGCGACGTCGCGGAGATTCGCCAGCGCGTGCTCCGCAGCGAAAGCATCGAGGTCCGCACGCGCATGGATCAGGGAGCGGAATCGGTGCTCGGACTCGGCCAGGAGCTGCAGCAAGTCGTGATCAACCTTGTCACCAATGCCGAGCACGCGGTGCGGGGGCGGCCGCACGCCGTGATCGAGCTGGCGACCGAAGCGCGCGAGGGGTGGGTTCGCCTCACGGTCGAGGACTCGGGTCCCGGCGTCCCGGCCGAGGTGCGCAGCCGCATCTTCGATCCGTTCTTCACCACCAAGAGTCCCGACGAGGGATCGGGACTCGGCCTATCGATCTGTCAGCGCGTCGTCGCGGAAGTGGGCGGGAAGATCTGGCTGGAAGACTCGACGACGTTCGGGGGCGCGAGGTTCATCGTGGAGCTCCCGGCCGCCCCCGTCCAGGACAGCGTAATCGGCTAGGCTTCGAGGATTTGACGGCGGTAGAGCGCGAGGGTCGCCAATCCATAGGCGCCGATCGCCAGGAGCAACGCGCCCAACGGCCAGTGGGGGCCGAGCTGCCAGATCCCCGCGGCGATATAGCCCACGCTGGCGATGAGACCCAGGCCGAGCACTTCCTTCCGGGCCATCAGAATCCCGAATACATATCCCCAGCTGAAGCCCGCGAGGCCGAGGAAGATGACGGCGTTCGGAATGATCTTGACGGGATCGATCAAATTGAGCCCGCCCGCAAAGGCGCAGAACAATCCGATCACGGTGTACGTTGCGAGGTGGAGTGCCAGCGGCAGCGGCAGGGTGCCCATTTTGTTGAATGTCATGGTGGGAAATATGCTATTGGCTCTTGGCTATTGGCTATCAGTGAGCGCACCCAATAGCCAGGAGCCAGTAGCTTTCAGAGGCCATGCAAGTCACCCGAACGTACCTCGAACTCAAGGATCGCCACCAATTCACGGCGGCATTCGGGGACTTTCCCGGCGTCCGGATCGCCCGTGCCACGAAGCCTCAGCCCGCGCTCTACCGGATGTGCTATCAGACCGTCGGAGAAGCGTTCCACTGGCGCGATCGCTGGGACTGGTCCGATCAGCAGATTGCCGACCACCTCGCCGACCCCGCGATCCGGCTATTCGTCGCAACGCGGGCGGGCGGGAAGAAGAAGGCAGAGCTGGCCGGATGGTACGAGCTGCGGCAGGTGGCAGAGGACGATTCGGTTGAGATCGCCTATTTCGGCATCGTGGCCGCGGAGTTTGGACGCGGCTTCGGCAGGCATCTGCTCTCCAACGCGGTGCGCGACGCCTGGGCGCTCGGTCCGAAGCGTGTATGGTTGCATACCTGCACGCTGGATCATCCCAACGCCCTTCCAAACTACCTCGCGCGCGGCTTCACGCCTTATCGCACCGAAACGTACGAGGTAGATTCCGCCCCATGAACTTCAACTGGAGTTTTCAGCTCACCCGCAAACGCAAGCTCATCATTGCTGGAATCCTGCTGACTCCGATTCTCATCTTCGTGCTGTACACCTGGTCAGCCCTGAATTGGAGTTTCTCCGAAGGGGAACGGGCAGGCTTCGTGCAGAAGTTTTCAAAGCGGGGCTGGCTCTGTAAGACCTGGGAAGGTGAGCTCGCCATGGTCTCGATGCCGGGGACCAATCCGGAGAAGTTCTATTTTACCGTGCACGACGACGCGGTGGCTGAGCACATCAATCAGTCATTGGGCCGCCGCGTGGCGCTGACCTACCAACAGCACAAGAGCATTCCCACGACCTGCTTCGGTGAAACCGAATACTTCGTCATCGCCGTGAAGGTGTTGCCGCAATGAGCGCGAACAGCTTCGGTGGCCGCGCCACGCTCAAGGCGGGCGGCCGCTCCTACGAGATCTACCGGCTCGACGCGCTGGAACGCCGCGGGGTTTCGATCGGGCGCCTGCCCTATTCGCTCAAGATCCTGCTCGAAAACCTGCTGCGCCTCGAGGACGGGCGCGCGGTACAGTCCGCCGACATCGAGAAACTGGCCCGGTGGGATCCACGCAAGCTGCCGGATGAAGAGATCGCGTTCATGCCGGCGCGGGTGCTGCTGCAGGACTTCACCGGCGTGCCCGCCGTGGTGGACCTGGCCGCGATGCGCGATGCGATGGTCAACATGGGCGGCGATCCCAAGCGCGTGAACCCGCTGCTGCCCGCCGAGCTGGTGATCGACCATTCGGTGATCGTGGACGAGTTCGGCACACCCAGGGCATTTCAGGTCAACGCCGATCTCGAGTTCCAGCGCAACCGCGAGCGCTACGCGCTGCTGCGCTGGGCGCAGAAGACCTTCACCGGGTTCAAGGTCGTGCCGCCGGACACGGGCATCGTGCACCAGGTGAATCTCGAGTATTTGGCGAGGGTGGTGTTTACAAATGACGGTCAGACGGCCGGACGGCCGGACGGCCTGGCACAGGCGTATCCCGATACGCTCGTGGGGACCGATTCCCATACGACCATGATCAATGGATTGGGCGTGCTGGGCTGGGGCGTGGGCGGTATCGAAGCGGAAGCCGCGATGCTCGGCCAGCCGGTTTCGATGCTCATTCCGCAGGTCGTGGGATTCCGCTTGAGTGGCAGCCTCAGCGAGGGCACTACCGCAACCGACCTCGTGCTCACGGTCACGCAGATGCTGCGCGCAAAAGGCGTCGTGGGGAAATTCGTCGAGTT
This sequence comes from Gemmatimonadota bacterium, assembly GCA_050264615.1. Classification (GTDB taxonomy): domain Bacteria; phylum Gemmatimonadota; class Gemmatimonadetes; order Gemmatimonadales; family GWC2-71-9; genus 20CM-2-65-7. Next base: position 15,614 of record JBLNGI010000199.1, read on the forward strand.
CTTTGGCCCGGGCGTCTCGACGCTGCCCCTCGCCGACCGGGCCACGATCGGAAACATGGCCCCCGAGTACGGCGCAACCATCGGCATTTTCCCCGTCGACCAGGAAACGCTGCGCTACCTCGAGTTCACGGGCCGCTCGCCCGAGCAGGTCAAGCTCGTCGAGGCGTATATGAAGGAGCAGGGACTGTTTCATACGCCCGATGCTCCGGAGCCCGTCTACTCGGATACGCTCGAGCTGAACCTCGCGACGGTCGAGCCGAGCATGGCGGGGCCGCGCCGGCCGCAGGATCGCGTGGGGCTGCGTGAGGTGGCGCGCGAGTTTGCGGGAGCGTTGCCGACATTGAAGAAGCCGGCCGCCCCGGTCGCGCCCCCTGTCGGCGTGGGTCGCTGGGAGGGTGAGGGCGGGCAGACCGCAGTCGCGGCGCCACCGCGCCCGACTCACGCGACCGTGCGCATCGACGACTGCGACCATGTGCTGCAGCACGGCTCGGTCGTCATCGCGGCGATCACGAGCTGCACCAACACATCCAATCCATCGGTGATGGTCGCCGCCGGTCTCATGGCGCAGAAAGCCGTCGAGCGGGGACTGCGCAGCAAGCCGTGGGTGAAGACGAGTCTCGCGCCGGGATCCAAGGTGGTCACGGATTATCTCGATCTGGCGGGACTCACCAAGCCGCTCGAGGCGCTGCGCTTCCATCTGGTTGGCTACGGCTGCACGACCTGCATCGGCAACTCCGGACCGCTGCCCGACGTCGTATCCAACGCGATCGCCGAGTGTGACCTCGTCGTCTGCTCGGTGCTGTCGGGCAATCGCAATTTCGAGGGCCGGATTCAGCAGGAGGTGCGCGCCAACTATCTCGCGTCGCCGCCGCTCGTCGTGGCGTACGCGCTTGCGGGTCGGATCGACATCGACTTCCACAACGAACCGCTGGGCGACGGGACTGACGGGAAGCCGGTGTTTCTGCGGGACATCTGGCCGTCCGCCAAGGAAGTCGCCGATGTCATCGACCGCTCGATCAAGTCGGCGATGTTTCGCAAGAGCTATGCGCAGGTGTTCGACGGCGACGAGCGCTGGCGCGGTTTGCCGGTCCCGAAGGGCGACCGGTTCGCCTGGGAGCCGACGTCCACGTACATCAAACGCGCCCCGTACTTCGACGGCATGTCCGCCGAGCCCGGACCGGTGCGTGACATCCGCGGCGCGCGCGTGCTCTGCCTGCTCAGCGACAGCATCACCACCGATCACATCTCGCCCGCGGGCTCGATCCGCAAGACGAGCCCGGCCGGCCAGTACCTCATCGGGCTCGGCGTGCAACCACTCGACTTCAATTCGTACGGCGCGCGGCGCGGCAACCACGAAGTGATGGTGCGCGGCACGTTCGCGAACGTGCGGCTCAAGAATCTGCTCGCCCCCGGCACGGAGGGGCCGTTCACCGTGCATCTGCCCGATGGCGAGGCAATGACGATCTATGACGCCTCGCTGAAGTACGCCGCCGAGGGCACACCGCTCGTCGTGCTGGCGGGCAAGGAGTATGGCTCCGGCTCGTCGCGCGATTGGGCGGCGAAAGGCCCGCGCCTGCTCGGCGTTCGGGCCGTGATTGCCGAAAGCTTCGAGCGCATTCACCGCTCGAACCTCGTCGGCATGGGCGTGCTGCCGCTCCAGTTCATGCCCGGACAGAACCCCGCGTCACTTGGCCTGACGGGCAAGGAGCGCTACGACATTCCCGGGCTCGGCGACATGCCCAAGGAACTGACCGTCACCGCGCGCGCGGATGACGGCAAGGTCACCGGCTTCAAAGTCCTCGTGCGCATCGACACACCCCAGGAGCTGCAGTACTATCGGCACGGCGGCATTCTGGAGTACGTACTGCGCCAGCTCGCCGCGAAACAGTAGCGGTCACGCCGTGCGAGCCTTCCATGCGCTGGGGCTCGTGCTCGCGTCTGCCTGCAGCACCCCATCCGCCGACGTGTGGGTCACGACCGGCGACCAGAAAAAACTCCTGTCCCACGAGCCGGACGTCGGGTTTTCGGCCGGCCACCAGGCCGGGCTGCCCGTCATCGACGTCGCCGACACCGGAGGCTTCCAGACAATGGTGGGATTCGGCGCGGCCATCACCGATGCCGCGGCCATTCTCATCAACGGTCTTCCGCCGGACCGCCGTGAGCGGCTGCTGCGCGATCTGTTCGATCCGGACAGCGGGATCGGACTCAGCTTCACCCGGTTGACGATTGGCGCGTCCGACTTCTCGCCGTACCACTACACGTTCGACGACATGCCGCCCGGGCAGCGCGATCCGACGCTGGCGCGGTTTTCGATCGAGCCCGACCGCGCCAACCGGCTGCCGGTGGTGCGGCGCGCGCGCGCGATCAATCCCGCGCTGCAGGTGATGGCGTCGCCCTGGAGCGCGCCGGCCTGGATGAAGACCACCGACAAGCTCATCAAGGGCTCGCTGCGGCCCGACGCGTACGACGCGTTTGCCGAGTATCTCGCGCGATACGTCGATGCGTATGCCGCCGAAGGTGTTCCGATCTTCGCGTTGACCATCCAGAACGAGCCGCACTTCGAGCCGGCGGATTATCCGGGAATGCGCGTGGACCCGCCCGCCCGCGCGCGATTCATCGGTGAGTATCTCGGTCCGCGCCTCGCTCGCGTCGGATCAACAACGCTTGTCTTCGATTGGGATCACAACTGGGATGAGCCGCAGTCGCCGCTCGCCGTGCTGCGTGACAGCGTGGCGCGGCGCTACGTGGCCGGAGTCGCATGGCACTGCTACGGCGGCGACGTCCCGGCGCAGACGATGGTGCACGACTCGTTTCCGTCCGTGGATGCCTACTTCACGGAGTGCTCGGGCGGTGAATGGGCGCCCAGGTTCGGCGACAATCTCGTCTGGAACGTGCAGAAGCTCATCGTCGGCACGACCCGGAACTGGGCGCGGGGCGTGCTGCTGTGGAATCTCGCGCTCGATGAATCCCACGGCCCTCACCTGGGCGGTTGCGGTAACTGCCGCGGCGTGGTGACGATCGACTCGAAATCCGGTGAGGTCACGCGCAACGTCGAGTACTACGCGCTGGCGCACGCCAGCCGGTTCGTGAAACCGGGCGCGCAGCGGATCGAATCGTCAACCGTCGAGAGGCTCGAAAGCGTCGCCTTCCGCAATCCGGATCGATCGACGGTGCTGATCGTCGTGAATACAGCAGGCGAGGAGCGGCGGTTCCGGGTGCGCTCGCACGGACATGCCCTCGAGTACGCCCTGCCCGCCGGAGCGGTCGCGACGCTGCGCTGGTCCGACTAGATCGCGTTCAGGAACTCCTCCAACTCGGTCGGCGGCACGGCGCCAACGCGCCGCGCGACTTCTTTTCCCTGTCGGAACGCGATCAGTGTGGGAATGCCTCTGATTCCAAAGCGCGGGCCCGTGTGCGGATTGCGGTCGGTATCGAGTTTGGTGAATAGGACCTGGCCGGCGCGGCGGTGCGCGACGTCGTCCAGCAGCGGCGCCATGATCTTGCAGGGGCCGCACCAGTCGGCGTAAAAATCGACCACCACCGGGACGGTCGTTTCCGTCGTCACCTTGTCGAATACCGAGTCCGAAATGGCGATCGGCCGGTCGAGGAGGATGGGTCTGCCACACTGACCACACTTGGGGTGCTGGACGAGGCGCGTCAGGTCCACGCGATTGAGCGTGTCGCAGAACGGGCAGGCGACGGTCGCCTTGGGAGTCTCAGGCATGGATCATTATACCCTCGCGCCAGGCCCCCGTGACCACGGATGAAGGGGCGCTCATACCCAATTGCCACGATGTTCACTGCCTCCGCTCGAGATTGTTGACATGAATTCCAAGAATGTGGGATGGCGCGACGCCGGTGTGCGGGGCCTTGTGGGGGGCGTCCTCCTGTTGAACTCAGCGATGCTCCAGGACCGCCCGTTCGTCGCACTCGCGCTCGGCTTTATCGGCGTGATCTTCATCGGCACGGCCCTCTTCCGCACGTGCCCCTTGTATACCCTGCTCGGGATCAACAGGCGCGCTTCATAGCACGGCCGCAGACGTTGCCGTGCCCCGATCGGGGCAGCACCTTTCTCGATCATGGTTGACAGGGCGACGACCGCGGTGGCGAAGGCGAGCTACGATCGCTGTTGTGAGGCCGCCGACTTCCTGCCGGCGTTCTACCGAAACTTCCTGGCCGCGTGCCCGGAGGCAGTGCCACGCTTTGCCCACACCGATTTCGAGCAACAGAACAAACTGCTGCGCCACGCCATCGGTCTCCTGCTCGTCTTCCCCAATCATCCGCTGAAGGAGCCGACGCTGCTCGCGCGCGTGGCCGAGCGGCACAGCCGGCGCGATCTGAACATCGCGCCCGCCCTCTACCGTCCCTTCATCGACGCGCTCATCGACACGGTGAAACAATTCGATCGGGAGTGCACGCCGGCCGTCGAGGCGGCGTGGCGGGCGACCGTCGCGCCCGGCGTCGAGTACATACAATCCAAGCACTAGACACACATCAGCCCTCGCTCATCGGACGGCGAGGGCTGACGGTCTACACGCCAGCACTCAGCTACGCTTTCAGCTTCTTCTCCGGCGTGATCTCGACGGCGATCTGACGGGGTTTGGCCTTCTCGATCTTGGGCAGCGTCAGCGTCAAGACACCGGCCTCATACTGCGCCTTGATGTGCTCCGGATCCACGGTCGTGGGGAGCGTGAAGGTGCGCTCGAACGAGCCATACGTCCGCTCATAGCGATGCACTTTCTCCGTCTTTGCCTCCGCCACCTGCTCCTTCGTGCCCTGGATCGTGAGGAGATTGCCCTCGACGAGGATCTTCACGTTCTCCGGCTTCACACCCGGCACCTCCGCGGTAATGCGGAGATACTCCGGCTCCTCGAAGATGTCCACCACCGGCGTCCACGCTGCAGTGCTTACCTCAACACCCGGCCAATCGAAGCCCATGAAGGGCTCGTTGAACACCCGGCCCATGCGCCGCTCGAGGTTATAGAGCAGCTCGAACCAGGGATCACGTGGGGTCTTGCGAATCACTCCGAACATAGAAGTCACCTCCTTTGCGGGCACCTTCTTGGTGCCGCGCGGCAATCTATCCGCAAGCTGGTGAATCCACGGTGAATCACCCGTGAAAAGAATCAGCCCCCGCTCGTTCCCAATCGAGCGGAGGCTGGAGGCCGCCGGATTTCGCGTTCCTGTACCGGTTCAGAGATCCGGTGAGCATGCGGCCGGCGACTTGCGTCGTTCCCGCATTGGCCACCGCAGGGTGGCCGCGCACAACCTAGCAGTCGCGTCGTGAAGCGACCTTGAATCAACTGTGAGACGTCACATCGCGGGTGTGCGGTGCTCCATCGCGTTCGCCCAGGCCTCCACCCGCTGGCGCTGTGCGTCGGTGAGAACGGGTTTCGCTTGCGCGGCCGCCGAGAGCATCGCCCAATGAGCCTTGCCCATGCCCGCATGCGCCTCATTGAAATGCGCTCGCAGCGCATTCGTGTCGGGCGCGGCCGCCTGAAACGCCTGCGACACCGCATTCATGTGCGTCTTCGCGCCGCCTGCCGCGGCGTCATGAGCCGACTTGGCCGCGTCACGGATGGCGGTGAGCTTGGTGATTTGATCGGGTGTGAGTCGCAGGGAGTCCTTCCACGCAAGCAGATGCCCGGGCTCATACGCCATGATCCTGATCATCGGACCCATCATTTCGCCCATCATGCTCATCATGCCCATCATGCCACCCGCGCCAGACGGTCCGTGCATCCCCATCCCGGCGCGCGGCCCCGGGCCCGGCGGTCGCGGGCGCGTCGTATCCTGGGCGGCGAGCGGCATCGCAATCAAGGACAGTCCGAAGCAGATCAGTTGAAACCGTTTCATGTGAGCCTTCCTCTCAGTCGTGAATGTGGCGGACGCGGATGGACTCAGCGAGTTTCGTGTCAACCGCGACCTCCGCGTAGCCGATTCGAAACACAAATGCAGGGAATCGCTGGACGAGCTCGAGCTCGATCCCGGGGAGCGCGCCCAGCGCAGCCACCGTTCGGGCGCTGGCTGCTCCGGGATCCTGCAGGCACGTGATACACCCGCGCTCACCTACCGACAAGCTGGTGAGCGGCACCGACTCGCAGTCGACGGCCGCGCAGCGGTGGGCCTCCGGCACGGGCACGCCGGTAGGGCACTCATCGGCCCAGCCGCCTGGCCCGCCAGGCAGCAGGCGCATGCGCAACCACTCGATCGGCGTCACCGAATGCTCCCCCCCGCGAGGCGCGCGAGCCACGCGGGCGGAACGGCGTTCTCATAGCCACAATTCGGGCAACGGACGTTGTGGCAGATGCCGGCGAGCGGACAGGCACGACACACTGGTTGCCCCATGTCCTCCAGAAACTCCAGCGAGCACAAGCCGCAGACCACGCGCCGAGCAATCATAGCAACCACCGTAGCATGAGGTTCACCAAAAACCCGACGCCGAATGCGAACGGCGTGATGAAGGCGAGCATCGCCAGCGCGGTCTTCGCTCCTCGCTCCTTCATCATCATCAGGAACTGGGCGATGCACGGCACGAACAGCGTGAGCGTCACGCCTGCCACCGCGAGCTGGACCGGGTCGAGCAAACCCTGATGATTGAGATCGTACAAACCAGCCGCGCCGTAGTCGCGCCGGAAGAAGCCGAACAGGAAGATGCGTGCGGCATCCGCGGGGAGGCCGAGCGCGGCCACGGCGGGCTCGACTGCGGCCACGGCAGCCGCGAGCATACCCGTCTGATCGCCGATCCACAGCAGGACGCTGGCGAGAAGAAAGAGCGGCAGGACCTCGAGGAAATACCATTGCATCCGCGTGTACGTTTTGACGAGCACGTTGCCGGCGCGCGGGACGCGGAGCGGCGGCAGCTCCATGTGAAACAGCGGCGGCGCGCCGGGAAGGACCCGCGCGCCAACGGCGCCCACCAGGACGAACGTGCCAACCACCGCGGCTATCCAGACGCCAAGCACGAGCGGCTGGCCGGCCATGAGGGCCAGAATCACGCCGAGCTGCGCCGAGCAGGGGATCGCGAGGGCGAGGAGCAGTGTGGCCAGCACGCGCTCGCGGCGGGTCTCCAGAGTACGGGTCACCATCGTCGCCATCGTGTCGCACGCGAACCCCAAGACCATAGGAATCACGGCGCGTCCCGAGAGACCGAGGCGCTTGAAGACGCGGTCGACGAGCAAGGCGATGCGCGGGAGATAGCCGGAGTCTTCGAGCACGGCGAAGAACAAGAAGAATGCGCCAACGATCGGCAGGATGACGCCGACGGCATACCGCAGGCCCAGCGTGAGCAGTCCGTACTCGCCCACGAACAGCGCGCGCAGGGCGTCCGAGGGAAGCCCGGCGAAGAGACGCTCGACGAACGGACTGATCCACCTGCCGAATGCCACATGCTCGAGCCAATCCACGAGCGTGCCGCCTCCGAATCGCCCGACGAACAGGTACAGCCCGACGTACAGAACGACGCCGAGCGCGGGAACCCCCACCGCTGGGCGGCCGAGCGCACGACCCAGCCAGTCCAAGAGTCGGCGACCGTACACACCACCGCGGCGGTGTGAGGGCAGGAGCACGCGATCGAGCAGCGCCTCGACGGCGCGCTGCCGCTCGACGGCGAGCCGGTATGGAGCCGGAGCATCAAAACGACTGGCCAGTTCGCGCGCCGCCGCGATCGCTTGATCGCCGCCATCCCGCTCAACACGGCACACGGCGGCCTCGGCGCTCGCATCGCCCTGGAGGAGCAAGGCCGCAACGGCCGCCGGATCGACGGGGTAAACGCCGGCGAGCCGGTCGCGAAGCCTACCGAGCGCGGTGCCCACACCGTTTCCGTAGACCGGGGGCAGCGGCACCGGGGACGAGCGCGCCTGCAGGATCGCGGACCGCAGCTCGGCAATTCCCCGCCCCGTCACCGCCACCACCGGGATGACCGCAATGCCAAGCCGCCGCGCTAGCTCGCCCGGGAACAGTCGCAGGCCGAGCCGCTCGGCCTCGTCCATCATGTTCAGGGCGAGGACAAGCGGACGGCCCAACTCGAGGAGCTGAACGGTGAGCGCCAGCATGCGCGGCAGATTCTTCGCGTCGACGACGTGGACGACTACGTCGGCCGCGCCATCCAGCAGCAGACGCTGCGCGACACGCTCATCGTCGGTCGCTGCCAACAGCGAGTACAGTCCCGGCGTGTCGAGCACCTCGCCTGCGACGCCGCCGAATGCCCCTGCGCCCCGCGCGATCTCGACCGATGTCCCGGGATAGTTGGAAACCGTGACGTAGCGTCCGGTGAGGCGGTTGAAAAGTGCGCTCTTACCTACGTTCGGAGCGCCGACGAGGGCGACGCGCAGATCGCCAGGCCAGCGGGTCACCGCGCTCGCCTCCCCGTGACAGCTCGCGACGTTCGTCATCAGATTGCAAGCCTACGGGCCGACGTTGAAGGTGAGTTGTGGGTATGATGAAGAAGACTTTAGGAACTCAACACTCCCGCCGCCACTGGGCGTTGGGCGACAGTGTTGTTCGAGCCGACCTGCTTCCCGCGGTGGCGCTAGGCGCTACTTCACCGTGAACGTCACGGTATCCGCGACGAGCGGGTGCAGGGGAACGTGGTTCCAATCCGCGATCAGGGCGATCACGCGATGGGGACCCGGCGGGAGGGAATCGAGCCGGAACTCGGTCTGGCCCCGCCCCAAATGAATGATCCCTGGGCTCCCCGCCGGGATCGTGTCGTTGAGCCATCTCAGCTCCTGATCCACGAACAGGTGATGATGGCCCGTGCCGCGCTGCTCGACAGTCGCGGGCACGATCCGAACCCCGGTCGCCCGCAGCTTGATGAGCACGGGGCTCGTCACCGTGTCGCCGTTCAGGGGCGACGTGATCACCACGGTCACCTTCGTCTGCGCCTTAGCCGGCGTGCCCGGCTGCACGAACGCCGCCCCACACAACGCCAAGACGACGGCCCCAATCAACGCTTTCACGGTCGGTACCTCCCGCTGGAGAGTATCCTGCTCGACTCCCAAAGTACGGGTCCCTCATAGCGGTGAACAAGACCCTCTCTTAACCACCAAGATTGAAGGAACGCTCACGTTTTCCTCACCTCATCCTCTCCACCGCAGGGCTGTGTTGGAGGGAGGAGGGACATGGCCGATCTCACTCAGCCGGTGGATCTGGGACGCAAGCGAGGCACCGGGCCGTCGCGCACGCGACGGCCGGAGTACGTCGATCTGCGTCCTCCGTGCAACCACGCCTGTCCTGCGGGCGAGAACGTCCAGGCCTGGCTCGCCCTGGCGCACGCCGGCAAGGACCGCGAGGCGTGGCTGAGAATCCTCGACGACAATCCATTCCCGGCTGTGCATGGGCGCGTGTGCTATCACCCGTGCGAAACCTCGTGCAATCGCACCGAGCTGGATGAGGCCGTCAGCATCCACGCGGTGGAGCGGTTCCTGGGCGATCGCGCGCTGGCCGAGGGCTGGACGCCCGACGTTCCGCCGGCGACCGGCAAGCGCATCCTGATCGTGGGGGCGGGCCCGAGCGGGCTGTCGGCGGGCTACCATCTGCGTCGCCTGGGACACTCCGTGGAGATCCGCGACGCCGGCGCGCTGGCCGGCGGGATGATGCACTTCGGCATTCCCGCCTACCGCCTGCCGCGCGACGTGCTGGCCGCGGAAGTTCACCGCGTCCGGCGGATGGGCGTCACGATCACGCTCGAGCACCGCGTGGAAGACCTCGAGCGCGAGTGGTCGGTGGGCGGCTTCGACGCGGTATTCGTGGCGGTGGGAGCGCACCTTTCCAAGCGCGTGGACATCCCCGCGACCGACGCGGTGCGCATGGTGGATGCGCTGAGCTATCTCCACGACGTGAGCCGCGGCGCGCCGCCGAAACTGGGACGACGCGTCGCCATCTACGGGGGCGGCAACACCGCAATGGACGCCGCCCGCACCGCGCTCCGCCTGGGCCATGAGCCACTCATCATCTACCGGCGCGATTACGCCCACATGCCCGCCTTACCCTTCGAAGCCGACGAGGCGATGGAAGAGGGCATCCGGATTCATTGGCTGCGCAGCATCGCGTCGGCGGACGGGCACGACCTGCGCATCGAGGTGATGGAGGTCGGCGCGGACGGCAAAGCGCGCGGCACGGGGAAGTACGAGACGCTCGAGGCCGATGCCGTCGTTCTTGCCGTCGGGCAGGAGGCGGACACGCGGTTCCTCGCCGGGATGCGCGGCTGCGTGGCGCTGCCGGACGGCACCGTGACAGTGGACGACTGCATGATGACGGGCCGGCCGGGCCTGTTTGCGGGCGGCGACATGATTCCCGCACAGCGCTCCGTCACCGTCGCCGTGGGCCACGGCAAAAAGGCCGCCCGTCACATCGACGCCTGGCTGCGTGGAACCGTCTACCGGAAGGCGCCGGTCCGCGGCGAGGCCACGTTCGATCAGCTCCGCCTCTGGTTCGCTCGACACGTGTCACCGCACGCGCAGGCGCGCATCCCCATCGAGATTCGCCGGCGCGACTTCGGTGAGGTCGTCCAGGGGCTGACGGCGAGCGAGGCGCTGTTCGAGGCGCAGCGGTGTCTGTCCTGCGGCAACTGCTTCGAGTGCGACGCGTGCCTCGGCGCTTGTCCGGAGCGTGCCATCACCAAGCTCGGGCCGGGCCTGCGCTATGCCTTCGATTACGATCGCTGCACCGGGTGCGCCGTCTGCTTCGAGCAGTGCCCCTCGCACGCGATTCAGCTCACACTCGAACCGGCGGTCGCGTCATGACCACGCTGATCGTCGACGGCAACGAGGCGTGCGCCAGCGTCGCGTACCGCACCAACGAGCTGTGCGCGATCTTCCCGATCACCCCGTCGTCCGCGATGGCCGAGCTGGCGGACGAATGGGCGAGTGAGGGTCGCCCGAACATCTGGGGATCGGTGCCGGAGGTCGTGGAGATGCAGAGCGAGGGTGGCGCGGCGGGCGCCCTGCATGGCGCGCTGCAGGCCGGTGCGCTCGCGACCACGTTCACGGCATCGCAGGGCCTGCTGTTGATGATCCCCAACATGTACAAGATCGCCGGCGAGCTGACGAGCACGGTGCTACACGTCGCCGCGCGCTCGATCGCCGCGCACGCGCTGAGCATCTTCGGCGATCACCAGGACGTGATGGCGGTGCGCCCCACCGGCTTCGCGCTGCTGGCGTCCGGCTCGGTGCAGGAGGCGCAGGACTTCGCCCTCATCGCGCAGATGGCGACGCTCGAAGCGCGCGTGCCGTTCCTGCATTTCTTCGACGGCTTTCGCACGTCGCACGAGCTCGCGCGCATCGCCGGTCTGTCCGACGACGATCTGCGCGCGCTGATCGACGACGACCTGGTGCGGGCGCATCGCGCGCGCGCGCTGAATCCCGACACGCCATTCATCCGCGGCACCGCGCAGAATCCCGACGTCTATTTCCAGAGCCGCGAGGCGGCCAATCCGTTCTTTGCGCGCACGCCCGGCATCGTAGAGCGCGCGATGCGGCACTTCGCCGAGCGCACGGGCCGGCAATACGGATTGTTCGAGTATTTCGGCGCGCCCGACGCCGAGCGCGTCGTGGTGCTGATGGGCTCGAGCGCCGCGACTGCGCGCGAGACCGTCGCCTGGCTGGTCGAGCGCGGCAAGCGTGTCGGCATGCTGCAGGTGCGCCTGTTCCGGCCCTTCTCGGCGCGGCATTTCCTCGCGGCGCTCCCCGCGACGACGCGTGCCATCGCCGTACTCGACCGCACGAAGGAAAGCGGCGCGCTGGCCGAGCCGCTGTGCCTCGACGTCGTGGCGGCGCTGGCGGAAGGCGGCCGCACGTTCCCCGTGATCGGCGGACGCTACGGCCTCTCCTCGAAAGAGTTCACGCCGGCGATGGTCAAGGCGGTGCTCGACGAGCTGAAGGTGCGGCGCCCGCGCAATCACTTCGTCGTCGGGATCGACGACGACGTCGGCCACACCAGCCTGTCGTACGATCCCAGTTTCCGCACCGAGCCCGACGAGACGTTCCGCGCCGTGTTCTACGGCCTCGGCGCCGACGGGACCGTGGGCGCGAACAAGAACAGCTGCAAGATCCTGGGCGAAGAAGCCGATCTCTTCGTGCAGGGCTACTTCGTCTACGACTCGAAGAAATCGGGCTCGCGCACCGTGTCGCACCTGCGATTCGGCCGAGAGCCGATCCAGTCAGCCTACCTGATCGACCGCGCGCAGTTCGTCGCATGTCATCAATTCTCGTTCGTGCATGCGATCGATGTGCTCGACATCGCGGCGGAGGGCGCGACGTTCCTGCTCAACAGCCCCTACGGCCCCGAGGAAACGTGGGACCGCCTGCCGCGCCCGGTGCAGGAGGAGATTATCCGCAAGCGGCTCAGCATGTGGGTTATCGACGCAACCGCCGTGGCGCGCGAGGCCGGAATCCCGGGGCGCACCAACACGGTGCTGCAAACCTGCTTCTTCGGCATCTCGGGCGTGCTGCCGCGCGAGCAGGCGCTGGAGAAGATCAAGGGGGCCATTCGCAAGACCTACGGCCACAAGGGCGAGGACGTGGTGCGCGCGAACTGCGCGGCGGTGGACGCGACGCTGGAACGGCTGCGCCCGGTGCTCGTCCCGGCCAGCGCCACGAGCCGCATCGACATCCGGCCCATGGTGCCGGCGGCCGCCCCCGAGTTCGTGCAACGCGTGACGGGGCCGATGTTGGCGGGACGGGGCGACGCCCTTCCGGTGAGCGCGCTACCGGTGGACGGCACCTATCCGAGCGCGACGTCGCGCTGGGAGAAGCGCAACATTTCCGACAGCGTGGCAGAATGGGATGCCGCGGCGTGCATCCAGTGCGGCAACTGCGCGATGATCTGCCCGCACGCCGCCATTCGCGCCGGGCTCGTCGAAGAGGCTCGGCTCGCGGGCGCGCCCGCCGCCTTTCAGACGGCTCCGATCGACGAACGCGGCTTCCCGACCACGCGCTACACGTTGCAGGTGTACGTCGAAGATTGTACGGGTTGTGGCTTGTGTGTGGAAGTTTGTCCGGCGGTGGCGCCGGCCGGCCGGCCGGACGGCCCGGCGGCCGAAACGCGGAAGGCGATCAATCTCGCCGAGCGCGAGCCGCTCCTGGCACGCGCCCGCGCGAACGTCGCGTTCTTCGAGTCGCTGGCCGTGACGGAGCGCGCACAGGTGGATTTCTCGACGGTGCGCGGCACCCAGTTCCTGGAGCCGACGTTCGAGTTCTCGGGTGCGTGCGCGGGATGCGGCGAGACGCCCTATCTGGGCTTGCTCTCGCGCCTGTTCGGAGACCGCATGCTCGTCGCCAACGCCACCGGCTGCTCGTCGATTTACGGCGGCAATCTCCCCACGACGCCCTGGGCGATCAACTCCGAGGGCCGCGGGCCCGCGTGGTCGAATTCGCTGTTCGAGGACAACGCGGAGTTCGGGCTCGGCATGCGACTGGCGGCCGATGGCCAGCTCGCCATGGCGCGCCGGCTCACCGCCGCATTCCGTGGCACCCTGGGTGGCGATCTCACCGAGGCGCTGCTTGCGGCGTCGCAGCGCGAGGAGCCACAGATCCGCATGCAACGGCGCCAGGTTGCGGCGGCGTGCGCTCGCCTGCAGCCGCTCGCCGAGGCCGGCGACGAGGCGGCGCGGCAGCTGCTCTCCGTCATCGGCGGCCTCGTGCGTCGCAGCGTCTGGATCGTGGGCGGTGACGGCTGGGCGTACGACATCGGCTCGGGCGGGCTCGATCACGTCCTGGCGAGCGGGCGCGACGTGAACGTGCTGGTGCTCGACACCGAGGTGTACTCGAACACCGGCGGCCAGGCCTCGAAGGCCACGCCGCTCGCGGCAGTCGCCAAATTCGCGAACGCCGGCAAGGCCACGGAAAAGAAGGATCTGGCGCTGCAGGCGATTGCGTACGGGAACGTGTACGTCGCGCGCGTGGCGATCGGCGCCAACCCCCAGCAGACGTTGCTCGCCTTGCGCGAGGCCGAGGCGTACCCCGGCCCGTCGCTCGTGCTCGCCTACAGTCACTGCATCGCCCACGGGTATGATCTGCGGATGGGACTCGAGCAGCAGCGGCGCGCCGTACACTGCGGCTATTGGCCCCTGCTGCGCTACAACCCGGAGCTGCGCCGCACCGGCGAGAATCCGTTCACGCTCGATTCGCCGC
>JBLNGI010000200.1:0-32169 GCA_050264615.1 Gemmatimonadota bacterium
CAGGATCCGTACCTGTTCCACGGCACGGTGCTGGAGAACATCCGTTACGGCATGCCGGAGGCGCCGCTGAGCCAGGTCGTGGCGGCGGCGCAGGCGGCGAATGCCCACGACTTCATCACCAAGCTGCAGCACGGTTACGACACGGTGGTGGGGGAGCGGGGGCACACGCTGTCGGGCGGCGAGCGCCAGCGCGTCTCGATCGCCCGCGCGATTCTGCACGACCCTCGAATCCTGATTCTGGACGAGGCGACGAGCAGCGTCGACACGGAGACCGAGCGCGAGATCCAGCAGGCGCTGGAGCGCTTGGTGGCGGGCCGGACGGTGTTCGCAATCGCACACCGGCTCTCGACGCTGCGCAAGGCATCGCGGCTGTTCGTCATCGAGGACGGTCGCCTGGTGGAACATGGAACGCATGCGGAGCTGCTGGCCGCTGCAGAGGGGAAGTACCGTCGCTTGTACGAGCTGCAGCTGCAGCTTCAGTAAGAAAGGAGGTGCCATGACGCTGACTATGGGCAAATCGGCTACCGCCACTCGGGGGGGGGCGCTGACACTCGAGTGGCGGGCCGACGGCTCGCTGTGGGCGGTTCGCGGCGAGGAAGAAAAGGCGGTGTCGGTGCGCCGTTGCTTCCCGTGGACCGAGCCGATGCGGCATTTGTCGCTACGCGACGCGGACGAAGAGGAGTTCGCGTTCGTGCGGGATCCGGCCGATCTCGACGCGCGCTCCCGCGCGGCGCTCGAGGCGGCGCTCGCGGTGGCGGGATTCGTGTTCGAGGTCACCCGCGTGCTGGAAATCGAGGAAGAGGTGGAGATCCGGCGCTGGCGCGTTGAGACTCAGCAGGGGCCGCGCACGTTTCAGACGCGGCTCGACGACTGGCCCCGGACATTGCCGCACGGAGGCTTGTTGATCCGCGATCTGGCCGGGGATTTGTATCACCTCAGTCAACCCCAGCACCTCGATAAGCGGAGCCGAGAGCTGCTGTGGGCGTTTGTTGACTAGGACTCACACGGTTGGGCGGTTAGCCGGTTAAGGGTAGCTAACCCCTTACCGCCTGACCGCCCTGACATACGGCTTAGAAGGCGCTTGGTGGCCGATACGGCAGCACGGTGGTTGGCGTGGTCCCTCGGAGATAGATGATGAGGTCAAACTCGTCGGGAAGGTGAGCGTTATAGCGGTAGCGTTCTGGGGTGTCCGGGTCGTAGCAGCATCCGATGGATCGGAAGAACCGTGGACCCGCAAGCCACGACGTCGTATCCGACGTGAGCGTGCGGCCCCGCAGGTCAAGGAGGAATAGCGGCACGCTCGCGGACGAGAAATAGTGCTCATACGAGTAGGCCGTGGGGCCGGGCACGGAGAGGGTCTGGAGGCCCAGGAACGACGTTCCGGATTGTCGGACGGCCGTGAAAGACCCTCCCGTAAACCCGAACCCGAGGTTGACGAGGTCGCCGCCAAGCTGCGCGCGGAGATGTTGGCCCATGGCGCCGGGCAACGTGGACACGTGAAAGTTGTGCGCCCAGAGCACGATCCTGCCGCTCGGACCGAGTTGGTCGAGAAGCCACAGGGCGTTCTCTGCCATCGCCGCGTCGCGTGACCGACGTCCAGAGGTCATTTCTTCGTATTGGATGGCGACGCGCGCGCTCTGTAGTGCTCGGGCAAAGGCCGCAGGTGTGGTCGCGCCTTCGTAAGCCGCTCGCCGCTGCAGCAGGGTGTCGTACACAGTCTGGAGGTCCAAGTGACACTGGTCTCGGTACGCCACGTCCGTGCTCCCGTAACGCGTCGTCGGAAACTGGCCGCGGGGGTCGTTGGCGAAGGCGGCAAGACAGATCATTCGAGCAGCGATTTCGGACTCAGCCGGAGGATCGGCGGTCGCCAGAAATTGACGCACATTGTGGATCGCCATGCCGGGATACTGCATGTCGAATCCGTAGAACCCGACGTCGCCGCCCGCCGCGTTATAGTTGCGGATCCACTGAATCATCTCGAGCACTTCTTGCGTGTTCCAGGTCCAGAAGTAGAGACCGGAAAGCAGTGAGTCGGGCGCGCCAGCCCCGGTGCGCACGTACGTATCGAGACGATTCGCCTCGGGCCACGTCGCTTCGATGGCAAACGCATTGAAGCCCAGCTCGTGGACCAGGAATCGCAGGAGCCGGTCCTTCATGCGGAAGAACTCGTGCGTGCCGTGCGTGGCCTCGCCGAGGGCGACGACGCGCGCCTGGCCGATGATGGCGCGCAGGGAATCGAGGTCGGCCGACCCCGCGGCGGGATCGTCGGTGGTCAAGGGAATGATTACCTGGTTGAGCCACGCGATCTGTTGGGATGGCAGCGCCGGCAGCGGTGGGGGCGGCAGGGGCGGCGGGGGCGGGGGGGCTGGGGGCGAACCTGGCGGCGGGGGCGTGAGGTCCGATTCGCCGCAGCTGCCCAGGATCAGCCCTAACAACATCAGTGTGGACCACGCCAGTCTCTTCCATGGCATGCGGACTTCCTCGGACAGACCGCCGAGACCTCGTTTCATCTGCCAGGTCTTACACGATGGTCCCGCCAGCGTTCCTAGCGGGGCGCGCTAAGCGTCATAACGGCCGAACAGTGCTAGGCCGTTTATCTCTGGCACCTCGCGCAAAACGTCGTTGTTCTCAAGTCGATTTTGTGGGTTTCCACGAGTTTCCTGCCACAGTTCACGCACTTTTCTCCGCCTCGACCGTACACCCGGAGCTTGAATTGAAAACGTCCGCGCTCACCGGTGCCAGTCCGGTAATCGCGGAGGGTCGTACCCGAGGACGCCAGCGCCCGCTGTAACACATCTACGATCGCCGCGTGGAGTCGCGCGAACTCCTCGAGCGACAACTTGCTGGTGGGCTTGGCGGGATTGAGCCGCGCATCGAACAGCGCTTCGTTGGCGTAAATGTTGCCCACGCCCGCCAGGCGCCGCTGATCCATGATCGCTTTCTTCACGGCGGTGCGGGTGCCACTCAGCCGGTTCGCGAAGACGAACGGGGTGAACGTTTTCTCGAGCGGCTCCGGTCCGATCCGGCCCGTGTAGGCAGTCCAACCCTCTTCATCCAGGAGCCAGATCGTGCCGAGCCGGCGCACGTCGCGGTACACGAACCTGCGGCCGTCGCGCAGGGTCCCGATCAGGACCACGTACTTGAGCTCGGGGCGCGTCAGTGTGCGATCATAGACGATCACCGAGCCGGTCATGCGCGGCTGGATGATCATCCGGTGGCCACTCGCAAGCCGGAATACGATGTGTTTGGCGCGACGGTAGACCTGCTCGATCGTGTTACCAGTGAGTGTCTTCAGCAGGCGCGGCTTCGACACTTCCCGGAGCACGTCGGTTTTCCTGAGCTCGGCGCGCGCGATTCGAGATCCCTCGAGGAGAGGGGCGATCTCGCGCACGATCGTTTCGACTTCAGGCAGCTCCGGCACGCTGGATCTCGCGCCACGCGATGTCGCGCCGCCAGGTTTTGCCCTCGAACGCGATGCGCTCGGCGGCCTCGCGGCTGGCGCGCGCCGCGAGCGGAACGGTCGCGCCGAGGCCGGTGACGCTGAACACCCGCCCACCTGAGGTCCGGAGCCGTCCGTCGGGGTCGCGGAATGTGCCGGCGTGAAAGACGAGCACGTCATCCCCGAAGGTGCCGGCAGGAGGCAAGACGATCGCCACCCCCTTTTCCGGATTGTCAGGGTAGCCGCGTGCGGCCAGCACTGTGGTCACCGCGGCTTGCTCTGCAGCGAGGACATGCTTGGTCGGTGTCCATGAGCGCTGCGCGATCGCGGTCAAGTGTGCGGTGAACCCGGGAGCCAGCGCCGGGAGCAGAACCTGGGTTTCGGGATCGCCGAACCGGGCGTTGAACTCGAGGACCGACGGCGTCCCATCCGGCCGCATCATCAATCCTGCATACAGCACGCCTTCGTATGGCGACCCCTGCGCCGCAACCTCGCGCAGCACCGGCTCGAACACGCCGGTCCGCACCCGCTCGAGCAATTCCTCCGTCGCGATGCCGACGGGGGTGTAGGCGCCCATTCCTCCGGTGTTGGGGCCGGTGTCTCCCTCACCAATGCGCTTATGGTCCTGCGCGGGCGGCAGAATCAGCACGCGCTCGCCGTCGGTCAGCGCCAGCACCGAGAGCTCCTCTCCATGGAGAAACTCTTCGATCACGACTTCCTTGCCCGCCTCGCCGAGGGAGCCGTCGAGCATCGCGCGCACGACCTGAGCGGCTTCGATCCGCGTCTGACACACGACCGCGCCCTTGCCGGCGGCCAGCCCCGATGCCTTTACGACGAGCGGCTCGGGATGATCGCCGATGTACTCGAGCGCCGGTCCCATGCCGACGAAGGTCCCGCTCTTCGCCGTCTGGACGCCGGCGCGCCGCATCACTTCCTTGGCATACGCTTTCGATGACTCGAGCCGAGCGGCGGCTGCGGTGGGCCCGAAGACCGCGCGGCCCGCGCCGCGCAGCCGATCGGCCAGCCCCGCGGCGAGCGGCGCCTCGGGGCCGATGATCGTCAGGTCGATGTCGTGGGTGCCGGCCGCGGCGACCAGCTCGTCGAGCGCCGTCGCGGCAATGGGAAGATTGGTGGCGAGGGTTGCCGTTCCGGGATTCCCAGGAGCGGCGAAAATGGTGTCGGAGGAGGCGTCGCGTCGCAGCGCCCAGACGAGGGCGTGCTCGCGGCCGCCTCCGCCGACGACCAGTACTCTCACCTCTTCTTGAATGCGTCCGAGAACGCCTGGGCGGCCCGCTTCGCGGAGTCGACCACGTCGTTCACGACGGCTTTTGCTTCCTTCATATAGTGCTCGCGCGCTTCGTCGATGTCCTTATCGATAGGGCGCTTCTCTTCGTCGGGTCCGCGGCGCGTATACTCGCCGTTCAGAATGCGCTCGTAGTGGCCCGCCTCGATCCAGCGCTGCAGCTCCGCGGCGCGCAGCGTGTTGAACGGATGCGTCCGCCCCAGCGTGTTGAGGATCTGGAAGATGCGATCGAGCGCGCCGCCGGTCTCCTCGTATTCCTTCGCCTGCACCAGAAACGCGTTCAGGTCCATCTGCGCCATGTCGCCGCCGCCGGCCATCTTGAGGTACATCCGCATGGCCGCGATCGGATCCTGGGCCGCCAGCAGGCCGGCGCGGTCCGACGACAGCTCGCTCTTCCGGAACCACTCGAGCAGGGCGATCTGGATCGGTAACAGGGCAATGCCGGCGAGGAAGGGCAGCGTCGCGAAGCTGATGTTGAGAATCAGGATCAGAATCGTGTGATAGAGCGCGTGACCGCTCATCACGTGCCCCAGCTCGTGTCCCAGCAGCGTCCGCATTTCGTCATCATCGAGCAGCTTCAAGGCGCCCGAGTTGATCACGATGAACGGCCGCTCCATGCCGAACGCCCCGGCGTTGACGAACGGAGTCTGCGACACGAACAGCTCGGGTCGTGGTTCCCAGTCCATCGTGGTCAGAACGTCGGTGTACAGCTCGTTGAGGCGCGGGAACTGGGTCGGACCGACGCGCACCGCGTCCGCCTGGAACAGGAGCCGGATGCCGCGCTCCCCGATGAAGCCCGAGATTTTCTTGACGACGAGATCGAACCCCGGGATCGAGCGCAGCGACTGGAGTGCGGCGCGGTCCGCGGGATGCTCCCAGGAGACCGGAGCGATCTGGGTCAACGCCTTCCGCGGGCGTGCCGCGGGCAGGTTATTCGTAGGCTGGGTCATGCGTATCTCCTCATGGGATTCCCACACGTACGGGCTGGAAACCCGTCTGTTTCGCTGCGTCAATCATCGGCGAGCGCCTGGTCCAAATCCGCGATCAGGTCCTCCACATCCTCGATCCCCACCGAGAGTCGCACCAGGCTATCGGTGAGCCCCATCCGGCGCCGCATCTCGGGCGGGACGCTGGCGTGCGTCATGGACGCCGGGTGCCCGATCAGGCTCTCCACGCCGCCCAGCGATTCGGCGAGCGCGAAGATCTTGGTCCGCTCGACGACGCGGCGCGCGACGGCGCTCTCGCCGAGCTCGATGCTGAGCATCCCGCCGAAGCCTTTCATCTGGCGGGACGCGAGGTCGTGCTGGGGATGGGAACGAAGACCGGGATAATACACACGCTGGACTCTGGGGTGCTTCTCGAGCCACTCGGCGATGCGGCGGCCGCTGGCATCGTGCTGGCGCATGCGCAGCGCGAGGGTCTTGGTGCCGCGCAGCGCGAGCCAGCAGTCGAACGGACCCGGTATGGCGCCGGAGGAATTCTGGAGAAAGCCGATGCGCTCCGCGAGATCGTCACGGCCCGTCACGAGCATGCCGCCGATGATGTCCGAGTGCCCGTTCAGGTACTTCGTGGTGGAGTGCAGGACGATGTCGGCGCCGAACTGCAGCGGCTGTTGGAAAAAGGGCGTCGCGAACGTGTTGTCGACGACGAACAGCGCCTCGGCCCGGCGCGCGATTGCGCCCGTCGCGGCGAGGTCGCACAGGCGCATCATCGGATTGGTCGGCGTTTCGGCGTACACGATCTTGGTCTGCGGCGTCACCGCCGCGGCGACGGCCGCCGTGTCGCCGCCGTCGACGAACGTGAATGTGAGTCCCAGGCGGGCCCAGATGTGCGTCATCTGCCGGTGCGAGCCGCCGTAGACGTTCTCGCCGCTCACGACGTGATCGCCGGCCGACAGCAGCTTCATCACTGCATCGAGCGCCGCGAGTCCCGAGCCGAACGCAAACCCATGCTGGCCGCCCTCGAGCGCTGCGACGTTGCGTTCCAGCGCCTCGCGCGTCGGATTGCGAGTCCGGGCATACTCATAGCCCTTGTTGCGGCCCAATCCGTCCTGAATGTAGGTGGAGGTCTGATAGATCGGCGTCATGACGGCGCCACTGAGGGGATCACCTAGGTGTCCGGCATGCACGGCACGCGTCGCAAAGCGGCGAGTGAGGTCCTGATCGGCGACGCGCGTCATGGCCGGAACGTAAGGGCGGCTTCCGTCAGGGGCAAGCGACCGATACGTTAGCGCCGATGCCGCCATTTGCAGGAATGCGCTGCTTGATTGTCGACGATGAGCCGCGGCTGCGTCGCGTGCTGATCCGACTGCTCGAGCGTGAGGGCTTCGCGTGTGCCGAAGCCAGCTCCGGGCTCGACGCGTTGCAGGAGATGGAGCGGGCGCCGGCGCCGCTGGTCATCTCGGATTTGCGCATGCCGGAAATGGACGGCGTCTCGTTGCTGCGCGAGATCATCACTCGCTGGCCGGAGACCGCCGTCATCGTGGTGACCGCCGTCGCCGAAGTCGAGAGCGCGGTCGCGTGCCTGCAGATGGGGGCGCTCGATTACGTCGCCAAGCCCTTCCACCTCGACGAGGTGCGCGCGCGCGTCTCGCAGGCGCTCGACAAGCGGCGACTCCTCATCGAAAACCGCAACTACCAGCACGGTCTGGAAGCGCGGATCGAAGCGCAGGCTCGGCGCATCGAAGAGCTGTTCCTGGAGGGGGTGCACGCGCTCGTCCACGCGCTGGAAGCGAAGGACGCGTACACGCGCGGCCACTCGATGCGCGTCGCGAACTATTCGATCGGGATCGCGCGGGCGATGGGCGTCGACAAAGACCAGCTCGAGACGATCGCGCTCGGCGCCGAGCTGCACGACGTCGGCAAGATCGGCGTGAGCGAGAGCGTGCTCCACAAGGCCGGCAAGCTGTCCGACGCCGAGTACCGCCACATCATGGAGCACACGGTGATCGGCGCGCGTATTCTCGGTCCGCTGATGCGTGACGCGCCGGGCGCGCTCGCGATCGTGCGCTCGCACCACGAGCGTTTGGACGGCACCGGCTCTCCCGACGGCCTCAAGGGAAGCGCGATTCCGTTCGAGGCACGGCTGGTGAGTGTGGCCGATGCGTTCGACGCCATGACGAGCGTGCGCCCGTATCGGCCGTCACTCTCCGTCACGCACGCCATGCGCGAGCTGGAGCAGGGCAGCGGGATCCAGTTCGACGGGGACGCCGTCCGGGCGTTCCAGAAAGCGTTCACCGAGCATGCCGCCCTCCCCATTCCCACCCCGCAGTTGCAGCCCTTACGCCTGCCTCGGCGGGCAATGGAAGCACGGCGCGCCTGATCCTTGCATTAAATTGAGCGTCCATGTCCGACACCCTGATGGTGAGCGTGTCGGGAATTCGAGGTCTCGTCGGCGTCGACCTCACTCCCGAGATGGTGGCCCGTTGGGCCGCGGCGTTTGGAACCTGGGCGGCCGGACGGCCCGACGGCCGCCCGGCACGCAAAAACGCCCGAGTGGTGCTCGGTAGAGATGCCCGGACGTCGGGTCCCATGTTCACCCGGGCGGCTACGGCGGGCCTGCAGTCGGTCGGCTGTGGTGTCATCGATGTGGGCTTAGTTGCCACACCCACGGTACAGCTCGCCGTGGAGCACCACCGGGCGGCGGGGGGCATTGTGCTGACAGCCAGCCACAACCCCATTGAGTGGAACGCCCTCAAGTTCGTTGGCCCTGATGGCATCTTTCTTGATACTCAGGCAGGCACCCGGGTACGCGAATTGGCCGCAGGGGCCGAAAACCATGCCCTGCAACGAGCCAACTACAATGCGATCGGCGGTGTTGAGGCCGATCCGGACGCGATATCCCGCCATCTGGCCGGCGTGCTCGCGCTGCGGGGCGTCGATGTCCGCGCGATCAAGCGACGGCGCTTTCACGTCGCGCTCGACACGGTCCGCGGCGCCGGCGGCGCGGTCATGCCCGAGCTGCTGCAACGGCTCGGCTGCCGGGTGACGGCGATCAATTTGGAAACGGACGGACGGTTTCCGCGTCCACCGGAGCCGGTGCCGGAGAATCTGAAATCCCTCGGCGCGCTGGTCCGCCGTTCGAAGGCAGATGTGGGAATCGCCGTCGATCCGGATGTCGATCGACTCGCGATCGTCGATGAGAAGGGCCGCCCGATCGGGGAAGACTACACGTTGGCGTTTGCCGTCCGAGCGGTGTTGGGAAGGTTGGAAGGTGGGAAGGTGGGACGGAGCAAACCGTCCAACCGTCGAACCGTCCAACCGACCGTCGTCTGTAATCTGTCGACGTCGCTGGTGGTCGAAGACGCCGCTCGAGAGTTCGGCGCGAACGTCGTGAGAGCACCTGTTGGGGAGGCACACGTCGCGCGGAAGATCATCGAGCTCGACTCGGTGATCGGCGGCGAAGGAAATGGTGGCGTGATGTATCCGGCGCTCCACGTTGGTCGGGATGCGCCGGTGGCTGGGGCGCTACTGCTAGGGCTGCTGGCGCGCGAGCGAATAACCGTGAGCGAACTCGTGGCCCGAGCACCCCGTTATACGATCGTGAAGGCAAAGCTGGAGCGAGGAGCCAGGAGTCGGGAGACAGGGCTCGACGACGTGTATGCGAAGTTCCGGCGTCATTTTGCCGACGCGTCAGTGGACACACAGGATGGACTGCGGCTGTCCTGGCCCGATCGCTGGCTGCACGTGCGGCCCTCGGGTACGGAGCCGATCATTCGACTGATTGCGGAAGCGCCGTCAGGCGCGGACGCGGAACGCTTAATAGACGAGGGGCGGCGGTTATGTGCGGCATCGTAGGCTACACGGGCAAGCGGACGGCGGCACCTGTCGTCCTCGAAGGCCTCAAGCGACTCGAGTACCGCGGCTATGACTCCGCGGGGCTCGCGGTCGTGAACGGCGGCCTCGAGGTGTTCCGGGCGCCCGGCAAGATCGCTGTCCTCGAACGCGAGCTCGGCAGCCAGCTTCCCGAAGGCACGACGGCGATCGCGCACACCCGTTGGGCGACCCACGGTGCGCCGAACACCGTGAACGCGCACCCGCACGCCGATTGTGGCGGCACACTCGCGCTGGTGCACAACGGCATCATCGAGAACGCCGGCGTGTTGCGGCAGGCGCTCTCCAAACGCGGCCACGTATTCCGTTCCCAGACCGACACTGAAGTCCTGTCCCATCTCATCGAAGAGACCCACACCAAGGGCATGCCCCTGGTCGACGCCACGGCCGAAGCGCTGCGCCAGGTGGAGGGCACATACGGCATCGCGGTCATCTCCAGCCGCGAGCCCGACACGATCGTGGCGGCGCGGCGCGGCTCGCCGTTGCTGGTCGCGATCGGCAACGGCGAGAACTTCGTCGCGTCGGATGCATCGGCCGTGCTCGCGCACACCCGCTCGGTCGTCTACCTGGATGACGGCGACATCGCGGAGGTGACACCGACCGACTACCGCATCATGGATCTCGATGCCGCGGAGAAGGAGAAGGAGGTCACGCAGGTCGAGTGGGACCTCGCGACGATCGAGCGCGGCGGCTTTGCCCACTTCATGCTGAAAGAGATCATGGAGCAGCCCGAGAGCGTCTATAACACGATGCGCGGGCGTCTGCTCGAGGACGAGGGCACGGTCCGCTTCGGCGGTCTGAACCTCAGCGACGAGGAGCTGCTGAAGGTGCAGCGGATCGTGATCACGGCCTGCGGGACGTCGTGGCATTCGGGATTGATCGGCGAGTACATGATGGAAGAGCTGGCGCGCATTCCGACCGAAGTGGAATACGCCTCGGAGTTCCGCTACCGTAACCCAATCGTCGACGAACACACGCTGGTGATCGGGATCTCACAGTCGGGCGAGACCGCCGACACGTTGGCGGCGCTGCGTGAGGCCAAGCGGCGCGGCGCGCGCACCCTGGGGCTGATCAACGTGGTGGGCAGCACGATCGCGCGCGAAGTGGACGGCGGGATCTACCTGCACGCCGGGCCCGAGATCGGCGTGGCGAGCACCAAGGCGTTCACCAGCCAGATCGTGGCGCTGGCGCTGCTGACGCTGAAGATGGGCCGGCTGCGCGCGCTCTCGATTCTCCAGGGACGGGAAGTGGTGCGCGCGCTGGCCAAGCTCCCGGAGTTGGTGAAGCGGATGCTAGCCAAGGCGCCGCAGATCGAGCAGATCGCCGACCGGCTCGTGCGCGCCCAGAACGTGCTCTACCTCGGCCGGGGCTACAATTTCCCGGTCGCCCTGGAAGGCGCCCTCAAGCTCAAGGAAATCTCCTACATCCACGCCGAAGGCTATCCCGCGGCGGAAATGAAGCATGGGCCGATCGCCCTGATCGACGACCTGATGCCGGTGGTGTTCATCGCGCCCAAGGACGGCGTGCACCAGAAAGTCGTGAGCAACATCGAAGAGGTAAAAGCGCGGGGTGGCCGCGTCATCGCGATCGTCACGGAGGGCGACACCGCGCTCGACAAGCTGGCGGATTATCGCATCGAGATCCCCGAGACGCTCGATCTGCTCACGCCGGTTCTGAGCGCGGTGCCGCTGCAACTGCTGGCGTACTACATCGCGGTGCGGCGCGGCTGTAACGTCGACCAGCCGCGGAACCTCGCGAAGAGCGTGACCGTCGAGTAAGTGCGGATTGAGGATTTCGGATTGCGGATTCGAACCGCGGGCGTAGAATCCGCAATCCCCAATCCGCAATCGGCAATTCCATGCGCGTTGTTCTTCAGCGTGTCTCCCAAGCCAAAGTCAGAATTGGAAGCCGGGTAGCGGGCCAGATCGGGCCCGGCTTTCTCGTGCTCGCCGGTTTCGCCCCGAGCGACACCGAGGCGCAGCTCGCCTGGATGGCCGAGAAGATTCTCGGCCTGCGCGTGTTCGGCGACGACGAAGGAAAAATGAATCGCGATCTGTCCGAGGTCGGCGGGGGCGTGCTGGTCGTCTCGCAGTTCACGCTGTACGGCGACGCGAGCAAGGGCCGCCGCCCGAGCTTCATCGATGCCGCCCCACCCAACATCGCGATTCCGCTGTACGAGAAGTTTGTCGGAATGCTCAAGGAGAAAAGCGCGGGCAAGATCCCGGTCGAAACCGGCGAGTTCGGCGCGATGATGGACGTCGAGCTGGTCAACGACGGCCCGGTGACGCTGATGCTCGAACGCTAGGGCTGCGCCGGCACCGCGACGATCGCGAGGCGATCGCCCTTCGGACTTACCGCCAGGCGTGTCACGTTGGAGAGACCCGCCGGCGCGAAGTCGGCGACCGGTTCCCAGTCTCCCCCGCGCTGCGGATCCCACTGATACAACTTCGTCCCACTGGCCGCGAGCACGATGCCCTGCGGCGTCCAGGCGAAGAAGTCGGCGCCCCCGCCCCCGCCCCCGCCCGGCGGCGCGTGCACGAGCTGCGTGACGCGCTGGGTGCGCACGTCGAGCTCCTGAAGAGAAGCGCCCGCGCCGGAATCGCGCTGGACGAAGCTGACGGCTTCGCGGCCGGGAATGCGCTGCAGCGACCGGCCGATATCGCGGGCGAGGACCTCACCGGGCGCACCCGGCGAACGCGCATCAGCCAGTTGCAGTGTGGCCGGTGAGCCGAGGACGAACAGCACGAGCATGTGGGCGTTTGCCCAGGCGTGGTACCCCACGGGCTTGATGGAGTCGAGCACCAGCCGAGGCCGCGAGCCGTCGGCGTTGAACGCCCACAGGCGCTGCGTCGAGTCGGCTTCGACGCGCACGACTGAGAAACCGTTGCCTTCGGGCAGCGGGGTCGGCGAGTACTCGCTTTCGGGTGTCGCCGTCATGCGCACGCTGATCTTCCGGTCGAGATCGTAGCGGTAGATGTCGGCCTGGGCATCCTCACGAACGGACGTGTAGAGGAACGAGCGGCCGTTGGGAAGGAAGAACGGCTGGTTGTCGTAGCCCGGCCTGGCCGTGACGTTCACCGGCGCGCCGACGCTGACGCGGCGGTCGGCGACGCGCAGCTCTGCTACATAGATGTCCGTCGCAGGCGGTGCCTGCAGGGCCAGCAGGGCGATCCAGAGCACGCCCAAACCTACTCCACGCTATCTTTTTTCGCGTGCTGCCCATCGTGCTCGCCTCCGGCTCGCCGCGCCGCAAACAGCTGCTCGAAATGCTGCGCATCCCGTTCCGGGTGATCGCGCCCGACGTGGACGAGCATGTGCTCCCCGCAGAACGGCCGCACGATTACGTCACGCGGCTGTCCCGCGCCAAGGCGCAGGCCGTGGTTGCGCGTGCGCCCGGCGAGGTGGTGCTGGCAGCGGACACGACCGTGGTGCTCGGCGGCAAGATTTTCGAGAAGCCTTCCTCACCGGCCAACGCCGTCGAGATGCTCGAGCAGCTGCAGGGCAGGACCCACGAGGTGTTGACGGCCGTCGCGGTCGCCGAAAACGGTCGGCTCGAGCAGGCCCTCGACGTCTCGCGCGTCACATTCCGCCCCAACGCCCGGCACACGCTCGAGGAGTACGTCGCGACCGGCGAGCCGCTGGACAAGGCCGGCGCGTACGCCATTCAGGGCCTCGGCGCCCCGCTGATCGAGCGGGTGGAAGGCGACTTCTTTGGTGTGATGGGACTGCCGCTGCGGCTGGCGCTGGACCTGTTAGCGCGGTTCGGACGGCCTTATCGCTTCACGCGATAGACCGGGATTTTCTTCGTCTTGCCTTTGACCTGGATCGGTTCCAGCGTCTCCACCGCAGGCTTTTCCTTCAGCTGTTCGTAGAACGGCTCGGAGATCAGGATTTCGTTCGCCCCCGCCTTGCCGCAGAGCCGGTACGCGGTATTCACGGCATCACCGATGACGGTGTACTCGAGCCGGCGGTCGGAGCCGATGTTTCCCGCGAACACCTCGCCGAAGTTGATCGCAATCCCGATCTGAACCTCGGTCCGTCCTTCCTGCCTCCACTTGGCGTTGAGCTTTTCGAGCTCCGTGAGCTGCGCGATCGCGCACCGCATCGCCCGATCCGCGTCGTCTTCGTGCGCGATCGGCGCGCCCCAGAGGGCCATGATCGCGTCGCCCATGAACTTGTCGAGCGTGCCGCCGTGCTCGAACACCTTGTCCACCATCTCGGTGAAGTACTCGGTGAGCAGCCGGGCGATCTCGTCGGGGCTCATCATTTCCGACATCGGTGTAAAGCCGCGAATATCCGAAAAGAACACCACGACCGGCCGCTTTTCACTGGGCAACCGCCCCGCTTCCCGTTGCTGCGCGATGACCTGCGCGATGTTCGGAGAGAAGTACCGCTCGAAATTCGATCGCACGAGCGCCTCACTGCGAATCCGCTCCGAGAGCTGGGAGTTCTCGATCGCGACGGCGGTCAACCCGCCGAACGCGATGATGAACTCGAGGTCTTCGTCCGCGAACGAGTGCGTGGCCGTGAGGTTGTCCACGTACAGGATGCCCAGGACCTTGGAGTCGGAGCCCATGAGCGGCGTGCACATCGCGCTGCGTACGCTCTGGATCAGAATCGACTTTCCCTTGAAGCGCTCGTCGGCCGCGGCGTTGTCCGACAGGATCGCGACCCGCTCCTCGACCGCCTTGCGCGCGATCGACTGCGGCACGTGCTTCGCGGCGCTGGCGTCGCCGGTCCGGCTCTTGGAGATCCGCGGGATCAGCTCGTTCGAGATGCCGTCGAGCAGCAGAATCGACACCCGGTCCACGTTCATGATCTGGAACGTGAAGTCCACCACCTTGTCGAGCAGCCGGTCGAGCTCCTGCTGCTTCGACAGCTCTTTCGAGACCTCGAGCAGCAGCGACAGCTTCTTGGCCCGCCGCTCTTCCTGGTTGTCCGCCTTGACCTTGAGATGGGACGCGCCCTGCGGCTCGTCGATCACGATCGCCGGCACGCCGCCCGAGACGCTGACCGGGAGCTGCCGGACGATGGTCCCTCCCGCGATGCCGCCCTTGCTGGACTTGAAGTCGGCGGGGGGCGTCACGACCTGGGGGCGCGGCATCGGGGCGGTCACTTCCTTCACCCGGAACGCCACTTTCCCGAACGTGACCACGTCGTTCGCCGTCGCCTCGGCGTCGGTGATCTTCGCGCCGTTCAGGAACGTGCCGTTGGACGAACCCAGGTCCGTGACACGCACGCCGGTCGTGGTGAGCACGATCTCGGCGTGCCGGCGTGAGATCGTGGGGTCGTAAATGGGCACGTCACTCGTGACGGCGCGCCCCACCACGAGCTTGCGCCCGAGCTGGAGATCGATCGCTTGTTCGCCGGAAGTGCTCAGCAGCTTGAACACAGCCCGAAACTAATCGCCTGCTTTCGCCAACGCGAGCGCGCGCAGCACCGCCTGTGCCTTGGCCTCGGTCTCGGCAAACTCCCGCGCGGGATCGGAATCGGCGACGATCCCCGCGCCCGCTTGCACCACGACGCGGTCCTTGAGGACGAGCGCGGAGCGAATCGCGATCGCCGTGTCCATGGACGCGGCGCCCCACCCGACATACCCGACGGCGCCCGCGTACGGGCCGCGCCGCTCCGGTTCCAGCTCGTCGATGATTTCCATCGCCCGCACCTTCGGCGCGCCGCTCACGGTGCCGGCCGGGAAACAGGTGCGGAACACGTCGAGCGCGTCGTACCCCGGACGCAACTGTCCCCGCACTTCGCTCACCAGGTGTTGCACGTGCGAGTAGCGCTCGATCTGGAGCGACTCGGTGACGCGCACCGTGCCGTAGCGGGCCACGCGCCCGATGTCGTTGCGGCCCAGGTCCACGAGCATGCGATGCTCCGCCAGCTCCTTCGCATCCGCGCGCAGCGCCGCGGCGAGCTGATCGTCCTCGGGTGGCGTCGCGCCGCGCGGCCGCGTGCCCGCGATGGGACGGACCGTGACTTCGTCGCCTTCGACGCGCACCAGCACTTCCGGTGAGCTTCCGACGAGCGTCACGTCATCGAGCGCGAGGTAGAACAGGTACGGCGCCGGATTGAGCGCGCGCAGATACCGGTACAACCGGAGCGGATCGACGGCGCCCGGCACCACCTGGCGCCGCGACAGCACGGCCTGGAAGACGTCGCCCGCGGCGATGTAGTCGCGGATCTTCTCGACATCCCGCTCGAAGTCGGGGCGCGGGTATCGGGACTCGGGCCTCAGGGCCTTCGTGTCGCCTTCAAGCGCGAGTGGCGCGAGCTGATGCGTCGCGCCGAGCCGCGCGATCAGGGCGTCGAGGCGCTCCTGCGCCGCATCGTAGAGCCGTAACCGCTGTGCCGCCGTCGTGCCCGTGGGCACCTCGACGTTGGCGACGAGGATCGCGCGGCCGAACACATTGTCGAGGATCACGAGCGAGTCGGCGATCATCACGATCGCGTCCGGCACGCCGAGCGTGTCGACCGGTTCCGTGGGCAGTCGTTCGATGCTGCGCACCAGGTCGTACCCGAGATACCCGACGGCGCCGCCCGTGAAGCGGGGCAGACCGGGCACCGCGACCGTCGGCAGCGCGCGCATCCGGTCCGCGAGGTGGGTGAGCGGATCCCGCGTTTCGCCCGCGGCCTCCCAGCCGCTCGCCGGTCTCCAGCGCTCGATCGTGACGCCGCGATAGCGCCAGGCTTCGCGCGGCTCGGTGCCGAGGAAGGTGTACCGGGCCCAGCGCTCGCCTCCGACGAGTGATTCGAGCAGAAACGCGAACGGGGGCCGGGCGATCTTCGCGAACGCGGCCACGGGGGTATCGGCGTCCGTGACCACCTGCCGCAGGACGGGGACGATCCCGCCCTGCTTGGCGCGCTCCAGGAATGCGTCGCGGGGGTCCATTACCTAGATTTGGCGCGATGCGCTGGCCGGTTGTGCTCGTCCTGCTCCTCGCTCCATCCGCGCTGCTGTCCGCCCAGGACTGGAACAGTGATTCCGCCCTGGCGCTGGCGCGTCGCGCCGTCGAGCGGCGCGCGCGCGCCGCCGGCGACACCGCGCTGCGCGATTACAAAGCCCAGGCTCACGGGTTTCTCTTCTTCCTCGGCCAGTTCGGCGAAGGGCTCACCGAGCCGCCGCGACTCGTGAAAGCGGACCAACTGGAGCTGGAAGTGTACTGGAAGGCGCCGCAGCTCAGCAAGCAGCGCATCGTCGGCTGGCGCGATCGCGCCGAGTTGCCCACCGACATCAACTACCATCGCGATCACCTCGGCATCGTCCAGAACAACTTCGGCAGCGCGATCCGGCTGGGCGAAGGCGATGAAGTGCGCGACGTCCCGCACCCGCTCGGTCCCAGCGGCCCGGACGTGTACGACGTCGCCCTCGGCGACACCACCACGATCGTCCTTCCCCAACGCGCGGTGCGCGTCGCCGCGCTTCGGGTGAGGCCCAGGAACTTCTCCACCGCGGCCATCGTCGGCACGCTGTTCGTCGACCTCGAGACGGCGGACCTGGTGCGGATGGCGTTCAACTTCACGCCGCGCGCGTACCTCGATCCGCAGATCGAAGACGTCAGCGTCGTCTTGGACAACGCGCTGTGGGAGGGGCGATTCTGGCTGCCCTACCGGCAGGAAATCGAGATTCGGCGGCGCGCGACCTGGTTGGACATTCCCGCGCGCGGCATCATCCGCGGCCGCTGGGAGATCGACAACTACCTGTTCAACGTCGGACTCGCGGCGAGCTGGTTCGGCGGCGAGGAAATCACCGCCGTGCCGAAGGCGGAGCGGGACTCGTTCCCCTGGGCCGTGCCGCTCACGACGGCGATCCAGAGCGTCGCCGAACCGGTGCGGGAGAACGACCTGGAGGAGGTGCGCGCGGAGGTGAGTCGGATCGCGGGCCGGCGCGTGCTCACCGGACTGAAGCGGCAACGTCTCGGGGCGCGGGGGTTGAGCGACCTGATCCGCTTCAACCGCGTCGAGGGACTCGCCGCCGGTGCCGGATTCGTGTGGCGCACGCCGGGTGACGACTTCGAAGTTCGCGCGCTGGGCAGCTACGGCTTCTCGGACGGGGCGGGTAAAGGCGGGGTCTCGATTGCTTCTGTGGATGGTCTCTCGTTCACCATGTACCGGCAGGTTCGCGACATCTCGGACGAGCGCGTGATCGCGCCGCTGGTGAATTCGGTCTCGGCGCAGGAATTCGGTGACGACTATGGTGACTACTATCGCGCGACCGGCTGGCAGCTGGCGGCACGTTTCGACGGCGGCAACCGCATCGAGGTGATCGTCGCGCTCAAGCGTGAGCATGTACAGTCGCTGCCGATTCGGGCGACGCCCGCCTCGGGCCAATTTCGCCCCAATCCCGCGATCACCGACGGTTATCACAATGTCGGCACGCTGACCCTGCGGCGCCGCAGTGAAGGCTTTGCCGTGCGGCGCGACGTCGCGGGCGAGGTCAGCGCCGAAATCGGCAGTGCCTATGCGCGGGTCAGCGGCACGGGACATCTGCTCGTTCCGCTGGGGACAGGGTCCACGCGGCTCCTGACGCGCGTGCAAGTCGGCGTCGGAAGCGACGACCTTCCTCCGCACCGCGGGTTCGTGATGGGCGGCCGCGGAACGTTGCTCGGGGACGAGTTTCGGGAGTGGGGTGGCCGGCGCGCGGCCCTGCTTCACCTGGAGCTGCGGACCGTCGTGCCGTTCGTGGGACTGCCCGCTGGTCCAGCCCGAACGCCAGGTAGAATCACGCTCGCTCCCTACGTCGCGCTGGGATCGACCGACGAACCGTTTCCCCAGATGCCGTGGCAGACGACTCCGGGCACACGGGTGACTTTCGGACTCGGGGCGGAATGGCTCGGCCTGTTCCGGATCGAGGCTGGGTATGGCATGCAAAGCCGCCAGGTCCGTGTCGCATTCGATGTGACGCGCGATTTTTGGGACATTCTGTGATGCGGAATACTGGACTCGGACGCCTTCATCCATAGTTTGGAGTCATCTGCATGGCCGTAATCGCATTTCCAGACGAATGGTTGGCCCAGTCGGTCGAGGGCCTGACTCCCGAAGTCCTCCAAGGACTGCGGGACAAGGCGGATCCCGGCCGCACGCTCTGGGAATGCGTCGTGGCCGAGAAGATCGCGACCGACGCGCAAATCGTCGAAAAGCTGTCCCATCGCTTCCGGCTGAAGGTCGCCGACGTCAGCAAGATGGACCTCACCGCCCGCAACGGCGTGCCCGAGCAGCTCGCCCGCCGCCATCATGTGCTCCCGTTACGGCTGACCGATTCGTACCTGGAGATCGGCACCGCCAATCCGCTCGACCTCGATGCCGAGAAGGCGCTCGCGTTCAACACGGCCCGTGAGGTTCGGTTGTTCCTGCTCGCGCCGTCGAGAATCAGCGAGAAGCTGGACGAGCTGTACAAGCCGGACAAGGCGATCGACAAGCTGCTCGAGGGCATGGAACACGCCGACCTGCAAACGCTGCCGGATGCGCCGGCGCTCGAGGAGCTCAACGTCTCGGAGGCGGACGCGAGCCAGAAGCCCGTCGTCAGGCTCGTGGACATGATCATCTCGGAAGGCATCCTGTCCCGCGCGAGCGACATCCACGTGGAACCGGAAGAGGGCGGTGTGGCGGTGCGCTACCGCATCGACGGCGTGCTGCGTCAGGTCATGAAGATTCCGCGCCAGGCGGGGCTGCCGCTGATCTCCCGCATCAAGATCATGTCCTCGCTCGACATCGCCGACCGGCTGCGGCCCCAGGACGGGCGCGCGCGCGTGGCGGTGAACGGCCAGCCGATCGACCTGCGCGTTTCGACCCTGCCGGCGCAGCTCGGCGAAAAAGTCGTGATCCGCATTCTCGATTCCCGCGCGACGGTCAAATCGCTCGATTCGCTTGGCTTGAACCCGGGGGAAGGGGAGGCGATCAAGCGGCTGCTCGAGAATCACGAGGGCATAATGCTCGTGACCGGCCCGACCGGATCCGGGAAGACGACGACGCTCTACTCCTGCATCAATCAGATCAAGAGCGAGGGCGTCAACATCGTGACGGTCGAGGACCCGGTCGAGTATCGGATGCAGGGGATCGTCCAGGTGCAGGTGCAGGAGAAAGCCGGGCTCACGTTTGCGGCGGCGCTGCGGTCGATCCTGCGGCAGGACCCCAACGTCGTGTTGGTCGGCGAGATTCGCGACAAGGAAACGGCGCAGATCGCGGTCCAGGCGTCGCTGACGGGACACCTCGTGCTGTCCACGCTGCACACCAACGACGCCGCCAACGCGGTCACGCGCCTCGTGGATATCGGCGTCGAAGCGTACAAGATCGCGGCGTCGCTGCGCGGCGTGGTGGCACAGCGGCTGATGCGCAAGCTGTGCCCCACCTGCAAAGAAGTGTGGATGGAGGCGCCCCCCGCGCGACTGCAGCGCTGGATCCCCAAGGGCACGCCGCTGTACCGCGCGGCCGGCTGCCCCGACTGCGCGATGACCGGATACCGGGGACGCTTTTCGATTCTCGAAATCCTGACCATGTCGCCGGAGCTCGAGCGGCGCATCGCCGCTGGCGAAGCCGCGGATCGCATCGCCGAGGCGGCCCGGCGGGGCGGCATGAAGTCGCTCTGGGAGTCGGGGCTCGCGCACGTGGCGCGTGGGGAGTCGACGATCGACGATCTCACCCGCGTGGTGGACATCCCGGCCGAGGAAGAGGGTCCCATTGTCGCGGGAGGGCTGCGGCCGTCCGGAACGTCGCGCGTTTCGGGCACCAGGGATTTCTTGCAGCTCTCGACGGCGCCCGGCGCGCTCACGGTTCCGCCGGAACCGGCGCAGGCGGTCTCGACCCACTTCGACCTGCTCGAGGAGCCCGCGCCACCGCCGGGGGGGCGGCGCTCCGGCGCGCATGGCGTGCCGGCCTCCAAGGTCCTGCTCGTAGACGACGAGGACAGCCTGCGCAAAGTGATGCGCGATCTGCTGGAGCGGGACGGTTACGTCGTCACCGAGGCCCGCGACGGCGTGCAGGCGCTCGATCAGGTCGACCGTGTCGGGCCCGACATCATCGTCCTCGACCTGAATCTTCCCGGGCTCGACGGCTACGGTGTGTTGTCACACCTGCGCTCGCGCCCGGCGACCGCGAACATTCCCGTCATCGTGCTCACCGCGAAGGGCGACGAAGACAACGAGGTCCGCGTCTTCGAGCTCGGCGCCGACGACTTTCTCACCAAGCCCTTCCGCGCGCGCGCGCTGTCGGCGCGACTGGAAGCCGTTCTCGGCCGACGACGCTGACCACCGCCCGCGTGATGTTCGTGGACACCTATGCGGTCCGCGGCGCGGGTGAGCGACTCGAGGTGCTCGCATTGCGCCGTGGCCGCCACGGCCGCTGTCCGGGATCGTGGGAGACGGTGCACGGCACCATCGAGTCCGGTGAGACCCCGGTGCAGGCGTCACTGCGCGAGCTGCACGAAGAAACCGGACTCGCCCCGCAGAAACTCTACAATCTGAGCCGCACCGAAGGGTTCTATCAGCATCGCACTGACGAGCTCGCGCTCATTCCGGTATTCGTCGCGTTCGTCGCGCCCGATGCCCCGGTGCGTCTGTCGGACGAGCACGACCGGAGCGAATGGCTGCGGCTCCCGGACGCGGCGCGGCGCTTCGCCTGGCCCAGGGAGCGCAGAGCACTGGATGACATTTTGTCAATAGTGGGGGGTGGCGATGCGGGCTTGCTGGAAGACGTCCTGCGCGTAAGCTAGTAGCAGGCTCCCTTGTGAATCCATTCTATCACCGGATCTACCGCGTGGTCCGTCACATCCCCAAGGGACGGGTGGCGACGTACGGCATCATCGCGCGGTTGGCCGGCCGCCCCGGAGCGGCCCGCACGGTCGGCTGGGCGCTCTCGGCACTTCCCGAAGACAACGACGTTCCGTGGTGGCGCGTGATCAACGCGGCGGGCCGCATTTCTTTTTCCGGGCAGGATCACAGCGCCGTACTCCAGCGGGCGCTGCTGTTGCGTGAGGGGGTGCGGTTCGCGCCCGGTGGTGCGGTGAACCTCTCGACCTACGGCTGGCCGTCCGAAGCCTACGACAGCGCCGCCGCCTCCCACAAGCGCGCGGCTTCGACGCGAAGATCGCGCAGGTTGAAAGGCTTGCGCACGTAACGCACGCCGAGACGCGCGAGCGTCTCTTCTGTCGACGGCCGCACGTCGCCCGTGGCGACGATGATCCGTTCCCGCAGCGCCGGCAGTTTCGTCACCAACTCTTCCGCCAGCATCGTTCCACGCTTTCCCGGCGCCATCGCGCGCGCATCGGTAATCACGAGATCGAAGCCGCCGCGCAGCGCGAGCTCGAGCGCGTGCTGCGGATCGCCCGCCACTTCGACGTCGTGCCCGTCGCGCGCGAACAGCGCCTTGATGGTGCGTTGCACCGCGGGATCGGCGTCCACCAGCAGAATCGTGCGCTTGACGGCGGGGGGCGCGTCGGGCAGCGGCGTCCCGTGCACCGGCGTCAGCGCCGGGCTCGCGGCGTCGGCCGGCGCCGGCGGGAGATCCACGCGGAAGGAGGCGCCGCCCCGCGGGCTGCGTGACTCGATCGTGATCTGCCCGCCGTGGCTGGCGACGATCGAGTAGGTGATGGAAAGGCCCAATCCCGTGCCTTTGCCGGGCTCTTTCGTGGTGAAGAACGGCGTAAACACGCTTTGCAGGACGTCGTCGGAGATACCGGGACCCGTGTCGACCACGCGCAGATGCACCTGGCCGTCGAACCACGTCGAGACCGAAATCTCTCGCGCGCGCTCACGCGGATTCTCCGTGACGGCCTGAGCCGCGTTCGTGACGAGGTTCAGCACCACCTGCTGCAGCCCGTGACGGTCGCCGAGCACGCCCGGGAGCGTGCCGCTCAGCTCGCGCTCGACGGAGATGTCCTTGAGCTTGAGGTCGTACGTCATCAGGGTCAGCGTGCGCCGGATGACGTCATTCAGGTCCACGAGCACGCGCTCGCCGGATCCCTTGCGGGCGAACGTCAGCAGGTTGCGCACGATCCGCCCGGCGCGCTCGGCCTGCTCGTGAATGACCTGCAGGTGCCCGCGATCTTTCTTGCCCAGCTCCTTTTGCTCGAGCAGGAACTCGGAGAGGCCGGTGATCGACGTGAGCGGGTTGTTCAGCTCGTGCGCCACGCCCGACACGAGCTGCCCCACCGCCGCGAGTTTTTCGCTCTGCACGAGCTGGGTCTCGAGCACCTGTTGCTCGGTGACGTCTTCGACCATGACGACGATGCTCTGTTCGGTTGTGGCGCCCGGGATCCGCGCCGCGTTGATCCGCATGGCGCGGTTGCGCCGCTCGGACCGGGCGATCAGGGGGGCAGGGCGGTCCCCACGGCGCGTGGCGGCCAGCAGCTCCAGCAGCCCGTGCCCCTGCGGCTTGCCGAGCAGCGCGTCACCCAATGGCGTCCCGACCACGTTCTGGAGCGGCATGCCGAGCAGGCTCGCCATGGCGCGATTGGACCGGCGCACGCGTCCCTCATCGTCTACGACCGCGATACCCTCGCTGAGCGCATCGAACGCCGTCTCCCATTGCTCCTTGGCGCGCCGCACCATCTCGAAAAAGCGTGCGTTGGCGATCACGACGGCGGCGTGCGTCGCCAGCGTCGACAGCAGCCGGATATCCTCGGGGACGAACGTCCCTTCGCGCGGATCGGTGATGACCAGTGTCCCGATCACGGTGCCGTGCGAGCGGAGTGGAACCGCCGCGGCCGCGGCCGCTTGGACGCCGCTCGTGATGAGCGTGGGCTCGGGCGTCGCGCTACCCGAGTCCCGGACCAGCTCGAGGTGCTCGTGCCCCGTGGAACGGACGACCAGGCCCGGATCGTCGGCCGGGATCGCCTGGCCGCGCAGCGCGCTCAACGTGCCCTCGGCGGCCGCTACGCGCAGGGGGTCATGCACTGCGTCGCCCACGAGTGCCAGGAGGGCGCCCTGCGCGTCGAGGAACCGCACCGCATAGCGCACGACCTGCTCGACGATCCGGTCCAACTCGAGGGAGTCGGACAGCACGTACGAGAGCTCCTGCAGGGAAAAGAGCTCCGACAGGCGGCGATTCAGCTCCTCGGCCGCGCGACGGCGTTCCCGCTCGGTGCGGACGAGCCGGGCGCGCAGCCCCCAGATCACGATGCCGGCCGTGATCACGACCAGGGCGAGCATGGCGCCCACAACGGGCCACGGAGTCAGGGAATTCACGTCCGCCAGTTTAACATCAACTTGCCCCGTTAAATCCGACAAATATATTCGTGTATCCCACTCTCATCTGACTCCCAAAGCTCATCCAAGGAAGCAACAACATGTTACGTCGCAGTTTCTCTGTGTGCACCCTGCTGTGCGCCGCTGCGGCTCCTGCTGCTGCGCAGGAGTCCACCACGGTAGGCGGCTACGGCGAGATTCACTACACCAACCACTCGGGACGCAACACGCCGGCTGAGATAAACCTGCGCCGGTTCGTCGTTTATCTGGCACACACGTTCACCGACCGACTCTCCCTCCGTTCGGAGGTCGAGATCGAGGACGCCAAGGTCGAGGGCGGCTCCGCCGGGGGCGAGGTCGCACTGGAGCAGGTCATCCTCGACTACCGCGTGGCCGATCGCATCACGCTGCGGACCGGACTCCTGCTTGCGCCCATGGGGATCATAAATGAGACCCACGAACCACCCACATTCAATGGCGTGGACCGCCCGGCGTTCGATCACGATGTGATTCCCACGACGTGGCGCGAGCTGGGGATTGGAATCATCGGTACGGTGCCGCTCGGTGAAGGGCTGAGCTATCGGGTCTATCTCGTGAACGGGCTGCGGGCCGAAGGATTCTCGGGGGAGGAAGGCATTCGCGGCGGCCGCCAGGAAGGTCGTGAAGCGTCCTTCGCCAATCCGTCCCTCACGGGCCGCCTGGAATGGGTGCGGCCGGGGCTGCGCTTTGGCGGCTCGTTCTGGTACGGCGGGACCACCGCCGGCGACACGCTGCTCGGGACGCGCTCGTTCGACGCACCGCTTACCGTGCTGTCGGCGGACGCGCGCTACGAGATCGGTGGCGTCTCGCTGCGCGGCGTGATCGCGAACGCCAATGTCGGCGACGCGGAGCAGGTCAACACGCTCTACGGGACCGATGTGGGCAGTCGCATCGCTGGTGGGTACGTCGAAGGCGCGTACAATCTGCTCCACGCGCTCGCGCCCAAGAGCACGCAGCGGCTGAACGCGTTCCTGCGCTACGAGCAGTTCGACACGCATGCGGACGTTCCCACCGGCACGACGCGCAACGAGGAATTCGCCCGGCGCATCACCACGTTCGGGGTGGTTTACAAACCCACCTGGAACACGGCATTCAAGGGCGACTACGAGATCCGGCGTACCGCCGCGGGCACCGCGGGGGGTGAGACGCTGCGTTTCGGAATGGGGTACCAATTCTAACGCCGCTGATCACGCTGATCCTGGCGCAGATTGTCGCGGTGCCGCCTCCGAAAGTGGCGGCGTCGGTGCGGCGGATCTTCGGTGCGGGCGCCGCCGCGACGCCCCTCGTTGTGAACGCGGATACCGTGTTTCGCGTCGCGCGGGCGGATACGGTGTTGGGCTTTGCCGTGGTGCGCGAGGTGAAGGGCAAGGATCAGCCGATCACGTTTCTGGTGGCGACGGATACGGCTGACCGTCTGCGCGACATCGACATCCTGGTGTATCGCGAGCCCTACGGGGGCGAGGTGGCCTACGACGCCTGGCGCCGGCAATTCCGCGGCAAGTCCTCGGGCGACGCGCTCCAGGTGGGGCGCGACATCCGTACCATCTCCGGTGCGACGATCAGCGTAAACGCCGTTACGCTTGGCGTGCGCCAGGCCCTGAAGGATCTCACCACGTGGCATCGGAGTGGGGCGCTCAAGTGACCTGGACCTGGGCGACCGTGCCGCGCCCCATCCGCACGCTCGCGCGCTGGATTGCGATCGTGCAGCTGGTCGGCTACACCACGTCGCTCGTGTTCGTGTGGCACACCACACGGCTCGTGCCGGCGGGAGTGGCCAACCGGTACCGGGGTGCTGCGGTGGATTCTGTGGACAGCGGAGCGATGCAGTTCCCCAAGTCGTTCGGCGAGATGCTCACGATCACCCACACGCATGTGCTCAGCATGGCGGTGATCTTTGCCATCACCGGCCTCGGCGTCGCCCTGTGCGCGCGTCTCTCCGAGCGCCGGCGCCGGTTTCTCATCGTCGAGCCGTTCTGCGCGCTCCTGGTATCGTTTTCGGCGATGTGGCTGATGCGTTATGTGGACGGGCGCTTTGCGTGGCTGCTCGAGGCGTCGAGCGCGCTGCTCGCGATTACATTCTACATACAATCATTCCTGATCCTGCGAGAGCTGGGGAGCGTCAGTGAAACGGCGTAACTTCGTCGCGACGCTGGGTGCGGGGTTGGCGGGGGCGCTGCTGCCGCCGCTCAGACGCGAGCGCTTCGTCGAGCGGTGGTCCTGGGTGATGGGGCAGGCCGTGCACGTGATGGTGTTTGCGGAGTCCGACGATCAGGGGCTCGAGGCCTGCTCGAAGGTGCTGGCGGAGCTGCGCCGGCTCGAGGGCGTCCTCTCCCTGTTCGATGATGCGAGCGAGCTGTGTGAACTGAACCGTCACGCCGGCAAGCGGCCGCTCAAGGCCAGTAAAGACCTCTGGCAGGCGGTGTATCAAGCCGATCATTTTCGCACGTTTACCGAGGGCGCTTTCAACCCGGCGGTCGAGCCGCTCATGCGCGTGTGGGGCTTTCATCGTTCTCGCCGGACGATGCCCACGCCGGCGGAGCTTGCCGCGGCTCGCGAAGCCGTCGCGACCGCGACCGTCCACGTCTCGTCCCGGCTGTCGTTGCCGAATTCGCACACCAAACTGGACCTTGGAGGCATGGCGGTCGGGTTCGCGATCGACGAGGCGAGGTCGGCGTTTATCGACACGGGCGTATATCGAGCGTTTGTCGACGTGAGTGGGGACTGCTACGGGATGGGCGCGCCGCCCGGGGAACCCGAGGGGTGGCCGGTCCGGATCGCGGGATCGCCACGCGTGGTGCGGTTGCGGAATAGCGCGCTCGCGACGTCCTCAAACATGAAGTCTGTTGTCGAGCTCGAGGCGCAGATCCTCGGCCACGTCATGGATCCTGCGCGGGGATGTCCAGTCGACACGCGCCGGCAGGTCACGCAGGTTGCACCGTCGGCGGTCCTGGCGGACTGCTTGTCGACCGCGGCGCTCGTGACGGGACGCGTGTATGAGCCGTTGTGGCCCACGCATTTCACGGAGTGAAACCGCTCCACGCCCTGGTGGCGGCGACTTTCGCAGCCTGTAATTCCGTCCCGCGCACGACGACAATCGCAACAACCTGGCAGGTCGTGGGCTCCACGGTCAGCATCGCGGCGTGGTCGCAGGATTCCGTCGCGTTGCGCGCCGCCATCGACCGCATGCGTGACTCCACGCGCTCAACGGACTCAACGAGCATTCGCAGCGCGGTGCGGCAGGCCTGGGCCGCGGAACGCGGCGAGCTGTCACCACGCCTCGAGTGGCGCGACGTCGTCGACAGTTACGTGCTCGATCAGGCAGTCCCGGTGCTCGCCGCGGCCGCTGACAGCGCTTTGCTCGACCTGGGAGGCTTGTTCCTCTGGGTGGGCCCAGCGACCAACCGTCGCGTGGGCATCGCCGATCCCGGTAACGCGCTCGATCCGGTTGCTCAGGTGGAGCTGCAGTCCGGCGCGATCAGCACCGTGTCAGGGCGAGGTGAGCGCCGTGCCGTGACTGTCCTCGCGCCCACCGCCTTCAAGGCGGCGGCGTGGTCGAGCGCGCTGTTTTCCGTCGGGTGTGACAAGGCGTTGGCGCAGGCGGCGCGCCGGGGGATCAGCGTGGTGTGCGCGGACTCGGCGGGGGTACGGTGGAGTCCCGAGCTCCAGAATCGCGTCGTACTTCCGCCTGCGCGCGTGCCTTGACCCGGGCGCGCTCCTGATCGAGCAGCCGGATCGAGCGCACCCACGCGGCGCTCGACAGTCCCTGGTACTGCACGAGCATATCCTCGCGCACGCTGATCCCAGGCTCGAAGAGATAGAGCGCCACCGCCTGTTGCCGCGCGTCGAGCTGGTAGGAGCTCCAGGTGGGTGAGAGCGGCACGATGCCGACGGGCCGGAACAGCCGGCCCCGGCTCGTGATGTTCAGGTCTTCCGGATTGAACCGCGCCTGCGGAACCACGCCGAGGAACGTCACCATGATCAGGGAAGGCTGCTCCGTGCCGCCGCGCAGGGCCGCATCGCGAATGTCCGGGGCGCGGCTCTGCACGAGCTGGATCAGCGAGCGATAGGTGTCGGGCGCGAGCAGCCGGATGACCTGGTCCTCCAGCGGCAGCACCTGGATCTCGACGGTGCCGGTCGAGAAGCGCACGGTGATGTCGTCGCGGCGGAGGGTACCGTACCCCGACGGAATCGTGTCCTGGAAGGGCGCGGCCAGGCTCAGCAGCAAGGCGAGGATCACTCCCTGGCTCCCGTAATCAGTTCAGCGATCGCTTCTTTCAGCTCCACAATCCCCGCTCCCGTCTTCGCGCTCGTCACGACCAGCTGATCCTCCGGCAGCTCCAGTTCCTGACGCAGCTCCCGCGCTCGCGTGTTTCGCTGGCTCGTCGAGAGTTTATCCGCCTTGGTGAGCGCCGCGAGCACGTGGGTCGCTCCTTGCGCCAGGGTTTCCTGCATCGCCCAATCCTCCGGCGAAGGGGGGTGGCGGATATCGAGCAGCCACACCACGCCGCGGAGCCAGTCACGCCGGAGCGCGTGCTTCAGCAGGCCTCGAAAGGCGGCGCGCTGAGCCTTGCCCGCCCGAGCATAACCATACCCCGGCAGATCGAGGAAGTAGTACGAAGTGTCCATACGGAAGACGTTGAGCGCGCGCGTCTTCCCGGGCGTCCCCGACGTCTTCGCAATCCGCCGCCCTGCCAGCGCGTTCAACAGGGATGACTTGCCGACATTCGATCGGCCGAGAAACGCGACTTCAGGGAGGGGAGGGTCGAGCAGCGCATCGGCGCGGGGAAACGAGCCGATGTAGGTCGGGTCGATCAGGCTTCTTTCTTCTGGCGGGGGCGCTCAGTCACGAGCAGGGGCGCGCGGCCCGACGTGACGCACTCGGCGGTGATCGCCACCTCGCGCACGTCGTCGCGGCTCGGCAGCTCGAACATGATCTCCGTCATCATCTCTTCGAGGATGGCGCGCAACCCTCTGGCGCCCGTGCCGCGCTTCATCGCCTTCTGGGCGATCGCCTTCAACGCTTCCTTGTCGAGCGTCAGGCGCACGTCCTCGAGGTCGAACAGTTTCTGATACTGCTTGGCGAGCGCGTTCTTGGGCTCGGTGAGGATCCGGATCAACGCGTCCTCGTCGAGCGCGTCGAGCGGTACCGTGACCGGGAGGCGCCCCACCAGCTCGGGGATCAGCCCGTAGCGAAGCAGGTCGTCGGGCTCGACGTCGACGAACGGGTTCTTCTTGACCTTGGCGGCGACGCCCGCGACCACCTCTTCCTTGGTGAAGCCGATCTGGCGCCGGCCCGTGCGCGACTCGATGATCTTCTCGAGCCCGTCGAACGCGCCGCCACAGATGAACAGGATGTCCTTGGTGTTGACCTGGATGTACTCCTGCTGCGGATGCTTGCGCCCGCCCTGGGGAGGCACGCTGGCGACCGTGCCTTCCAGGATCTTGAGCAGCGCCTGCTGTACGCCTTCGCCCGAGACGTCGCGCGTGATGCTGGGGTTCTCGGATTTCCGCGCGATCTTGTCGATCTCGTCGATATAGACGATGCCCCGCTCGGCCTCGGATACGTTGAAGTCGGCAGCCTGCAGCAGGCGCACGAGGATGTTCTCCACGTCCTCACCGACGTAGCCTGCCTCGGTGAGCGTGGTGGCGTCGGCAATCGTGAACGGCACGTCCAGGATGCGCGCCAAGGTCTGCGCCAGGAGCGTTTTGCCGACACCCGTCGGGCCGATCAGGAGGATGTTGCTCTTGTCGAGCTCCACCTCGTTGTCCCGGCCGGAGTGGGAATTGATGCGCTTGTAGTGGTTATAGACGGCTACGGCGAGCGTCTTCTTGGCGCGGTCCTGCCCGATCACATACTGGTCTAAGACGTCCTTGATCTCGGCTGGCGTGGGGACCTGTGTGATGGCCTCAGCGACTTCCCGTTCTTCGTCCTCCGCCAGGATCTCATTGCAGAGCGCGATGCACTCATTGCAGATGTAGACCGACGGTCCGGAGATGAACTTCCGGACCGAATCCTTGGATTTGCCGCAAAATGAGCAGCGGAGGTGCTTGTCGTGCGACATCGTA
This sequence comes from Gemmatimonadota bacterium, assembly GCA_050264615.1. GTDB lineage: Bacteria > Gemmatimonadota > Gemmatimonadetes > Gemmatimonadales > GWC2-71-9 > 20CM-2-65-7. The sequence goes on from JBLNGI010000200.1 coordinate 29,860, forward strand.
TCCTAGTATGGGAAGGGGCTTCTAGGGGCGCAAGGGATCACTTCTTGCCCTTCCCGTCTTCCTTGATTTCCTCGTAGTTCGAAATGACGTGATCGACCAGCCCGTAGTCCTTCGCCTCTTCGGCCGACATGAAGCGATCGCGATCCATGTCTTTTTCGATCGTTTCGACCGTTTTCCCGGTATGCTTGGCGTACAGCTCGTTGAGCTTGCGGCGCAGGAACAGGATCTCCTTCGCCTGAATCTCGATGTCGGCGGCGGTGCCCTGGGTGCCGCCCGAGGGCTGGTGCATCATGATGCGCGCGTGGGGTAACGCTGACCGCTTGCCTTTGCGGCCCGCCGCGAGCAGGAACGAGCCCATCGAGGCGGCCATGCCCATACAGATCGTATTCACCGGCGCGCGCAGGAACTGCACCGTGTCGTAGATCGCCATGCCCGACGACACGATGCCGCCCGGGGAGTTGATGTACAGATAGATGTCCCGCTCCGGATTGTCGGCATCCAGGAACAGCAGCTGGGCGATGATGATGTTGGCGACGTCGTCGTTGATCGGGCTGCCGAGGAACACGATCCGGTCCATCAGCAGGCGGCTGAAGATGTCGTAGGTGCGCTCGCCCCGGCTCGAGCGCTCGATGATATACGGCGGATAGATGTGGCTTTCGCTCGTCGTCACGCTGGCTCCACGGTGGACTGCGACAGGAGATACGCGAACACCTTCTCCTCGGTGATGCTCCGCGCGACATCGCGGAGCCGCTTGGCCTTCTCCAATGAGGCGTACAGCTCGGCTGCCTTCATGCCGCGCCGCTCGGCGAGCTGCTGAATCCTCTCGTCCAGCTCCGCTTCGGTGGCGCGCAGGTTCTGGGCTTCGACGACGTTGTCGAGTACCAGATCGCGCTTGACCTGCGACTCCGCCACCGTCTGGAACTCCTGGGCGAACTGCTGCCAGCGCTCCTCGGGGACCTCGTACGCCTGCGCGTACATCCCCAGCACCCGCTCGACCAGCGGCCGCGGGGCGACCACGTTGTTCGCCTCGATGATCTGCTGCACCAGGTCGCCGCGCACCTTGGCGTCGGCTTCCCGCTCGGCTTCCTTCGTCAAATCCGCCGTCACGGCCGTCCGGAGCGCGTCCACAGACTCGAAGTCGCCGGTCTCGCGCGCGAACGCGTCGTCCAGCGCGGGCAGCTCCTGCCGCTTCACTTCGCGCAGGGTGATCTTCACGTCCCGGGTCTGGCCGCGCTTGGCTTCTTCCGCGAAATCGTCGGGGAAGCGGACGGTCGCTTCGACCGACTCGCCCGGCAGGAGGCTCATGATCCGCTCTTCGACGTCGGGAATCGCCCGGCCTTCGCCCAGCACGAACTGGTAGGGCTGCGGATCCTTCTCCGCGCCGTTCTCGCGGGTCGCGATGACGACGTCGACGAGATCCTTGGGCTTGGGTTTTTCGCCCGCGACCGGCGTCCACGGAGCGCGCTGCTCCCGCAGGGCATGGATCTGCGCGTCCACCTGAGCGGCGGTCACCGCCGGCACGGTGCGCGTCAGCCGGAACCCGCCCAGGCGCTGCAGCTTCAGCTCGGGTTTCAGCTCGACGTGGAACTCAAACGTGACCGGCGCGCCGTCTTCCCACTTCAGGTTGTGGATGTGGGGATCGGCGATCGGTTTCAGCTCTTCCTGCTTCTGCGCGACACGCCAGCTCTCTTGCACCAGCTCGCGCAACGTCTCCTGCCGGATGTCGTCGGCGAACTTTTTCTTGACGACGGCCGCCGGCGCCTTCCCCTGCCGGAAGCCGGGCAGGCGGGCGCGGGCCTGATAAAACTTCGTCGCGCGGTCCTCCGCGGCCTTCACGTTCTCGGGGGGAATACTCACCTCGAGCGACGCTTCACCAGGCTCGACCTTTGTTTTCCTTACAAGAATCTCTGGCATGTGCGGGATAATCTAACCTGATAGGGAAGCAGTTCGCGGGCGGGCTTTTCCCACTACCTCACACCTGCAAACCGCTGTGCGTCTGTCCGTCTAGTTTTTGCCTGTCCTCGTTTAGCTTTTAGTGCGACCGGAGGGACTCGAACCCCCACGGGTTGCCCCACCAGCTCCTAAGGCTGGCGCGTCTGCCAATTCCGCCACGGTCGCGTGTCCCTGTATAATAATCGTCTCCCGTTCCCGGAGTCGGTTCGTGCCCAGCTTGAGAATGGTTTCGCTGCTGACGCTGCTCTGCGCCACCCCCCTCGTCGCGCAGGAGAAGGAAAAGCTCTGTACCGACATCCAGAATCGGCCTATGCAGATCGGGCAGTGGGCCGGCTATCGCTGGACGGGCGGCCGCAC
>JBLNGI010000201.1:0-3919 GCA_050264615.1 Gemmatimonadota bacterium
ACCGCGGTACCGGCATCGCGCGAGCGACTCAGGGCACGTTGCCCCGCGGCGGCCGCCGATCAACTAGATACACCGTAGAGACCAGCGAGTCAGCCGCGTTGATTTGCGCGCGACTCCCGGTGACCGGGCGCGGCACGAGCACGGCGGTCAGAACGCTGCCGGCAATGCGCGATCCGGCGATCGGCTCCGCCGGCGGATTCGTGGTCGCGAACTGTCCCGCAGGAGCCGTGATGGCCGCGAGCACGGTCTTGGTTCCCGTGGCCGTGAACACCACGCGCATGGCCTGACCAGCCGCGGCGGCCGTGTCGTCGACCGCAGCGGGGAGGTACGCCGACGCCTGGCCGAACGCGACGTTCGTCGCCGCCCGGGCATCAGGCAGGCTGTCTACGGTCGCCGCATTCACCGGTTTGCGAACGATGAACACATCGACGTTCCCCAGTCCGGCGCCGGCGTTCACCGCGCGCACGGCGAGCTGGCCGGCGGCGGGGACCGGTGGGTTGTCGACCAGGACCAACGCGGCGCGCGCCGGTGTCGAGCCGGTACGCGCGAACCCTGCATGGATCAGCGTGTAGCCCTGATCGGGCGCCAAATCGAGCGTCCCCTCGAGCAGGATCTGCTGCGCAATCACCGGATCCGGGCTGCTGTTAAAGATTCGGTACGTGCGCGTGCCCGCCTGGATCGCCTGATAGAACATGTTGGAGCCGCGATAATTGACGTCGAACAACCCCGCGTTTGCAGTGATGTCGACGATGCGCATATCCTGTTGACCTGTGTCGGGGACCGCATTCACCCAGTGGATGGCCGCGAGCTCCGGCAATGGTTCCTCGAACGTCGCTTCCTTGGCGCATCCCAAGGCCAGCAGCAGCGCGACACAGGTGCCTGAAGACCGAAGTGCAATCATAGGAGACCTTTCCGAAAGTTCATTGGTCAGCATCGCCATCCGCTCCGGGAATGAACGGAATGTTGAGGCTACCGAATCCCAGGATGTCGAAATACACCATCGTGCTCAGGGTGACAAACGCCACGGCGATGCTGAAGACCGCCGTTCGTCCCCGCGACAACCGCTTCTCCGACACAGTCGCGACATAGCTGCGTCGCACATCGACTTGCTCCCCACTCCAGCGGACCCTCGGACCGCGCAGCGGCTTCACACTCGAGACGGCGAGACGATACGCCGAGTCATCCGCGGCGACGATGCTGCCCTCGACGCTTTCGGTCCCAGGACCGATCATCTGCGCCGTGCCCACGCGCCCCATGTCGCTGAGCTGGATCGAAACACGCGTCTGCGGTTCCGGGGTCGCCGGCACCGCGTGATACGTGTAGCAGGCACCGAGGAGGCCGGGCAGCAGCCCGGCCACCCCGGCCAGAATCCGCAGTCGCACGACTAGTACACGCCCCCTGCCGAACGCGGGAAGAGCCCGTAGTTGCCCGGGCCTGCGCTCGACGGACCCCCGCCTCCGAAGCCGTAGAATGGCTGGCGCCGCGCATCCATTTCGTTGAACGGGACGGGCCACTGGTACGCCGTGTTCAGCGGCAGGTCGCCCCAGCCGCGCGCCGCGAAGAACCAGTTGCCGTAGCCGGTATACGCGGTCTCCATCCGGTACTCCCACTTCAGCGCGTCCCACAACCGGCCGCACCGCGTCCCTCTGTAGGCCTGGGCCGCGTCCGGGACTTTCGGCACGCAATTGACCGCGCTCCCCGGCACCGCCGTCAGGGTATCGGCAATCCCGACGAGCGACGGCAATCCGCCGATGGTGACGCGCGAGCTGTCGATCCGGGCGATCGCGGCCGGGATATTATTGGTTCGCAAATAGCCCTCCGCCGCCAGCAGGCGGATTTCCGCGCGGGTCATCACCGGGTATGGGCCGATCCGGTTCGCTTGCCGGAACTGGCGCGAGCGCCAGAAGTCGTACATCGAGATCTGGAGCGGATCACCCGACACATCATCCCCCGAGGGCCGGTTGCGGAAGTACGGCGTGTTCGCGAACGGCTGGCCGGCGCTGCCCGTCCCTGCGGCCGCACCCTGGGCCGTTCGCGCCGACTGGGGGCACGGCGCCACGCAGTTTGCCCCCCCGGGGAACCGCTTATCCGGTGTCACGACCAGGAACGGCACGCGCGCGCTCGGCGTTGGGGCCGCCAGCCAGGCGGCATACCCGCCTGACGTGTCCGCCATACCCATCCAGAACTGGGACATCTGGTGCCACGCGCCGGCCCCCGTGGTGAAGTGCTGGACGACCCAGCTGACGTCCCACCCGTTCGTCGGGTCCATGTTCGGGGCCAGGTTGACCGTGATGCCCGAATCGGCGTCGAGGATGACCTGGGCCCAGTTGACCGCCGCGCGCTCGGCGGGAGTCCGCGCGACGCCGGCCCGGAACTTCGCCTTGTACGAGCGGCACAGCCGAATGAACTCGCTCTGGGTCATCGCGATGCCGTTGATCCAGAAGTTCGCAGTCGTCGGCAGTGGGAAGGTCGAGTTTGTCGGACTCGTGGGATTCGCGCGCGCAATCGCGATCGCCGAGTCCAGATAGCCGAGCGCCGCCGCATTCACGGCGGGGTAGTACGACAGCGGCACCACCACCGCGGCGTCGGCTTCGGGGTTGTCGTTTTCGGTGAGGATCGACGCCGAGTCGTAGGCGAGCGACAGATTCCCGAGCGCGACGCCCTGAATGAAGCGCGCGAACAACAGTGCCCGCGCATCGGCCGAGGGCGAGCCGAGCGTGATGTTTTTCAGTGCTGCGATGCCGAGCGCCGCCTGCCGCGCGGCGCGGTGGTTCCGGAACCAGTCATGGTAGTTGCCCGCGTTCCCCTGGCTGCCCCGCTGATTCGTGATCGGATTGCGCGGGATGGAGCCGCGCGGCCCCATCGCGAAGTTCGCCAACGTGGAGGTGTTCTCCATCCCCATGACAAACATCTGGGTCTGAAGCCCGTCGTTGCTCCCTCCAATCGTGCTGGCGTGCATGACGCCGTACAGTCCGGCGATGAACACCTGCAGGTCCGCGGGGTTGGTGAACACGCGCCCGCGGTCGGGATCGTCCGTGTTCTGAACCGTGAGAGGATCACTACACGCGATCAACGTCAGGGCGAGCATGCTCCCGAACAGATTTCGTGGACTCATTGTACGCTCCCGCAAAGTTTTGGACGCGGGCCGCCGCGCCGCCATGCTGCCGGCGCGGCTGGTCCGCTCACGCTTAGAAGGTCGACGCCAGCCGAACGGTGAACGTGCGCAGGTTCGGGAACACGAACGCGTCCACGGCGTTGATCGCGCGCGAGCCCGCGATGTTCGTGTTCGTGTTGCCCGCGATGCCCACCTCGGGGTCGAACCCGCGATAGCCGGTGATCGTGAAGAGATTCCGACCCACCACGGTCACGGACCAGTTGCCCGCGCCGGCCACGCGGCCGATGTCGTAGGACAGGGCCAGCTCGCGCAACTTCGCGTAGCTCGCGTCTTCCACCGTGAAGTTGTTCGGCCCGAGCAGGTCGTAGAACCCGCCCACGCCGGAGCCATTGTCGGGCGGTGCGGCGCGGTAGTAGTACCCGATCGGCTTCGCGGTTTCCACCGATTTCCCGGCCTGATCGACGTCGTGCGAGAGGAAGTCGAGGTGCGCCCAGTGGAAGCCCTCGTTCCAGACCTTCTGACCGATGGCGGCATCGAGCAGCGCGTACAGACTGAACCGGCGGAATTGGACGTTCTGCGTCACGGCGAAGCGGAAATCAGGAAGCGCATTGCCGAGCGCGACGCGGCGTGCGTCGTTCACGTTGTTCGGGTCGCCGCGCAGGATGATCGGCATGCCCCAGTTCAACCCGACGCCCCACGGCGCCGTGAACAGGTTAGGATCGGAGCAGACCGTCTGCGTTCCGCACCCCGCAAGGGCCGTTTCCCACAGGTTGTGCGTGATCCCCATGCCGGGGTTGTTCCCGT
>JBLNGI010000202.1:0-8157 GCA_050264615.1 Gemmatimonadota bacterium
GAGATCCCCATGAGCTGCGGAAACAGGCCTCCCACCGTCTGTTGCACGGTGACGTCGCGCTCGCCGTAGTCTTTCATGATGACGCCAACGAACGCGCTGTTCACGCCGCCGGCGAATCCTCCGACGATCGTGAAGTAACCGTTGACGCCCGGGGTCTTGCCGATGATTTGCTCGACCGTGCGCACGTACCCGTCGGTGTAATCGAGCGAGGCGCCTTCCGGCCCCCGCACGACCACGAGGAAGAACCCGCGGTCGTCGTCCGGAATCAGCTCGTTTTGCAGCTTGGTCGGGTTGAACATCATGAAGAGGAACACGGACGCGGCCACGATCCCGACGGTCCCCCACAGCACCACAGCGCGATGATGGAGCGCCCGGTCGAGCAGACGCGCATACCGCTCCGACAGCGCATTGAACCCGCGCTCAAACATCTGGAACGTCGCGCCGTGCGAGTGTGACATGCGCAGGATCTTGGCGCACAGCATCGGGGTCAGCGTCAGCGCCACGAATCCCGAGATCACCACCGCGCCCGCCACCGCGATGCCGAACTCGCTGAGGAGGCGCCCGGTCGATCCGCGCAGGAATCCGAGCGGCGTGAACACCGCCACGAGCGCGATCGTGGTCGCGATCACGGCGAACCCGATCTCGTTCGTGCCGTTCATCGCCGCCGTTTCGGGATCCTCGCCCAGCTCTTCCTGATGCCGGAATGCGTTCTCGAGCACGATGATCGCGTCGTCCACCACGATGCCGATGGCGATCGTCAGCGCGAGCAACGTGAAGTTGTTGATCGAGAAGCCGAGGAAGTACATGATCGCGAACGTCGCGATGATCGACGCCGGAATCGCGAGTCCGGGGATGATTGTCGCGCGCAGGTTGCGCAGGAATACGAAGATGATCAGCACCACCAGGATGGCCGCGATCACCAGCGTCAGCCGGGCGTCGTTGATCGAGTGCGTGACGAACACCGATCCATCGTACGCGCTCTCGAGCTTTACGCCGAGCGGAAGCGTCTGCTGAATGCCGGGCAGCGCCTCGCGAATGTTCCGCGCCACGTCGATGAGGTTGGCCTTGGACTGGCGGACCACGCCGATCGCCACGGAGGGCGACCCGTTCCAGCGGAAGATCGAGCGGTCGTCCTCGGGCCCCAGCTCGACCCTGGCGATGTCCTTGAGCTTGATCAGCTGCGTGCCTTGACTCGACACGACGAGCTCACCGAACTCCTGCGGCGTCTTGAGCTCGCCCAGCGAACGAACCGAGAACTCGCGCCGGGTGGACTCGATCCGGCCGGCCGGGATCTCGACGTTGCGCGACACGATCGCCCCTTCGATGTCCTGGACGGTCAGCCCGCGCGCCGACAACGCCTGCGTCTGCGGCCAGACGCGCATGGCGTAGCGCCGCTCGCCGAAGATTTGCGCGCTGCCCACGCCCGGCAGGCTCTGGAGCCGCGCTTTCACCAACCGGTCGGCGACGTCCGAAAGCTGCATCAGGTCGTAGTTCTCGCTGCTCAGCGCGAGCCAGAAGAACGGCTGCGCGTCGGCCGACTGTTTTTCGATTACGGGCTCGAGCACGTCCTGCGGCAGCCGTCCGCGTACCCGCGAGACCTTGTCGCGCACGTCCTGCGCCGCGATATCGATCGGACGATCCAGGGTAAACTCGAGCGTGATGAAGCTGTTCTGCTCCGCCGACGAGCTGCTCAGCGTGCGCAAGCCCTGGATCGTCGACAGCTCCTCCTCGAGCACGTCGGTCACGGCGGTCTCCACGACGCGCGCGTTCGCGCCGGGCAGTGTCGTCTGGACCGAGACGATGGGAGGATCGATGTCGGGCAGCTCGCGCACTGACAGCCGGGTGTAGCCGATGAACCCGAAGAGCACCAGCGCCGCCGAGAGCATGCTCGCGAGCACTGGACGGCGAATGGAGGTTTCGGAGAGTTTCATGACTCAGTTTTTCCCAGGAATGTGAGTCGGCCGGACAACCCTGAACGTAACGGGGCGTGTCGTGCCCTGGTTCCAAATGCTTCCATTAGTACGTCGAAAGAAAACGCGGGAATTCGACATCGATCGGTCCAGTTTTGGTGTGAGCTGAGGGACCCGAAGATACACCGAAGATCGAAAACCTCGCAAGTGGCGCCAATCCGCGCCAAAATCACACTGTGGTACGCACAGCCATCTCACTAGGTTAGAAAGCGTCTGGGAGGGCTGGCCGAATGGCTAAGGCACCGGTCTTGAAAACCGGCGGGCGCAAGCCCTTACAGGTTCGAATCCTGTGCCCTCCGTGCCTCAACCCTCCGGTTCGGTATACACGAAAAATGAGAGAGGGTGCAGGAGCGCGTAATGACCGATAGCAGTACGGGGTCGAGCCTAGGCAGCGCCGGCGGCGGGGGTGGCGGCAAGCGGGAATTGACATTCCTGCTCGCGAATCTGGAACGTCCAGTGCTGCTCTGGATCGCGGCGCGCATGCCGCGCCGCGTCCGCTCCAATCACCTCACCGCGCTCGGCGTCATCGGCGCCACGGGCACCGGCATCGCGTACGCACTGACCAACTACAGCCACGCGTGGCTTTGGGCCGCGAGCGCCATGCTGGTGGTGAACTGGCTGGGCGACAGTCTCGACGGCACGCTCGCCCGGGTGCGCGGCACGCAGCGCCCCAAGTACGGGTACTATCTGGACCACGTCGTGGATGCCTATTCGACAGCGGTCATCGGACTCGGGCTCGGCCTGTCGCAGTACGTCTACCTCGGTCTCGCCCTCGGCATCGTCATCGTGTATCTCGCGATGTCGATCAACGTCTATCTCGAATCCACCGTGTTCGGCGTGTTCAAGATCTCATACGGCCGCATCGGCCCGACCGAAGTTCGCCTCATTCTCATCCTGCTGAACATGATCGCCCTGATCACCACCGGCTGGCCCTCGCCCCTGCCCGTGCCGATCAACCTGGTGGCCAACTGGACGTTGGGCATCGTGCTCGCAGGCATGGTGGCGCTCTTCGTCGGTCGATTCGCACGCAATCTGTACCGGCTCAACAAGCTCGAGCCGCAACGGTTCCGCTGGTGGGAACGCGAGCGGTGACAGACTGATGCGCATCCCGCTCGTCGTCCTCGCGATTGCGTGCAGCACCGCGGCCGGCGCGCGCGCCCAGACGGTTCGTGGGTTGTTTAGCGACAGCGTGAGCCGCACGCCGTTACCGGGCGTATTCGTCACGCTCGTCGATACCCAGGGGACCGAACGCGCCCGTACGATCACCAATCAAGCGGGTGCGTTCGTTCTGAGTGCGCCCACACCGGGAACCTACCGGATCCGCTCGAAGCGCATCGGTTTGCACCCCTACGTTTCCCAGCCGCTTACGCTACGAGCCGGCGAAACGATTTCGTACGACGCGGTCGTCTTGCCGATCCCGGTGCCGCTGGAGCAGGTCGTGGTTGCCGGCGACCGGCAATGCGACGTCGACGGGGGAGCGTCAGTCGCGGCGCTGTGGGAGGAAGTTCGCGAAGCGCTGGCCGCCGTGCGCTGGACCCGCAGCGCACCGGGGTACTGGTATGTGCTCCGACAGTTCGAGCGGGAAATACTCTCATCCGGATCGCGCGGGGCACACGATTCCGTCTGGCAGAACGCGGGTTTTTACCAGGCCCCGTTCAGCAGCGTGCCCGCCGAGCAGTTGGCGGCTGACGGTTTTGTCGTGCAAGACGGCTCGGGCTGGAACTACTTCGCGCCTGAGGCGGAGGCACTGCTGAGCGAGCCGTTCCTGCGCACCCATTGTTTCGAGACAAAACTCGGCAAGGGGGAGACCGCGGGCCTGATGGGCTTGATGTTCTCGCCGGCGCGCGGCCGCAAGCTCCCGGACGTCGCCGGGACGCTGTGGGTGGACCGGCAGACCGCCGAGCTGCGCCATCTCGAGTTCAAGTACGTCCAGCTGCCATCGGGCCTCGCCGATCCACGCGCCGGTGGTCGCGTCGCATTCATGCGCGTTCCCACGGGGGCGTGGATCGTGCACGAGTGGGTGATCCGCATGCCGATCGCCCAAGCGGCCGAAGCCTCGGCGAGCGGCATTCCCGAATTCTCGCGCGTGAGGGGGCTGCGCGAACGCGGCGGCATGGCGGAGCAAATCAAGACGAGCGCCGGGACCCTCGTATTCAGTGGGGGGGGAGACTCGCGAAAGCGCACGGTGGACACGATTCCCGTGGCTCCGACGGCCGCCCAAGTGCTCCCACCCGCGGCGCTCCCGCCCGGTTCGGCTGTGGTCATGGCCGACGACACGAACCGCGCGGCCCGACGGTCCCACTCCAGCGAGATCCTGACCAAGGAAGAGTTCGAAGGTTCAACCGCGTCGGACGCGTTTGGCCTGGTCCAACAATACCGGCCGACGTGGCTGCTCGCGCGTCCGCCGAGCGGTCTCGACCCCACCTCCGGACAGGTCGAGGTATACCTGAACGGCGTCCGCTCCGGACCTGTGTCTCGGTTACGGGACATTCCGGCGCGCGCCGTCCGGGAGATGCGCTACGTCAGCGCTTCGGAGGCGAAGATGCGCTACGGGGTCACCAACGACGGCCCCGTGATTGCCGTGCAGGCAAACTAAGAGTACCAAAGCCGCTTCGAAGCGGCTAAGTTCAGCGCCGCATAGTTGGAGAGGTGGCCGAGTGGCTGAAGGCGGCGGTTTGCTAAACCGTTATAGGGCCTTAAAACCCTATCGGGGGTTCGAATCCCCCCCTCTCCGTGCGCGCTTCGCGCGAATTATCAACGTCCAATAGTCATTGATCATTGGACATTGACCATTGATCATTCGCCATGACAATTCGCGTTAGGTTCGCACCCTCCCCCACCGGCTACTTGCACGTTGGAGGCGCAAGAACGGCGCTCTTCAACTGGCTGTTCGCGCGCAAAGAAGGCGGTAAGTTCCTCCTTCGCATTGAAGACACCGACAAGGCGCGCTCGACTGACGAGAACACGCAGGTCATCCTCGACGGCCTGACCTGGCTCGGCCTCGACTGGGATGAGGTGCCGATCTTCCAGGGCGCCCGTGTGGCCCGCCATCAACAGGTTGCCGATCAGCTGCTCAAGCAGGGCAACGCCTACATGGAGGAGGGTGCCATTCGGCTGCGCGTCCCGCCGGGGGAGCTATCGTGGGAGGATGCGGTACACGGGCGGATCAGTTTCAAAGGTGAGGATATTCGCGACTTTGTCATTCTGCGGGCCGATCGCTCCCCGCTCTACAACTTTGCCGTGGTCGTCGACGACCTCGATATGCAAATCACGCATGTGGTGCGTGGTGACGACCACATTTCCAACACGCCAAAGCAGTTAGCCGTGTATCGGGCCCTGGGAGCTGTGACCCCAATCTTTGGTCACGTACCAATGATCCACGGACCCGATGGAAAGAAACTCTCCAAACGGCACGGCGCGACCGCTGTCGGAGACTACCAACACCTAGGTATTCTCCCAGAGGCGATGCGCAACTTCCTGGCGCTTCTTGGTTGGAGTCCGGGCGGCGATCGCGAGATCATGAGCAAAGAGGACCTGCGGAACCTCTTCTCGCTCGAGGGAATTCTCAAAAAGCCGTCGGTGTTCGATACAACGAAGCTCGAGTGGATGAATGGGCAGTACCTTTCAGCGAAGTCCGCCGACGAGTTGTATCCGCTCGTGCAACCCGAGCTGGCGAAGCTGGGTCTCAACGGTAACAACACAGCGATCCTGAGCGCCGTCACGGCCGTGAAGACCCGCTCACGAACGATTCTCGATGTGGCGCGGCAAGTCGCGGTACGGATGGACGAGCGGTTCGTCACGCTCGATGATAAAGCGCAGAAAGAAATCGCCAAGGATCCACGCGGCTACCGCTCGGCCCTCGCGGCGAGCGTGGTGGCGCTGCAGAACGCCGAGTGGAGCCATGAAGGCTTGGAGCAGGCGCTGCGCAATCTGGCCGAAGAGCGCGGCGTGGCTGCGGGAAAGGTGTTTCAGCCGATTCGCATTGCGTTGACCGGAGGCACCGTATCAGAGCCAGTGAACGAGTTGCTGCTCGTGGTCGGCAAGGAGGCGGCGCTGCGTCGCCTCGAGGCCGCGTCTCTCGCATGAGGAGGCTTGCTTGCGCCTGGGTCGTTGGATCGCAGTGTGCGTTCCCTGCGCCCTACTCGCCGTTGCAGGAGCTCCGGATGTAGCCTCGTGCCAGTCCGTCCTCGACCGCCCACCCAATCTTTCGGGGGGGTGGCTCGGTGCGAACGGCACGCTGCAGTTCAACTTCGTGCACCGATTCGGAGTCGGCGATGCGCCGACCCGAAAAGTGACGAATTCCCCCACGTTTTTACTCAGCTACAAGCTTCCCGCACCACTGCTTATCGGTTTCAACTACGCCACCTCTTCCGACATCGCCGCCGCCTTCCCCAATGAGTGGGAGTTCTTCGCCCGTTACGGCCGGGGCGGCGTCGCGCTGCAGGGAGGCTACAACCAGGCCGCGGAGAGTTTCGATGGGGAGCTGACCGTGTCGCGGAAGTTTGGAGCGCTGCGCGCGATGGCGGTGGGGCGGATTCTTTCCAACGGCTACAGCAGCGACACGACGCGATACGCCGTCGGAGGCGGCGCGACGCTGCGGCTGAATCGCTGGTTCGCGCTCGCGGGAGACGTGGCCAGCCTGCTCGACCGCCGCGCAGCGGAAGAGGTCGCCTGGGGCGCCGGGCTCCAAATCGAGATCCCCTACACACCGCATTCGCTGTCACTGCAAGTCACCAATACGAACACGGCGACGCTGCAGGGTGTCTCGCGCGGCCTCGATCGCGTGCGTGGTGGGTTCGAGTTCACGATTCCGTTCACGCTGAGCAGGTATTTCGGGAAAAAAGCGGCGGCAGGAACAGCGGCGGCCGGTACGGCGGCGGCGCAGGGCGGCGCGGGACCGGCGGTGGAAATGAAAGGGGTCGCCTTCTTGCCCAGTCGGATTGAGGTCGCGGCCGGCGCGACGGTTACCTGGACTAACAACGATCCGCTCGCACACTCGGTCACCGCAGACGACGGCTCGTGGGATTCAGGACCGATTGAGCCCGGCAAGACGTTCAGCCGCACGTTCACGCAGCCGGGCGAGTACGCGGTGCATTGTACGCCGCATCCGTTCATGAAGGCCGTCATCGTCGTGAGGCAGCCATGAAAACCCGGCTCGTTGGTGTAGGAGCGGCCATCGGCTGCGCGATTGCGGTCGCCTGCTTCTCGGATCGCGGCGCGGGCCCTGGCTCGAGCAGCGCCGCGGAATGCAGCGTGCCGGTCTCGGTCATCGACTCGATGCACTTCATCGTGGCGATTCGCAACTTCACGTTCCAGCCCGACTCGATCAGCGTGCCGCCCGGCGCGACGGTCACGTGGGTGAACTGTGAGGACGTCGGGCAGGAGCCGCACACCACGACGTCCGACAGCTCCGGCGTATGGAACTCCGGTGACATGAATCCAGGAAACCGCTTCTCTCACACCTTCCCGACGCCGGGTTCATTCCCGTACCACTGCATCCCGCATGAGTCGTTCATGCAGGCCAAGCTGGTCGTTCAATAACCCTTTGCGGTCTGAAAGGAGGGCCGAAGCCGGTTCCGAAGCTTCGTGCGGTTCAACCTGAAGCGATGTGAAGGAGGATTGGTATGCGCGTAACGCGCGTGTTTACCGCCCTCGCAGCAGTCGCGGTGCTCGGCATCGCGTGCGGGGATGACACGACGGGTATTCCTGCAGGTCTGGAGGTTTACACGGCACAGCTGAACGGGGCGAATGAAGCCCCCAATCCCGTGCAAACGACCGCGACCGGTCATGCGGTCGTGACGATCATGGGCGACAGTGTGCTCACCTGGGAGGTCGTGATCGATACACCAATCGACAGCATCACCGCTGGCGGTGGGCACATTCATCGCCACGCAGCAGATTCCGTTGCAGGCGGTGTAGTGGTGCCGCTGAATCCGGCCGCAACTGGTCTCGATTTCAGCGGGACGGCGACGATCGGCTCGTCGACTCCACCCGATTCCGTGTTCGATATCATCCGCGACGGCCGAGGCTACGTGAATATTCACACTCGGGTGAACGGCGGCGGAGAAATTCGGGGAACGTTGGTAAGGCAGTAACTGCGGGACGAGCTGTAATACGATCGGGCGCGGCGCCACCCTGGGTCGCGCCCTTCTTACACCCTCAATTCGTTGCCGCTGCCGTCGTGGCG
>JBLNGI010000203.1:0-15136 GCA_050264615.1 Gemmatimonadota bacterium
CACTCCTTCCGGCGCGTGATGGCCCAGCGGGAGGTACCACGAGCGTCCGGGCGCCGTCGCGAACGAGAGTCCGGCCAGGCCGGGCTCCGTTCGAACCGCGACGAGTGGCGCGCGGCGCAGCTCGTCCAGCATCGCCGGCAGCGTCGCCGGATCGTCGACAATCTGCGGAGCGGCGAGCTGGAGCGCGCGAGCCGAGGGGGGGAGGGGGGAGGGCGGTGTCGCGGCTTCGGCAGGTCGCGCTTTGCCTACGGCAGCCAGGTCATCCAGCTTTGGAATGAGGGTGCGGAACTCGAGCTCCGTGAAGAGCGCCGCGAGGGTCTCCGTTTCGGGCGTGCGGACTCGCAACTGCTCGAGATCGAGCTCGACGGGCACGTCGCGGCGCAGCGTAACGAGCTGGCGCGAGAGCCGCGCGTTGCCGGCGTTGGCGAGCAACGCCTCGCGCGGGCGCTTGCCGGGAATTTCCGCCGCACGAGCCAGGATCGTGTCGAGGTCGCCATAGGTCTGCAATAATTGCAGGGCGGTCTTATCCCCGATGCCTTTCACGCCCGGGATGTTGTCGGAGGTGTCGCCGACCAGCGCGAGGAAATCGACGACCTGCGTGGGAGGGACGCCCAGCCGTTCGCCGGCATTGGAGAGATCGACCCACTGCTCCGCGACGGCTGCCTGGCCGCCACGTCCCGGATTCAGCAGCGCGACGCCCGGACCGATCAGCTGATAGAAGTCCTTGTCACCCGAAACGATCACCGCCTGGAGTCCGCTGGCGGCCGCGCGCGCGGCGAGTGTCGCCACGACGTCGTCCGCTTCGTAGCCGTTGATCGCGATCACGGGAATGTGAAACGCATCGAGAATCTGGCACACGCGCTCCAGCGAGCGGTCGAAGTCTTGCTGCATTTCCTCGCCGAGTTTTTCGCGGGTGGCTTTGTACTCGGGGTACTCGGTCGACCGGAACGACACGCCTCGATCGTGTACCCAGCCGATGTACTCGGGATGGTAGTTCTCGTAGAGCCGCAGCAGGAAATTCGTGATGCCCCAGACCGCCGACGTGTTTTCGCCGCGCTTGGTGGTGAGCGGGCGCGCGATCATCGCGAAGAACGCCCGGTAGATCAGCGCGTAGCCGTCCACGAGGAAGACGTTCGTTTTGCCGGCGGAGGTGGCGGGAATCGGTGGGGCTGGGCGCGGCGGCATGGCGGGAAAACTAAACCCCGGGGCCAAGGGGGGCCCCGGGGCTCGGAAGATCAGAGGTGAAGGCGGGGCGCGTTAGACGCGCATGACGTTGGTGGCGTGGAGCCCCTTGTCTCCCTGCTTCACTTCGAACTCCACGACCTGGCCCTCGGCGAGCGTCTTGAACCCGTCCATCTGAATAGCCGAGAAATGCACGAACACATCGTCGCCGCCCTCTTGCTCAATGAAGCCATATCCCTTGGCGTCATTGAACCACTTCACCTTTCCCTTGATCACGATCCGCCTCCTGCAGTGTTCTGTTACTGAGCTACCGTGGACGGGCTAGAAATGACCCGCGCCCGGAAGGCTGTCAAGCCGGATCATGAAGGGCCGTACAACGCGCGATACAACTCGCGATTGCGCAATAAGCTGCGCACATAGCCGCGCGTCTCCGGATACGGAATCAATTCGACAAAACGGTCCGGATCGTCGGCGCCCTCGCGCGCGAGCCAGCGCCACACGGGCGTGGGCCCCGCGTTGTACGCGGCAATCGCCGCGTCGACGCGCCCGAAGCGCTTGATCAGCTCTGCGAGATGCGCCGCGCCCAGATGGAGATTCAAGTCGGGAACCGTGATCCACTGCGGGTAGAACGCGACATCGAGGCCTCGCGCCAGGATCGCGGCGGTACTCGGCAGCAATTGCGCGAGCCCGCGCGCGCCCGCGGAGGAGAGCGCCTCGGCATCGAACACGCTCTCCTGGCGCACCAGCGCCGCCAGCAGCCGGGCGTCGACGCCGAACTCCTCCGCCTCGGCCTCGACCGCCGCGCGATTGGGCCACGGGAAGATCGCGCGTACGACCCGGATGTCGTTGGGCGCCTGCCCAAAGGCCTGCCAGCCGAGTCGCACTGCGGCGGAGCCGTATCCGCGCAGACCGAGTCCCTCGCTCCACGCGAGCAGCGCTTCCAGGTCCCGGGGTGGGCGACCGAGCACCACACGGACTTCAGCCTGCGCTTCACTATCGAGCCCCGCGAGCAACAGCGTGTCGATGCGGGCGAGGCCCGCGCTGACCGCGGGCGGCGCGGGCACGGCGGGCGGCGGTGGCGTGAACGCGAGCGGACTCATTCCCGCCTCCTGGCGCGCGCGCATGCCGTAGTAGCCGAGCGAATCGTCGCTCGCCAACGAGGTCCAGATTGTCTTTGCCTTGCCGGCGTCACCGCGCGACCGCGCGAGCTTGCCCAGCCAGAACCGCGCGGCGCTGCGCTGTGGTCCGGCCGCGTCGACCTCGGACTGATACCAGACCGCCGCGCTGTCCTCCCGGCCCGTGCTTTCGGCGCTCGCCGCCAGCCGGAAGCGCGCGAGCGAAGCGCGCGGGTCCGCTGGATACCGCGCGATCAGCTCGCGGTACCAGCGCGCCGCACCGGCCCAATCGCTGCGCCCGTCGAGCAGATCCGCGAGGATGTAGAGCGCACCGGGTGCCGCGCTGTCGGTCGAAAAGTGCTCCGCGAATTCCGTGAGCGCCGCCGGCGCCCTCGGATCGCCGAGACGCACCAGCACGCGCGCGCGGCGATACGTCGCGAGTGGACCCAGAGCCGAATCGCGGGCGGCGGCGGCGTAGGCGCGCACCGCTTCAGCCATCCGCCCGCCCGCCACCAGCAGCTCGCCGTAGAACAGCAGCGTCGCCGCACTCGAGTCGCCGCGCCGCAGCGCGTGTTCGACGTGAATGCGCGCATCCCGGGTGCTCGTGCGGCGATTGAGCGCGCGTCCGAGGGCGACGTGCTCGGAAGGATCGCGCGGCGGCAATGGTCCGAGCGCAAATGCAACGCCAGCGGCGCCGTCGTCGCTCAGCGGCGCGGTGGACAAGAGACCGTACAGCGCCGTCCGCGCCCGCGCCATGTCGCCGACCGCGAGCGACAGCCGCGTAACTTCGAGCCCCTTCCCTGCCGCCGTGAACGCATCGAGCGCGCGAGTCGTGTCGCCCGCGAGGAGCAGCGAGCGAGCTCTGGCGATCGCGACGCCGCGCGCCGCGGGGGCCGGCACGTCGGTCAGGAGCTCGCGCGCGAGCGCCGTATCGTCCGTGACTCGAGCCTGGCGGACGCGCAGCCACGCGTCGATCGACGCGAGACGGCCGCCCGAGCGCGCGGCCCGGAAGGCGGCGGCGGCGCTGTCGGGTTGGCCCGCCGCGTCGAACGCGACGCCCGCCCGGACCGCCACCAGGTTCGCGCGGGTGCCCGGCGCGCGGGAGCGCGCCATCTCGAAGTGGGACGCCGCCTCGGCGTAGCGGCCCAGGCCGAACTCCGCCTGCCCGAGCACCGCCAAGGCGTCCCCATCGACGTAGTCGCGCAGCCACGGCTGCGACACGAGCAGCGTTCGCGCGCGCTCGTAACGCTTGGCCAGCAGTTCGGCTTTGGCGCCTTCGACAATCAGAAACGCGTTCGGATTGGGATCGCGGCGGGCTGCGGCCAGCAGCGTCTCGGCCGCGTGCCAGGGACGGCCGGCGAGACGGAGCGAATCGGCGCGATAGGTGGCGGTGTGGTCGGCGGCCGGCCGAATGTCTTCCTGAGCCGCCGCCGGTGACACCACCAGGAGCGCCGCGATGCTCAGGGCGGCACGGCGTCTCACCGGCCGGCTCGTCTCAACCGGCCCAGCACGCGCTGGAACTCCGAACGCGACGCCGGCGTCAACCGGAACTGGCCGAACCCCGACTGATCCTGGAAGTAGATGACGAGCCGTTGCGAGGTGTACGTCCAGCGAATCACCCGTTGATTGGCTCGATCGAGCCCGCTCGACATGTCGAGCATTTCGTCCGGCTCGCCGAGAGAGATCAAGACCTCCCCCCGCTCGGTAAGCCAGCCAGGCTGGCCTTCATTGGCGAACCGGACATTCGCCTGTGTCACACGCCGGAAGT
The DNA here is from genome assembly GCA_050264615.1 of Gemmatimonadota bacterium. Lineage (GTDB taxonomy): Bacteria > Gemmatimonadota > Gemmatimonadetes > Gemmatimonadales > GWC2-71-9 > 20CM-2-65-7. Next base: position 4,066 of record JBLNGI010000203.1, read on the forward strand.
AGTCCTCGAGCGACTCGTTCTCGGGCGTGATCGGCACCGGGTCGGTGGCCTTCCAGAACTCGCGCCACACGTCGCTGCGGCGGTCCGGCACCGAGCGCCGCAACGAGTCGACCCAGTCCTGCCGTTCGAAGTAGCGCAGCAGGCTCAACATCTCCTCGAAGTTCGTGAACACCCACTGATTGGAGAAGCTGACGAGAAACCGGGTCCTGGTCGTGTCGGCGCCGGGCGCGACGGCCTGCAGCTCCGCCTGCCCCACCGGCAGATGGGTCGGCGGCACGGTGATGACCGCGAACGAGAGGTCCGCTCCGACGGTCAGCGGCACCGAGTCGCGCCACAGCTCGCGATCGGTGCCGTCCACGACGCGCACCAGGATTGCGGGGGGGGGCGTACCGTACCGCTCCACGTAGAAGCGCATCGAGTCGGATCCATACGGCAGCGTCGAACGCGGATTCGCCACGAGTCCGAAATGATCGGCCCGCTGCGGGCGACCTTCCGCCGTGTACACCGCAAGCGGTTTGGTCATGCCTGAAACCGTAGGATTGAATCGGGGCGCGGTATCGACCCGCTCCGCGCGGGAAAACGCCGGGCTATTCCGGTCTCGCAGCATCACCGCGACTTGATAGACGCCGGGCGGGACCATCACGAACTGCTGGTAAATGATGCTTTCATCCGTGCGGAGCGTTTCCTGAAAGTTGCGAACCCGCACCTGCTGGTCACTGCCGATCTGCCGGACCGGCGGGACGCTGCCGCTGTCGGTCCGAAAGGCGGCCTCGACGCGATACTCGGCGACAAACTCGGATCCGTGGCGCTGAAAGCTGAGCGTCTGGTTGGTGAGCGACACCGAGAACAGCGCGAGCGTCGAGTCGCTGGTGGGTCCGGCGAGATACCGAACCGACGCGACGAACGGCAACGCCCCGCCACCGACGAGTGCACCCATCGAGCGGTACACCGACGTCGCGTCGAACAGGCGCGGGACGGTCGTGCCCGGACGCGGCGGGTCGTCGGCCGTGCCCACCCGCTGCCACGACCCGCACGCCACCGTGCCCACCAGCAACCCGCCCCACACCACCTTGTATCGCATCACTTGCCGAGCCTCAAATTCGGACGTTAGTTTCGCGTAACCCCATGGCTCTCGAAAACTTGGCCGGCAAGTCCATCGCCGGCTACCGCCTCCTCGAACGCGTCGGCGAGGGAGGAACGGCGGAGGTGTACCGCGCCGATCACCCTGCGCGCGGCGTCTGTGCGTTCAAGGTATTGCGCGAGCGCCTCAGGGGCGACCCCATCGTCGTCAAGAGATTCCTGCGCGAGGCGGGGTACGGGTCGCGCGTGGTGCACCCGGGCGTGGTTCGCACCTACGACTTCGGCGAAGCCGACGGCCTCTACTATCTGGCGCTCGAGTGGGCGCAGGGAGAGCCACTCGCCGACTTCCTACACCGTGAGGGCCCCCTCGCTCCCGCGGATGCGGTCCCGCTGATCCGGCAGCTCGCCGATGCGCTCGCCGCCGCGCATCAGGCCGGCATCATCCATCGCGACTTGAAACCGGAAAACATCATGTACGACCCCGACGCGCGCACGGTGAAGCTGCTCGACTTCGGGATCGCGCGTGACGCGGAACAACCGCCCGAGGAGCGCCTCACGCGAACCGGCTTCTTCGTCGGCACCCTGCAGTACGTGGCGCCGGAAGCGCTGTCCGGCGAATTGGTGGACGGCCGGGCCGACATCTACAGTCTCGCCAAGATCGCCTACTACATGCTCACGGGACGCCACCCGCACGAGGGACGCAGCCCGCGCGAGCTGTTCCAGGAGCTCCTCAGCGGCAAGTCGATTCCGCTCTCGAAGGCGAGCGAGGACCTCAGCTTCTCCCCCGCGCTCGAAGCGGCGGTGATGAAAGCGCTGGCCCGCCAACCGGGAGACCGCCAGCCCACCGTGACCGCCTTCGCCGAGGATCTCGAAGCGGCGCTGGCGCAGACCACGGATGAGCCTAGGCGGGGTTGGCTGGGGGCGCTCAAGAACATCGTTAACAAGCGGCAAAGTGAATAGTAGTAGCGATTACTACTACCTCAGAAATACGCTCAAGGATCTGCTCCTGGCGCGCTCGGTGCGCCGAGGAGACTTCGTCCTCGCCTCAGGGCGCCGCTCGTCGTTCTATATCGATGCCCGCCGCACCACCATGTCAGGCGACGGGTTGGCCCTGATCGGCGGTCTGGGCCTGGATCGCCTGGCCGCCCGCGGCTGGACGCCGCGCGCCGTCGGCGGCCTGACGCTCGGCGCCGACCCCGTCGCCTACGCCCTCGCGCTGACGGCAAAGCGCCGCGGCCAGTTGCTCGACGCGTTCACGGTGCGCAAACAGCCGAAGGATCACGGGACCGGCAAGCGCATCGAGGGTTGCTTCGACGCCGGCTACCCCGTCGTCGTCGTCGAGGATGTTCTCACGACAGGCAGCTCCGCCACCGAGGCGATCAACGCGGTCGCACGGGAAGGCGGACACGTGCTGGGCGTGCTCGCAGTCGTGGACCGGCAGGAAGGCGGGCGCGAGGCCATCGAGCGCGCCGGTTACGTGGTCGAAGTATTCCTGACCGCGTCGGACCTCGGGCTCGAATCCGCGACATGACCGACCTGAGGGGCGGTCCCTCGTTCGCCGCCCGGGTGCGCGGCTGGCAGGACGATGCCACCGCGCTCGAGCAGCGATTCAAGGATCTCGAGACGTTCGAGCGCAGCCACCGCCGTCGCTGGGCCATCGCCGCCGCGCTGTTCGTCCTCGGCACACTCGGCAACCTCTCCGGGGTGGCTCCCGTGCGGCTGGGCACGATCGTGCTCGTCGCGGGTGGCGCGGCGGTCGTCAACGCGCTCGTCGGGCTGATCAACGAGCGCGGCTGGTATCGCTGGTGGTTCATTTATCTGCTCGCGCTGCTCGACGTGGGGCTCGTCACGGTGCTGGTGCTGTGGTTCGGACACGGCGGTGTCGTCGCCGCATTGTTCATCGCCGTGCTTCCGTACGCGTTCGACCAGGGACAGGCCGTCGGCGATTTTCTCGTGCTCGTCGCCTCACTCGCGTACCTGCTCGCAAGCTGGACCCACGGGCAACTGTATCCGGGTGGATCCGGACTCGATGCCACCGCCTACCTCGAGACCGGCGTGTTCATCATCGTCGCGATGGCGCTCAAGCGCATTCCCGCAACGCTGATTCAACGCATCCGCCGCGCGCGCAGCGTGATGGGCGAAGCAGAGCAGGGGTTTCTCGCGGTGCGCGCCGCGGCGGCCGAAGCCGACGAGCTGGGCTTTTTGGAAAAGAGCTTCAACCGGATGCTCGAGGAAATCGGCACGACCATCGCGACCGTGCAGCGTGAAGCGGACGAGGTGGCGGCGTTCGCCGAAGAGCTCGCCGCGGCCGCCGAGCAACTGCACGCGACCACGGAGTCGCTGACCGACACGTCACAGCGGCTCGCGGGCGATCTGGGGCGCCAGCGCGGACTGGCGGATGGCGCGCGCGGCGAAAGCGCCAAGGCGGCGGATCAGGCCGAGTCCCTGCGCGTGCGTGCGGAGCTGATGCAAGTGGACGCCTCGCGTCTGGTCGGGACCGCGGAACGCGGTCGCGAGCGGGTTGCGCGGGCCAGCGCCACGTTGCGGTCCGTCGGCGAGGAGGTGCGCGCCACCGCATCCACCGTCGCCGGACTGTCGGGCATGTCCGAGCGCATCGGCGTGTTCGCGCAGACCATCGCGCGCATCGCGCGGCAGACGCACCTGCTCGCGCTGAACGCGGCGATCGAGGCGGTGCGCGCCGAAGAACGGGGCGAAGGCTTCGCCGTGGTCGCCGACGAAGTCCGCACGCTCGCAGCCGAGGCAGGGAAGTCCGCCCGCGAAGTCGCCGAGCTGGTGAGCGAGCTCCGCTCGGGCATCGCTGCGGCGGCCCGGGCGATGCAGTCGGGTGAGGCGAAGGTGCGCGACATCGGCGCGGTGGCCGCCGAGGCCGATGGGGCGCTGCAGGAGCTGCATCAGGGCGTGCAGCTCATGGGCGACCTGGTCAACGCCACCGCCGAGGTGTCCCGGAGCCAGGCGCAGCGCCTGGCGGAGCTTGCACAATCGTTACAGCAAGTCGCCAGTATCTCGACAGCTTCTTCAGATTCCGCCAATTCCACGGCGGCAGCGACCGCAGCGCAGATCACGTCCATGGGCGAATTGACGGCCACATCGCAGCAGCTGGCGTCGCTGGCGGAGCGGCTGCGCGAGGGCATCGCGCGCTTCTCGGTGTTGAGCCGTGAGCAAGCGACACGGGATCATCAGATCCGGCCGGCCGCCGACTGAGTCACCCCGCCCGGAAAGGCCACCGTGGCGCTCGGGCCTTGGTCCCAGGACCCCGCGTTGAAGGGGTGAAACGCTCGCAGGGCCTCCCGGTACGGGGTGATGAGCAAGTCGACGTACCGCGGCAGCGCGACGTCGAACGGAAAGCGCTGCCTGAATTCCCCCGCGGTCACGCCCAACATGGCGCGCAGGTGCCGGCCGAAGCTCTGCGGCGACGAGTAGTCCATCCGGTAGGCGACGTCCGCCACCGAGAGACCGGGGTTTTGAAAGAGGAACGCGGCGTGCAACAGGCGCATGCCGGCGAGGTAACTCTTGGGTGACGGGAGGTCGGCGCGGTGAAAGCGCGACATCAGGGTGCTCGGCCGCACCCGCAGGTGCCGCGCGAGGCCCCGCACCGTGGTAAGCGCCGGGGCGAGCCGCGCCACCGCTTCGAAGAAGAGCCGCGACTCCTCCGAGCAGTCGCCGAGCGCGGGAATCAAGCGCACCAGAATCCGGGCTGCGACCGGTGACGCCGGATGGCCCACCAGATCGCGCAGCCTCCGCCACCCCTCCGGCTCGGTACAGTCGACGGCATTGCGCACTCCGGTCGCGCCGAGGCGCAGGAGGGTCTCGGTCGCCTCCCGGTCGTGCCGGGAGACGAGCGCGACCGCGGGGATCGCGGGGAACTCGCGCACGAAGCGCGCGACGCCGGGAAGCGCCTCACCGTGGCAGCGATGAACGGAGATGACCACGGCATCCACGCGCCGGCGCCGCGCGACGAACAGCGCTTCGCGCAGCGAGTCCGCGTGCAGCGTATCGAAGCAACCGTCCCCCGCGGCATCGATGCGGGGACGTTCTGGTGGGGGAAGGACCGTGCACACGGTTACCATGCGGCCTCATGGTAGCCGCGAGCGCTCAACCCGGCGTCATCCCGCCTGCATTAGGGGGGCGCTGTTCTGGGATGCGTTTTTGCGGAGACCTCTGCGCGCTGGGACGCTACCGACCCAACGCGGCTCCTTGTGAACACGGGACGGGCGTGCGAAGCTACCCCGCGGCTCGGAAGGAACGCCAATGACCAGCTCACGCCAATGGCTGGTGCGACTCTCGGTCCTCGTGGTCCTGCTCACGATCGCCGGCGCGGCGAGCTTCGTGCGCTACGCGCGACGTCATCAGCCGGACCCCCAGCTCTTCGCCGTCGCGCCGTTCGACATCTTCGTCACCGGCCTCGAGCCGTGGCGCGTACGCCTGGCCGAAGGGCTTACGGAGCAGCTGGGCACCAAACCGCCGCTGCAGGCCGTTCCCCAGGCGGTCGTGCGGGAGCGCTGGCGCGGGCAATCCCGGCCCGAGATCGCCGCCATAGAGCTGGCGCGGCGCACCAGCGCCGGAATGGCGGTGTACGGGCGCCTGGACCCAATCGCCTCGCAACGCGATTCAGTGCGCATTCAGATGATCGTGGTGGAGGCCGGCACGGGACGTGTCGTGATCGGCATCGACCGGCACTGGCCGATCGCACAGCTGGAGGGGCTGCCGCACGCGCTCGCTGAGCAGGTGCGCCAGAACTATCGTTATCCGAGTGAGTGAGCCCTTTGCAGAATTGAACGCCGTGCTGGCCGAGCACTACGTCATCGATAGCGAGCTCGGCCGCGGCGGAATGGCGCTGGTGTATCTGGCGCGCGACGTGAAGCACGAACGGTTCGTCGCGCTGAAGACATTGCGCCCCGAGATCGCCATGGCGCTCGGGCGCGAGCGGTTCCTGCGCGAGATCAAACTGGCGGCACGCCTACAGCATCCCAACATCCTGCCCGTCTACGATTCCGGCGACGCGGCCGGAACGCTCTACTACGTCATGCCTTTCGTGGAAGGCGAATCCCTACGCGAGCGGCTCGAACGCGAGCCGCAGCTGCCGCTCGACGATGCGCTCCAGATCACGCGCGAGGTCGCCGACGCCCTCGCCTACGCGCACAGTCACGACGTGGTCCACCGCGACATCAAGCCCGAGAACATCATGTTGTCCGGCGGGCATGCGATGGTCACGGACTTCGGCATCGCGCGCGCGATCGACGCCGCCGGCGGCGACAGGCTCACCGAAACAGGACTCGCGATCGGCACGCCCGCCTACATGCCGCCGGAGCAGTCGGCCGGCACGGGCAAGGTCGATCGCCGCAGCGACATCTACAGTCTCGCCTGCGTCCTGTACGAGACGCTCGCGGGGCAGCCACCGTTCACCGGACCGACCGCTCAGGCGATCATGGCACGCCATTCGCTCGACTCCGTGCCGCGTCTCAAGGTCGTGCGCGAAGCGATTCCGGACGACGTCGAAGTCGTGATCGAGCGCGCGCTCGAGAAGGTACCGGCCGACCGCTATCAGACGGCGGCGCAATTCCGCGACGCGCTCAACACGGCGAGCACAGGAGCCGTCTCGCGAGTGACGGCATCCAGGCACAGGACCTCCGCGATACAGCGGCTGCGCAGGCCCGCGGTCATCGTGGCCGCCGCCGCCGCGCTCGTTGCCGCCGGCTGGGCTATCTTCAGTCCGCGCGGCAGTGCGCGCCCCACGGGAGCCACCGACGCGATGGCACTGCGTCGCGTGGCGGTCCTGTACTTCCAAGACCTCAGTCCCGACTCATCGCTCGGCTTTCTAGCCGACGGACTCACCGAGGGACTGATCGATCAGCTCTCGGAGGTGCGTACCCTCACCGTCATCTCGCGTAATGGAGTCATTCCATTCCGCCACACCGACCTCTCACGGGATAGCGTGGCGCGCGCGATCGGCGCCGGTACCCTGGTCGAGGGGAGCGTCGAGCCGGTCCGCGACCGCGTGCGCGTCACCGTGCGATTGATTGATGGCGCCAGCGGGGCGGACCTGCTGCGCCGAACCAGCTTCGAGCAGCCCGCGGGGAATCTCCTTGCCATCCGCGACACCCTCGCCGTCCAAGTTGCGCGCGTGTTGCGCGAGCGGCTGGGCGAGGAAGTCCGGCTCCAGGAAGAACGGGGCAGCACGCGGAGCACCGAAGCCTGGACGACCGTGCAACAGGCCGAGCTCGTCCGCAAGAACGCGGAAGCATTCGTGCGCGCGGGGAAAACGGACAGCGCGACCGCGCTGTTCGTCCGCACCGATTCGATCCTCGCCGCCGCCGAGCGCAACGATCCCCGTTGGGTGGACCCGATTATTCTGCGCGGACAGCTGCTGGAGCGTCGTGCCCGCCTGACGCGTTCGGCACCCTTGATCGAAGAGGGACTGGGGCACGCGACGCGGGCGCTCGCGCTGGCACCGCAGGACACGCGCGCCATCGAGCTGCGCGGCACCCTGCGCTACCGCCAATGGCAGCTGGCGCGACCGCCGGATCCACAGCAGGCCGCCAGGCTTCTGGACGACGCTCGTAAGGACCTCGAGCAGGCCACGACGCTCGATCCCACCGCGGCGGGCGCGTTCGCCACGCTCAGCAGCCTTTACTACCAAACGAAGGACGTTCAGGGCGCGGCGCTCGCGGCACGGCGCGCCTATGAGGAGGATGCCTACCTCACCAACGCGGCTGACATTCTCACGCGCCTCTTTCATACATCATACGATCTCGATCAGCAGCGCCAGGCTCAGCGCTGGTGCCAGGAAGGGGTACGACGGTTCCCGCGCGATTTCCGGTTTTTCCAGTGCCAGATTTACTCGATGACCCGGCTCGAGCCGCCAGAGGTTCCCCGCGCGTGGCGCTTGCTGAACGGGCTCGACTCGCTCACGCCAGCGCCGCAGCGGTCGCTCCTGCACGTGCGCAATCAGATGATGGTCGCAGCGGTGATCGCCCGTGCGGGCCTGCGGGACAGCGCCCACCACGTCATCGAGCGGTCGCGAGCCACGCCCGATGTCGACCCGGAACAAGCCCAGCTCGCGTATGAGGCCTTCGTGCGAACCATCCTCGGGGAGCAGGACGAGGCTATCCGCTTGCTACAGCGCTATGTAGCCGCGAACCCCGAGCACTCCTTCCGGGTGGGGGGGGACATCTCGTGGTGGTGGCGGGATCTGCAGAAGCACCCCGGTTTCCAGTCGTTAGTACGCGCGCATTCGTGATGACCATCACGCTCGTAACAGCCCTCACTTCTTGACGGGTCGCCCGACGGGCGACCAATTCTAGCTTGTTCGCGATGTAGGTCTTTGCAGCCACGTAGGCCGCCGCAACCGTCCCAGACACGCGCCCAGCTGGGGGTTGTCCCAGGCCCCAGACTGGGAGTTGCCCTATGAAACGTCTCGGCTTCGCTGTCGTCGTCGCAGCAATGGTGGGGTGTCAAAGCGATCGGGTTTTACCGGCTCCGTCGGCGCTGATTCAGGACGCGCTGCACAACGACGGGAACGCCTTCTTCTTCTGGACGTCGCCGGTCGTGAATCAGCAGCCCCCCTCCGCGCAGGTCTTCTCCGCCGACTTGAACCCGGTGCTGACGATCACCAACCTCTGCAATGGTTCCGAGGTACGCAGCTTCTCCGGCTCTCAAATCAGCGTCAGCAACGCGCGCTATCACGCGAACTGGCGCACCAGCGACGACAACCTGGACGCGACGTGCACCTACCGCATCACCGTGACGGTCGGGACGAAGCCGCCGCTCGGCTTTGCCGATGTGGACGTCGTGGACAACGGGCGTGAGCTCAAGAATGTGAATACCGGTGAGTTCATTCCGCTGCTGGACGGCCGCACCCTGCCGATCAACTTCTTCATTGGGGTTGGATCGCAGTGCGGGGACGAGGACTCGGATTGCGGTGAGGGGACCGTTCGTCCCGATCGAAACACCGTCATCGTCACGACCAACGGCCAGGCCGGCCTGTTCGTGCCCGCCGGTGCGGTCCCCAGCGATGTGATCATCACGATCGAATCGAGCGATGACCGGCCGTGCTTCGATGGTCTGCCGCCGCTGGCCTTCCCCGGCGCCATCGGTCAGGTCGGGAATTCTTGCTACGATTATCGGACCGATCCACCGCTCTCGAGAATCACTGAAGACGGGAAATTCTTCAAGCCGGTGACCGTCGGCATTTGCGCGGAGGTCGGCGATCTCGATCACGCGACGCGAGATCTCCTGCAGATCTTTCAATTCGACGACGAGGGCGAGGGCTTCACGGTCCGGGCGCTGGACAATGTGGCGGCGCCGTTCCTGCGTTGCGATCCGGGGTTCAATCCGAACTTCGGCGCGCGGCGCTCCGGCGTCCTGGACTTGGCTGCGCGCGGGCTGCGGTCCCTGGTGCGGCCGGTCGCGGCTCTGTTCGGACCGCGGCCGCTGTACGCCGGCAGCAATCGCGTGCTGCTCGATATCGGGACAGGTGGGGAGACGGATGGGTTCAGCCGCTTCACCTGGGCGCTGCCGAGCGACGTATCGATCAACTTCGACGTGGCGCCCGGCCTTGCCTCGGTGGCGCCTGGAACCATCGTCAACACCCTCTATTCGCGCTGGGGAGTAACGTTCAGCCGAACCAACCCTGCTGGCCTCTGCGCAGGGAGCTCGGTCTACGCCAACGATCATGGACCCGGTGAGTTCGAGTCAGGGCAGAACAATGTCACCGTCTGCCCTGAGGGAATCGCGTCCGACTTCAGTGAGTTGGAGTTCGGGGCCATTCAGGCGACGTTGACCGTCCCCGCGGTGCAGGCGTGCATCATGGCGACGCCGATTGGATTCCGCGGCGGCGTACCGGGCGCGCAGGCGTATATCGAAGCCTTCGGTGCCGAGGGTGAGTCGCTGGGCCGGACGGAGTCCTCCCCATCATCCACCGAGCGCGTTCCACAGCAGCTTTGCGTCTCGGGCACGGGGATCAGCTACGTGCGCTTTGCCGGCAAGGACGGCGGATTAGCGATCTTTGACAACTTCTCTATCGCCCGGTCGTTGGCCGGGGACGACGATGTTATCCGTGATTGATTAGGGCTGTGGTATCCCCGACACGAAGGGCGGTCCAACCGGGCCGCCCTTCTTGATTTTGGAGGGTGTGGCGGCGACTCCTCAATCTTTTGAACTACACCCTTCCGGTTGTCCTGGCTCCATCCCGTGTCCGATGGTGCGGCGCCGCGACAGGTGTCCTCTTTCAGTACTATCAACCTCACGAGCGAGGCTGTGTGAAGCGGTTGACATTGGTGGCGCTCGTTGCTGGAGCGGTGGGCTGCCACGGCGATCATAGCAATTGGGCAGGCCCGTCAGCGCTGGTCCGGGACGCCAATCACAATAACGGTAACGCGTTCTTTTTTTGGCTCCCGCCGCTCGTGAACCAGCAGACTCCCGCGGAGCAGGTCCTCTCCCAACAGCTCAGTCCCACTGTCACGATCACCGATCTCTGCGGTGGCGCCGTCGTCCGCACTTTTGCGGGCTCACAGGTGGAAATCGCCGACGGTCTGTATCACGTGAACTGGCATACCAGCGATGACAATCTCGACCCGACCTGCACGTATCGCATCGCGGTCACCGCCGGAACTCGACAGCTCGGTGTGGCCGATGTCGATGTCGTGGACAGCGGCCGCGAGCTGAAGAACGTGGACACGGACGAGTTTATCCCGCTGCTCGATGATCGCACATTGCCCATCAAGTTCTTCATCGGCGTCGGCTCGCAGTGCGAGCGCGCGGACTCGGACTGCGGCGAGGGCACCGCGCAGCCCGGTGCCAGCACCACCATCGTCACGAAGAACGGCCAAGCGGGCGTGTTGATCCCGGCCGGCGCCGTGGACCAGCCGGTCACGATCATCATCGAGTCAGCGGACGATCGCCCGTGCATTGCGGGCTTGCTCGAGCCGGTGTTCCCGGGCAGCATCGGGCCGATCGGCAATGCGTGCTACGA
>JBLNGI010000204.1:0-10565 GCA_050264615.1 Gemmatimonadota bacterium
CGCTTCGATATCCTGTTCCCCGAGAAACGGGATTTCTTTCTCGAAGGCAGCGACATCTTTGAGTTCGGGCTCGGGCTCCAAGAGGCCGCCCTGTTGCCGTTCTTCAGCAGGCGCATCGGCCTGCTCAATCCCGTGGAGGGCGAATCCGAGAAGATTCCGATCCTGCTCGGAGGCAAGCTGAACGGCCGAGTCGGCAACACCAACCTGGGGGCGCTCATCGTCCACACGAAGAGCCTGGACACCGTGCCCGCGTCGACCATGGGCGTCGTGCGTGTCAAGCAGAACGTGCTGCAAGAGTCGTCGGTGGGTTTCATCGCCACGGCAGGCGACCCGTTGGGTCGGAGCGGGGCCGTGTTGGCCGGCGTCGATTTCACCTATCGCACGTCCACGTTCCTGCACGACAAGCGCCTGCTCGTGGGCGTCTGGGGGATGCGCAACGACCGGGATGACTTGGCAGGCGACAAGAACGCGTACGGGTTCAAGGTCGATTACCCCGCCGACCTGTTCAACTTCGCACTGACCTCGGCGACGATCGGCGACGCGGTCGATCCGTCGCTCGGCTTCGCGGCGCGGCCGGACATCCGGCTTTGGGACGTCGCGTTCGAATACGCGCCACGGCCCGGATGGGCTTTGGTTCGGCAGATGACTCACGAGGCGGGACTGCTGTTGGTCACCGACCGCGACAACCGCTGGGAGAGTTACGAAGGGACGCTCAAACCGTTCGACTGGTTGTTCGAGAGCGGCGATCGCGTGGGGTTCGAGGCTCTGCCGCAGGGCGATCGGCCGCCCGAAGACTTCGCGGTCTTCGAGACCGACGCGGACACCGTGATCATCCCGGCTGGTGAGTACAAGTGGACGAGGTTGGCCGTGAGGGGGACGCTGGCCGAGAAGCGCAAGATCAGCGGGGACGTCAGGTACACTTTCGGGCGGTTCTACGACGGTCATCTCCAGACGATCGAAGGGACCCTCGCGCTCAAGCCATGGCCGCTGCTCACGGTGGATCTGGGCGTCGAGCAGAACCGCGGCCAGCTGCCGGGCGGGGACTTCACCCAGTACTTGTACAGCGGCCGGCTGGAGGTCAAGCCCACGGCGGACTTCCAGGTGAGCAGTTTCCTGCAATACGACAACGAGAGCCGGTCATTCGGTACGAACACGCGGTTGCGCTGGACCTTCAGCCCAGTGGGCGATCTCTTCGTCGTGTACAATCACAACCTGCTCCGGTCCCTCGGCCCGCGGGAGCCGTTTGGATTCGAGTCCAACCAGTTCCTCGTGAAGCTCGTGTACGCGTTGCGGTATTGACGGTCGTCCACGCTACAAGCGATCGTAGCGGCCGTCCGATTGCAGCACCCATGCCGCCGGATCGTCGATGTCCTTCGTCAGCAGATCGTCCAGGCTCCGACGCGCGGCAGGGTCGAGCACTGGGGCCATAACCTCCACCCGCCGCCGCAGGTTGCGCGGGCGCCAGTCGGCGGAGCCGATGTAGTACTCCTCCCCGCCGTCTCCGCCATTGCCGAAATGGTAAATGCGCGCGTGTTCGAGATACCGACCCAGGATGCTCACGACACGGATCCGCTCGGAGAGTCCCGGCAGCCCGGGGCGAAGCGTGCAGATCCCCCGGACCACCAGGTCGATGTCCACGCCGGCCTGCGAGGCCTCATACAGCGCCTGCACGACCGTCGAGTCGGCCAGCCCGTTGAGCTTGGCGCGGATCCGTGCGCGCCGGCCCGCACGGGCGTGCGCTACTTCCCGTGCGATCATGGCCAGCAGGCGCTCCAGCAAATCTGCCGGCGCGACGAGCAGGCTGCGCAGCCCTCCGCGCGGAGGGCTGGTTGAGCCGGTGAGCTCGTTGAATAACGTGTGGACGTCTTCGGTTATTCGAGGGTCGGCAGTGAACAGGCCGACGTCGGCATAGGCGCGAGCGGTGTCCGGGTTATAATTGCCGCTGCCGACGTGGGCGTAGCGCCGTACGCGTCCGCGCACGCGTCGCACCACGAGCGCGAGCTTCGCGTGAGTCTTGAGACTCACCAAGCCCGTCACCACGTGGATCCCATCCCGTTCCAGGCTTCGCGCCCAGGCAATGTTGTGTGCCTCGTCGAAGCGCGCCTTCAGCTCGACGATGACCGACACGTCCTTGCCGGCGGCGGCGGCTCGGCTCAGCGCGTTCGCGATCGCGGAGGGACCGCCCCCCCGCCCCCCCCGCCCCCCGCGCCGCCCCCCGGTCGGTAGAGCGTGAGTTTGATCGCCTGGACGTCAGGATCGTCCGCCGCTTCGGTAATGAACCGCTCGAAGCTCGCCGTGAAGGAGTCGTACGGGTGATGCACGAGCACGTCGTGCGCGTCGAGCTGCTCGGCCACGGAGCGGCCGGGCTGGAACGGCTCGCGCGCCGGATGCGAGGGATAATCGGCGAGCGGCGTGGACACGTCCCGCAGCGCTCCGAGATTCACCAGCTCGTCGGCCGCATAGACGTCGGGCGGGCCTCCGACGCCGCCGTCGCGCTCGCCCTCCTCGAAGTGGATCTCCCGCTGGAGCAGGTCCTGGAGCGGCGCGGGCGTACTCGACTCGATCTCGATGCGCACGACGGGCTGGAGCAGGCGGCGGGTGAGCTCCTCTTCGATGGCCTGCAGGAAGTTGGCGGTGGACGATTCGTCGAGCTGCAGATCGCCGCTCCGCGTGACGCGGAACGCGTGCGCTCCGACGACGATCCGGCCCGGATAGAGGAGCTGGAGGTTCGCGCGTACGAGGTCCTCGAGCGGCAACAGCCGGCGGCCGGCGGAGAAGACCTCGAAGCGCGACAGCGCCTCGGGAATCTCGACCAGCGCGTAGTGCGGCGGTGCGTCGGCGCGATCGCGCAACACGACGAGCAGGACCATGCGCCGATCGGCCACGTGGGGAAACGGGTGACCGGGTGCGCGCGTCAATGCCTTGGGGCTCAGGTACGGCAGTACCGTGTCCGTGAACCGCGTGCGTGCAACAGCCTGCTCCTCCGGCGTCAGCTCCGGCCAATGGACCATCGCGACGCCGACGCTCTCCGGGCCGCCGCGCAGCAGGGCGTGGAACAGGCGGTACTGCCGGGCAAGCAGCGGACTCAGGCGAATGGCCAGGGCGTCGAGCGTCTCCTGGGGGCGGAGCCCGTCCCCGGACGGGCCGGCTCGTTTCAGGTCCGCGAGCTGCTTCAGCGCGCCGACCTTCGTCGCCACGAAGTAGTCCAGATTGGTCGAGAAGATGCCGAGAAAGCGCAGGCGGGCGGCGGGCGGGGTGCGCGGGTCCTCGGCCAACGCGAGCACGCGCGCGTTGAACTCCATCCACGACAGCTCCGGATTCAGGAACTGCTCCGGTGCGGCCCGCGCCGGATCGATCTGGTCCGGCGCCAATACCGGGGTTCGGAGCTCGCTGAGCGTGACTCGGCTCGCGCGGGCGACATCCTCGGGTGCGACATCACCGGCTGGATCCTCGAACGCGGCGCCGGACCATTCCGGAATGAGCGGTGATCGTGCCGCGACCGTGAGCGCGGCCAGCGTCGTGGGATCGCGCATCACCGGGGACCCCACGCGATCCAGTAGCTCGCGCGGCGTAAACCACTGCAGCGCCGTGTTCGCATGGATCCGCCGGACGGTCCACACTTCCAGCGCCGCGCGCTCGCCGGCCGGCGGCACGACCGCCAGCAGGCGAACCTGGCCCTCGCCGCTGCCCACCAGTCGTCGCAGCGCCGCGCGGCACGCCGTCTCGCCCGTGCCGCTGTCCACCGGAATGCGCAGCTCTGCCCCAAGGCGGCACAGTCCCAGTCGTCCGTGCTCGACGGCGATGAGCGCCAGCGCGCGCTCACCCCGCAGCTCACGCGCGAGCGCGCGACCCTCCGCGTCTTCCAGCGCGGCTTGCGCGCGTTGGAGCTGCACGTCGTCGCCCAAGGGTCGGAGTCGCAGTGCTTCGATCTTGCGGGTGATCGAGCGAGTCGCGATCCCGCCCCCCCACACGCGCGGCTGCAGCGCGAACTCCCACAGCTGAGTATTCAGCTCGGCACGCCGCGCCGTGATGGTGTCGGCGATCAGGTTGCAGAGCGGCAGCCGCAGAACGGGCACCTGGGCCACCCGTGCGCGTCGGGTGACTTCGAGCTCGGTCCAGGTGGTGAGCCGCGCCGGATCCGCGAGAGCGCGCACGCGCGCCTCCGCTTCTTCCGATTCGAAGCGTGCGCCGTCCGGCAGCCACAGGGTGACGCGCCGCGTGCCGTCGGTCGTGAAGCGTAGACGGTAGCGCGCGCCGCGCTGGCGCAGATCACCGTCCGGAGTGTCGTGGTAGACATCGCGGAATGACGTGACCAGTGGCGTCGACAGACTGACCCCGCTCACCGGCGGATGATCGATCAATTGTCCGAGGAGAGCGGCCACGGGGACGTCCCACCGCAGCGTCATGCGCTACAGATCCGGCTCGAAACGGACGCTCGCGATTTGCCCGGCGGCGTCGCGGCGCACGGCGGCCACGAGCTCGTCGGTCGTTGTCTGGGGGCGCAGCGTCACCAGAAACGTCAGGGCCGTGATGCCGCGCGCGGCTGCTTCCGACGCGACCAGCTTCCAGCCTCGCGCATACTGCTCCAACACACCGGCGATGACGGGATGGGCCGCGGTGGGGATGGAGGTCTCGGCGATCAGGCGGCCCCGCACGTGCTCGGCGGCCGGGGCCATGCCGACGTCGAAGCGCCACAGCACGAGCACAAGCAGCACGAAGATCAGCGAAACGACGAATGCGATGGAAAACGACTGAACGCCGGCTGCGAGGCCGACCGCGATCGCGAGAAAGATGTACACCGCGTCCTTGGTATCGCGGAGCGTATTGCGAAACCGGACCGCCGCCACGATTCCGGCGAGACTGAACGCGAGTGCGACGCTGTCCCGCACGATCAGGACGACGCCCGTGATGACTACCGGCAGCACGATCACGGTCTGAACGAGGGATGAATCGTAGCGCGCCTTCGGTTTGGTTCGCATGTACATCCATGCCACCGGGCAGACCAACGCCAGGGCGCCGAGCATGGCGATCGCCGCGCCGCCTGGCCCCTTGGCGGAAAGGAATTCACCCCAGCGGGAGGTCCATTGCGCAACCAGCCACGCGACACCCGCCAGCGCGGCATAATAGGGAATCAGCCGCGCGAGCAGACCCACAACGCGCCGTTCGCTCACTGTTCGATCTTGCGGCAGCGGTGCACGAATTCGCGTTCGATCAAGGTGCGATTCTCGATGGTTCGGAAGAAGTCATCGAAGTAAGAGTGCATCGCGCGCTTCTCGCGGTCGTCCAGACCGGGCACGGCATGGACCGCGGCGTAGATGGAGTCCTTCCGTGACCGAAACCGTGCCAACGCGCCCGCGAGGATGCTGTCGGGCTGGCAGTAACCGCGATAGAGGCGCTCGCGGACCGTCTTGATCGGGAGCTGCTCCGGCGGCGAGGCGTAGGGTGCTCCGACGGCGCCTGAAAAGTCGTAGTCGTACGGTACCGCGAACAGCTTGTGCGTCGCCGTATCACTGAAGACCGCGATGTTGTGCTGGCCCCACACGGACCAGTCTGTGTTGCCGATGAGGTACTGGAACAGTGCGACCAGCGTCATGTACGACGCGTCCGTGACCGCGTCGTGGACGCGGTGCTGCGCCACGACATCGGCCCCGAGGCGGTGTCCGAACTCGCGGTCGGACTCTATCACAAAGGCATAGCGGATGGTCGTGTCGGCCTTCGTCGTATCGATATAGGTCACGTGCGCGAGGCGCACACGAAAACTCGTATCCGTCACCGCATTGAACACGCGGTACAGCGCGTACTCCTTGAGCAGGTTGCGCTCGTACAGTCGATCAGTTCGGCAATGCGTCACGAGCTTGAGCTTGTCCTGTCCCGCAAAGACCGTATGTGCGACCTTGCCGGTCGGCAGGTCGATGCGGAGGGGGGGAAAGCCGCAGTTCTTGAGGCGGAAGATGCCGCGCGTGCGCAGATCGACCTTTACCGACCCACTATCGGTCCCGGCCGTGAATCGCAGCAGCGCGGCATGTTCTGCGCGCTGCTCGCCGCGATCCCGGAACAGCGCCTTGAAGTCACCATCCAGGCGGAGCGTGAGCGGAGCGACGTCCTGGAATAGCGGGGTTTGCCCCGACGCCGTTCGGGACGCAACAGCGAGCAGGCAGCAGAGTGGGACGACGACCTGACAGGTGCGAGCGGGCACGGGGCGAAGCTACCGCCCGATCAGGCCTCGCACTAGCTCGATACGCGATTCCGTCCTGCTTCTTTGGCCCGGTACAAGGCTTTATCAGCCGCCTGGACCACTTGTTCGGGCGTAGCGTTGCGATGATTCCGCTCCGCCACCCCGATGCTGACGGTAATCACGATCGCCTGCCGGCTCGTCCTTCCTTTACCGGCGTTGGCTTTATTCCGCGGCCTGAAGCGGCGCCGCATGGTGAACCGGCTCGTTTCGACCGTCTCGCGCAGCTCTTCGAGATGCGGCAGGCATTCGTCCTGACCCTTGCCCGGGAAGACGAGCGCGAATTCCTCACCGCCATAGCGGTAGGCCGTGCCGCCACCGGTGGTCTGCGCCAGCCGCGCAGCGACCAGGCGGAGCACGTGATCACCCGCATCATGGCCGTAGGTGTCGTTGAAGCGTTTGAAATGGTCGACGTCGACCATCGCGACGGTGAACTGGCCGCTCAGGCGCGGCAGCGCCTCGTTCAGCGCGCGGCGGCCCGGTAGCTCGGTGAGCCCGTCGCGATACGCCATCAGGTAGGAGGCTTCAATCACCGCCACGACGAGGACGAGTCCCGCCGTCGCGAGCCAGAGCTCCTGACCGGGTCCTGCGGCGGGCCACGAGAGCGCCGCAAACACGGCGATCAGCGCGTAGCAGTAGCCGCGCACGGGCGACTGCGGCTCCCGCATCCAGGCCATGACCAGGAGGGCAGCGATCGCGATAAACGCGATAATGGTGGGCTGCGCGAGCGGCGTCCACGACGTCAACCGCACCGGCACGAACCGAGTGGTGAGAAACCCCAGCGCTTTTTGCGGGAAAGCCTGGGCCACGAAGACCACGCTGACGACCTGCACCGCGAGGAGCACCCAGCGGACCAGGCCCGCGGCCGTGATCGTCCCGCGCTCGGGCAAGAGCGCAACCAGCGCCAAGTTGATCGACAACAGGAATGTTGTGGCGTGAAAAAACAGGCGGTCTTGCGTGGTGTCCGTGCCGCGCAGCAGCACGTATTCCGCGAGGCCGAGCAGGGCGATGGCGAAGACGAGCCGGGAACGGTTGAAGCGCCAGCCGAGCAGCAGGGCGGCGGCAACAACGGTAAATGGAAAGACGGTGGTGAGGCCCGACGCGGTGGCCGCCAGGGCGGGGACGGTGAGCAACAACAGCGCCGCGAGCAGGATTGCTGCTTCGGGTATCAGCTTGGAGAAAATGCGTTTCATCGGGCCAGTTAATCTAGACGCCGAGCCGCCACGCCGCAGAAGCCGCCGCGTCCACACAGCGGGTTGACCGGGTCGCAACGGGCTGGCGATATTCAGCCGCCCACGGCGGTATCGTCTAGGGGACTAGGACGGAGCCCTCTCAAGGCTCAAACACGGGTTCGAATCCCGTTACCGCTATTCCCGTCGCCCCCATCGTCTAACGGTTAGGACACCACTCTTTCAAGGTGGGAACAGGAGTTCGATTCTCCTTGGGGGCACTACTCGGGACAAGGGGTGGGGACGAGGGGCTCGGGCAATCGGTTTTCCTAATCCCGAATCCCAAACCCGAATCCCGCGTCTACTCTTCGGCCTGGTATTCGCGTTGGACTACGCAGTTCCCGCCAGAGTTCTTCGCCGCATACAGGGCAACATCCGCTACGAGCATCATCTGCGCGGCGGACGTCAGCATCTCCTGGCGCGGCAACTCCACGAGGCCGCCGCTGACGGTCACCTCCTGGGGGGCGCTTTCGGCAAGATGGCGGCGAATTCTGCTCGCCACGATCAGGCCCGCGACGGCATCGGTGTCAGGCAGAATGATGGCGAACTCGTCGCCGCCAATCCGGGCGGCAATGTCGGTACCACGCAGGCTCTTCTGAATCGCGATGGCGACGCGCGAGAGCGCCTGGTCGCCGGCCTGATGTCCCCACTGATCGTTCAGGAGTTTCAGGCGGTCCACATCGATGAGGAGCAGTGACAGAGCCGCGCCGTACCGGCGGCAGCGCGCGATCTCGCGCGTCATCGTCGCGTCGAAGTGGTAGCGGTTGAACAGACCCGTGAGCGGATCGGTGATGGAGCGGTGCTCGAGCTGCTCGAGCGCCTCGTGCTCCACGATGGCGGGCGACACGAGATCGCCGCTGACGTTGAGCAGGTAGTCGACAGCGGCCACGATCGCGCCCACGTTGCGTCCCAGGCGGGAGCCCAGCTCGCGACGGTGCGCCTCGATCGCGGCCGCACGCTCTGCCGCTTCCGTTTCGCTCAGGCGCGCGTGGGGGAACACCTTCTGGAGCGGCAGCATGGCTTCCGCCGTTACCATCGCGGCGGCGGAACGCCGGTCGACTCCTGAGCGGCGCTCGGTACCGCGGCGACGCTCCTCTACGGCTTTACCAGCCGATCGCATAGTTGGAGAGCTGATGGCGCCCTGAGCGGATCTTCATGGCGCCTCCAGCAACGCGTCGAGCTGGTCGATCTCGGCGCGGGCCGAGAGACGCTGGAAGATCGAGCGGGCGCGCTGGGCCGCGGCCTTGCCGCCGGCCGTCTCGCCGGTCTGGAGCAGCAGGTGCGCCAGGTCGCGCTCGGCCATCGCGAGCAGCAGGGGACGGCCATGCTCGGTGGCGCGAATGATGACTTCGCGGAGCATCGACTCGGCATCTTCGCCGCGGCCCTGCAGCGCGAGCGCACCGGCTTTGATGCGCAGGTCTTCCGCCTCGCGCACGGGATCCTTCAGCTCGCGGTGCGTCGCAATCGCCTGGTCCACCGCGGTCATCGCGAGGTCGGCTTCGCCGCGCGCAACGTGAATCTCGGCGAGGCCGGCGATGGTCTGGGCCGTGAGCTGCTGGTCGCCGATCCGCTTCGCTTCCTCAATCGCGAGCGTCGCGGTTTCCAGGGCCCGGTCCAGGCGGCCCTGCGCCCGGCACGCGATCCCCAGGTTGTGACGCGCTTCCACGACGCCGCGAGCAAAGTTCGCCTGCTCGTAGGACGCGATTGCGCGGGTATAGGCGATGACGGCGCGCTGATAGTCGCCCTGCATGTTGGCGATGATGCCCAGGTTGTTCGAGCACCGGCCGACGGTCGCCATGTCGTTGTCGTCCGACGCCTCTTCCTGCGCGCGCGTGAAGAAGTAGGTGGCTTCGTCGATGCCGCCCCGTTCCAGTGCGATGGCGCCGCACACGTTCAACGCGCGCACTTCCATCATCCGGTCCTTGAGCGAGCGAGCGCGCAGCTGGGCCACCATGGCCCACTGCTGGCCGACTTCGAGGCGGCCGAGCCGGCTGTGCGCGATGCCCAGCAGGAGCGTGAGTATCGCGGACTCTTCCAGCTCGTCCCGGGAGCGCTGCTCGAGGTAGACAAGCAGCTCGGCGTACTTCCCGGCGTCCGCGTATTGCTGCGCGATGTGGACCGGCGCGAGCGTGCCCCGCAGCTTCGTGGCAAACGGCTCGTCCCAGCCCAGGGCCGCGAGCTTGCGGATTTCGCTCTCAGCGCCCATGCGGGCGAAAATGTCACGGGCGGTCTGCGCGGCGGCCTGCGCTTCATTAGTACGGCTGGCGCGGCGGAGCAGGTTGGCCAGGTCGCGCGTCGCCTCGCCCTGCAGGAGCAGCCGGTCATGCAGCTCAGCGCGGCCCACCACCTCCCGTAACGCCTTCTCCGCGCGGGCCTGTTGATCTTCGGACACCATGACCAGCGCCTGGATGCGCAGATCTTCGGCCTCGGCCACGGGGTCGGGCATCTGGCTGCGGATCGCGCGAATCCGGTCGAGGTCGCGACGCGCCAGCTCCGGCTCGCTGCGGACGGCCCGGATTTCGGCACGGCCGCGCAGCGTCATGGCGTAGAGCGCCTCATCGCGGGTCGCTTCGGCTTCCGTCACGGCCTGATCGGCCGTCGCCAGCGCTTTATCCAGCGCGCCCTGCTCCCGATAGGCATTGGCCAGGTTGTGATGGCAATCGGCGACGCCCGACGGCATGCCGGCGCGATGATAGGCGGCGGCGGCGATTTCCCAGGACGAGATCGCTTCGGCGTGACGGCCACGCAGGTGGCTGATCACGCCCAGGTTGTTCGAGGCGCGGCCCGTGGTGGCGTGATCGCCGTCGCGGCTCGCGGCCATGAGGGCCTGGGTACACGAATCAGCGGCTTCGGTCAGGTTGCCACTGAGGAGGGCGATCGCCCCGCGCGCATTCAGCGCATGGCGCTCGACGCCGTGTTCGTGGCGCTCCCGGGCGCCGGCCAGGGCGCGGTCGATCCACTCCAGACCCTGCTTGTGCCGGCCGAGGCGCGCCTGCGCGATCCCGTACAACAGCGCGAGGGTCGGATCCTCGAGCTCGCTCTGAGCGCGCGAGCCCAGGAACTCGACGAGCGCGGCATGGTGGCCGGCGGCCGCGAGCGAGCGG
>JBLNGI010000205.1:0-4477 GCA_050264615.1 Gemmatimonadota bacterium
CTCGCACGATCACGCTCGGCACCGCGACGATTCAGATCATTCCGCCGCCGCCCGGTGATGAACAGAACAACTCGTCCGTTGGGGTTCTTGTCGAGTATGGGGACTTCCAAGCACTGCTGACCGGAGACTCCGAACTGAAGGAGCTCGGATCGTGGTTGTGTGACGGCTCGATCCCCCACGTCAACGTAGTCAAGCTCGCCCATCACGGCAGCAACAACGGCACGAGCCCCGAATGGATCGCGGCGACGCACCCGCAAGTGGCGGTGATTTCTGTCGGAGCGGGGAACAGTTACGGCCATCCATCAGCAGCGGTGATCAGTGCCTGGCAGGGAAGCGGGGCGCGTGTCTATCGCACCGATCAAGATGGCGGCGTCGTCATTCTGGCCAACGACGACGGCAGCTTTGTCGTCACAACGGACCGGTCCGATCCCAAGGGATTCGTGCAGTTCCGGCCGTTCCTGGACGACAACGAGAAGGCAGGGGCACCGGCGATCACGCCAGCTGTCGCTCCATCATGCTGCCGCGTGTGCTCTCGCGGGAAGGCGTGCGGCAACAGCTGCATCAGCGCAGACAAACAGTGTCATCAACCGGCCGGGTGCGCCTGCAATGCCAAACCGTAAACGGGTGTTCTACGCGGTCGATCGAGTCGAGGGCTCTACCGCGGTCGTCGTTGGCGATGACGGAAAGGCCATTGATGTCAACCGATCCGCGCTGCCCGCCCGAGCACGCGAGGGAACAGTTCTTCATGTGGCGCTTGCTCCAGATGGGAGCCCCGATTGGTCAAGCGCTGAGCTCGATGAAGGGGAACGGCAGCGGCGGCTCAAGATCGCCGAGGATCAGTTGAAGAAGCTCTCCAGGAGCGATTCGGGCGGCGACATCCAGTTGTAAGGCCACGGACACACCAAAGCCGGAGAGCTGGTGCGGCCACGGTCCAATGACGCGCCGAGAATCAGCGTGCTGCTCAACTGGTTTGGCCGGGACCGAGGGAGTACATCGCCACCTCCCTGATGCGCCTCTCCAAGTCTCGATACACCGCCGGCACCCAATGCCACAAATACCTCTGGTGGAGAGTCCACGAACCCCTCGCCGTCGAGCTCCAACCAGACAAGGTCCTTCAGGACCGCTTTGACCAGGGCAAGCAGTCGGGGTGCTCGCGCGCGACCGATTTCCCAGCGGCACGCTCGTCGATCTGCCCCACGACGCCTATGACGAGCGTGTCGCCCGCACTCAAGAACTGATTGACCAGGGCGCCCCCGCGATCTTCGAGGCGTCCTTCACTGCCGACAACACATTCGTGGCGGTGGACGTCCTCACGTCACAGGACGACGGGTTTCATCTCACCGAGGCCAATCCCTAATGCCGTCCTCAGCCTCCCTTCACCTCACCGGCCCTATGCTCCAATCCCGGGGAGGTGTCTTTATGACCGAAAGAGCCCTTCGCAACACCTTCGTCGTCGGTACCATCGTTTGCCTCGCTACCCTCGGAATGATGACATGGGACTCGCTATCGCAGGTCACGTCGCTGCGTACCGCGCCCCTGTCGCCCGATGTGGTGGCGGGCAAAAAGATCTTCCAGGCGAAGAACTGCAACGATTGTCACACGATCCTCGGCATCGGCGGCTACTACGCGCCCGAGCTGACCAAGGTCGCGCTGCGGCGCGATCCACAATGGCTGCAACGCTGGCTCGTCGATCCGAAAGCGGTGAGCCCCGCGGCCACGATGCCGAACCAGCACCTCACGAGCGCCGAGGCGGCGCAGGTGGTCGCCTTCATGCAGTGGGTGGGGAGCATCAACACCAACAACTGGCCGCCCGCACCGCGGCTCAAGTTGGGCGGCGGGACGGAGGTGAGCGGCGCCGTCCTGTTCCAGGTCAAAGGCTGCTCGGCCTGCCACCGCCTCGGCGACGTGGGCGACGGGGAACCCGATCTGACGCACATCGGGTCGGTGCCCTACGACCACATGCCCAATAGCGCCGAGTTTCTGGCCAAGTGGCTCGATGACCCGGCCGCGCAGAAGCCCGACACGCCGATGCCGCGCACCCCGTTGACCCCCGCCGAGCGCGATGCGCTCGTGCAATACCTGAGGGCGCAGCAATGAACGCCGTGCTACCGATCCGGCATCCCTCGCAGCGGGTTGCCTATCCGTTCTTCATCGCTGCGGCCGCCCTGTTCCTGCTCCAGATCTGCTTCGGGTTGCTGCTCGCCGCGCAGTATGTCTGGCCGGCGCTGCTCGTGAACGAGTTGCCGTTCAACGTCGCGCGCGCGACGCATCTCAACCTGCTCGTCTTGTGGTCGCTGCTCGGCCTCATGGGCGCCACGTACTACCTCGTGCCCGATGAAACGGACTCCGACCTCTTCAGTGTGCCCCTCGCGTACGTCCAGCTCGCGCTCATGCTCGCCGCCGGCGTCGCGGCGCTCGCGGGGTTCTGGTTCTTCGGCCTGGCGCGCGGCAAGCCGTTCACCGAGGCCGCCATGCCGTGGCCCTGGGTCATCGCTTTCGGCGCCGTGCTGTTTCTCGTGAACATCGGCGTGACGCTGTTCCGCGCCAAGAAGTGGAACGCGATCACCACCGTGCTGTTCGCCGGCATGGCGGGGCTCGCGGTCCTCTATCTCATCAACATGCTGTCGTTCGCGAACCTCGCCGTCGACTACTACTGGTGGTGGTGGATCATCCATCTCTGGGTCGAAGGGACGTGGGAGCTCGTCGCCGCCGCGATCATGGCGTACCTGCTGATCCTGGTCACGGGGGTCGAACCCGCGCGCATGTATCGCTGGCTCTATATCGAGGTGTCGCTGGTGCTGTTCACCGGCATCATCGGCATCGGCCACCACTATTACTGGATCGGTACGCCGAGCTACTGGCTCGTGTGGGGGGCGGTATTCAGCTTCCTCGAGCCGATCCCGCTGGCGCTGATGGCCTATGACGCGTTGGTCAGCATGAAGCGGCGCAACGTCGCGCCCACGAGCCGCGTGGCCTGGTACTGGGTCGGCGGCACGGCCATCGCGCATTTCCTCGGCGCCGGCGTGTGGGGCATCATCCAGACGCTGCCGCAGGTCAACCGCTGGACCCACGGTACGCAGATCACGGCGTCGCACGGCCACTTCGCCTTCTTCGGCGCGATCGGGATGCTGGTGATCGCGGCGGCGTACACGATGTTGCCGCGGCTCACCGGCGCCGCTCCGCCCGCCATGGCGCGCGAGCGGCGCGGCATGTGGGCGTTCTGGCTCATGACGACCGGCATGCTCGCTATGGTGGCGGCGTTCACGATCGCGGGGATCGTGCAGGTCTATCTGTGGCGGATGCTCGGCCTCGATTTCATGATGGTGCGCACTGAGTTCGTCAGCTTCTGGATATTTTGGGTGGGCCTGTGCGGAGCGCTGCTGTTCCTGCCGGGTGCCGTGCTGTACATGCGCGACTTGTTCGCGTTGACGCGGCCAGTGCTGCGGTAGAGGTTCCCTAAGGCGGGCTCACAACGCGCACCGCGAGCACCTCGGTGATCACCGCGAAATCGGCTGCATCGTGCGTCATCACCGCGGCGCCGTACACATACGCGGTGGCGACGAGCAGGACATCGTTGCGCAGGGCCCGCAAGCGCGGGGCACTGAATCGGCGCCGGCGCGCAAGAACCTGAAGAGCCTGACCCGACAGGACCCAGGCCGCCGTCGGCGGATTGAGCAGGCGGCGGTGCCGACGGGCGGCGTCATAGAGGCGCTCCGCGTAGGCCCGCTCCCGGGCCGACCGAGCCCCCGCCCATAACTCCTGAAGTACGATCGCGGTCAGGAACACCTCGCCGCCGCGGAGAGGCGGGGGACCGCCTGGTTCCTGGGCGCGCGCGATCCACCAGTTGGTGTCCGGACAAACCTTCACTTGCGACGGCGCCGAAGATGCGGGGGCGGCCGCCGCGTCAGGGGCGAGCGGAAGTTCCTCATGTAGGGCGCGAACTCCCGGTTCAAGGCGTCCAGCTCGCGCTCGAAGTCGCAGCCGTCGAGCAACCGATCGATCGCCTCGGTTTCGGTCTCGACCCCCAGATACTCCTGCGCCCGCTTGAGCTTCTCAGCGTCGATGTTCAGGGTCTTGCGCACCTTTCGTCCCATTGGGAGATCTCACAGTATCGGATACGTACAATATGCATACAGTATCCATATGCCGCACCCAGTGGTCGGGACAACGCGAGCGGGGCCGCCTTGCGGCACGCGCCGTGTCGCGGCTCGAGTCGCGCAGTCAGAAGCGGTTGCAATGTCTCACGCTGCCTCCACATTCTGACCTATGCCGCACCGCCTCTCCAAATCCCGCTACACGGCCGGCGTGCAGTGCCACAAGTACCTCTGGTGGAAAGTTCACGAGCCCCTCGCGGTGGAGCTCCAACCCGACAAGGTCCTCCAGGACCGCTTCGACCAAGGCAAACAGGTCGGCGAGCTCGCTCGCACTCGCTTTTCAGGCGGCGTGCTCATCGATCTCCCGCATCACGCCGTCGACG
>JBLNGI010000206.1:0-20549 GCA_050264615.1 Gemmatimonadota bacterium
AATACGACGGCGAACGACGCCGGTGGCGTGCTCTTCGAGGATGAGACTGGGACCGTCACGCTGTATTTCGTCTCGAACCGGCCGGGAACCCTGGGCGCGGCTGACATCTATGCCAGCACGCTCCAGCCGGACGGGTCGTTTGGCCCCGCGCTGCACGTGGCGGAACTCAACAGCCCCTCCAGCGACCAGCAGCCGGCCATCCGGCGGGATGGCCTGGAGTTCTTCCTCGCCTCCGATCGACCGGGGACGTTCGGTGTCGTTGACCTCTGGGCCGCCACACGGGCGAGCACATCCGATCCGTGGGGAACCCCAGTGAACTTGGGGGCCGCCGTGAACAGCGCATCGACGGACGCACGCCCGGCCGTGTCCTTCAAGGGCACCGAGCTTTACTTCCAATCGAATCGTCCCGGCGGTCTTGGTGCGTTCGATCTCTACGTCGTCACACGGAGCAAACTGAAGGGACCCGACTGAGAAAGTTCTGGAGGAAATTGGCCCCCTAGGATTCGAACCTAGATTAACGGCTCCAAAGGCCGCTGTCCTGCCATTGGACGAGGGGCCAGCAAGTTCTGGCGACTGGTAAGCTAATAAGGGGCGGGCGCAGATGCTCGCCCCTTGTTGACGCCTTAGCGCGCCGCCGCGGCGAAGCGCCGCACGATCTCCCCGGCCGGCTCGATCCCGTGAATCCCCGCGACGCTCTTGCCCGCCTGCCAGTAGTCCTTCGATGTCTTTTCCCCGGCGCCGCCTTTGAGCGACGCCCGCTTGAGCTGCCACGCGGAGCGCAGCGCATACAGCGTGCGCATCCAGTGCTTGGTCTTCCGTCCCCGCAGCAGCCAGCGCGCAAGTGGACCAGCCTTCGTCCCGATCCGCTCCACGTAGGGCGTGCGGATCACCGCCAGCGGCACGCCCGTCACGCGCTCGGTGAGCACGATGTCGGACTCGTTGGCTCGGACGATCGCTTCCTTATAATCGTCATGCGCCGCGCACTCGACCGTGGCAATGAAGCGCGTGCCGAGCTGAGCGCCGGCGTAGCCCATGCGGAGTGCCGAGACGAAGCCGGCCTCGTCGCCGATGCCGCCGGCGCACACGAGCGGGACGCCCAGGTCCGCCAGCTCGTCAAACAGCGCCTGCGTGCTGCGCGGGCCTGCGTGCCCGCCCGCGCGATCGTTGACCGCGATGAGGCCATGGACCCCACCGGCCAATCCTTTCTCCGCCCACTTCCGTTCCGTCACGTCGTGGTAGACGATCCCGCCGAGCGGCGCCACGCGATCGACAACCCAGCGCGGATTGCCGAGTGAAGTGACGAAGAAGCGCACCCCTTCTTCGAGGGCGATCTCCACGTACCGGTGCATGCGCTCGAGGTAGAGCTTCGAGCTGCGTTCGATCAGCACGTTCATGCCGATCGGCTTGTTCGTCGCGCGTCGGATGAGCCGCAGGCCTTCGCGTAGATCGTGTCCGTAGACGTAGATCATCGACAGCGGCTGCACGACGCCGATGCCACCGGCTGTCGAGACCGCCGCCACCAGTTCGGGATTGGTGCAGGGATACATCGCGCCGCAGATCAGCGGCACCTCGATGCCGAGCTGCCGCGTGAGAGGTGTGGCGAGCAGGCTCATCGCGTGGGAATCGGCCTCAACCGCCACTTGGCAGTGGCGCGTGCGACCACGACGCCCGCCGCGTCCGTAATCGCGACCGCCGCCTCGTACTCCTGCTCGGAGGTTACCTCAAGCCCGCTCGCCCGGCACTCGGCCGTCAACAGGCCGCGTGCCTTCTTGTGGTAGGAGATCGAGAAGCCGGTGACGATGCCCTGGACGCCCGGCGGCAGTCCCACCAGGACCGCGAGTCCACTCGCCATCTCCGCGAGGTTGGCGAGCGCCATCGCATGCACCGACGCGAGATGATTCCGCACGCGCCGGCGGTCGCGCAGCGTCACGCGGCACCAACCCGGCTCCAGCTCGGCGACCCGCGCGCCGATCGTGCCGGAGTACGGGGTCATCCAGCCCACGAGCAGGCTGAACAGCCGCTTGCCACCCGGGAGCCCGGAGAGCCGGCGCCAGGACGCGAGCAGACGCGCGCCGGGTGCGGACAGGTCAGCGCTGGTGGAGGACGGGGAGGGCACGGGAACGAATGTAACCGCAGGCTGGACACCGTGGCCCGTGTGGGTCTAATGTCCCGCATGCGCAACCGTCTCCTTCTACTAATAACCGTCCTCTCGCTGGCACTGACCGCCGGCTCGGCCGCCGCTCAGACCACGTTGCAGCTCCGCTGGGAGCTCACGGGCGATACCAACGCGGCCTTCACCCTCACCAACCGCGACACGAAGCCGCTGCCGCCGAGTGGTTGGGCGATCTACTTCAGCGCGCTGCACTCGGCGGACTCCGGCACCGTGGGATCGGGGTTCGAGATCGAGGACGTCATCGGCGATCTGCATCGCATCGTCCCGCGCCCCGGTTTTGCCGGTCTCGCGCCTGGCGCGACGATCAGAATTCCGTACCGGACGCATCCGCTGCTCAATCGCAGCTTTGTGCCCGCGGGTCCGTACATGGTATTCGACGCCGCCAACGATGTCGCAACCCCGTTGACCGACTACGTCGCGGCACCGTTCCAACGCTCGCAACGCGTGGTCACCCCCGAAGCCCAGTACGCGCGTGACTCCGTGATTCGTGATATCCCCGCGAACGAGCTTCCGCCCGTCTTCCCGACCCCGCTCCAGGTCACACGAGGAACGGGACAACTGCGCCTCACCGCCCAACCGCAGGTGACCGCGGCCGCCGGGCTCAAGAACGAGGCGGCGTTCGCCGACGATATCCTCCGGTCCTACGTCGGCGAACGGCGGATCCTGGGAGGGGCGGCGCTTCGACTCGAGGTAGGTCCCGTCCAGGGACAATCGTCAAACGAGGCGTACGAGCTGGTGATCGACCCCACGTCAGGGATTCGGATCGTGGGTGCATCGCCGGCGGGCGTCTTTTACGGTCTCCAATCGTTACGCAGCCTGCTTCCGCCGGCGCCCATTCCGGGCTTGCTCCCGCTGCCGGCAATCCGCGTGGTCGACGCGCCACGCTTCGGCTACCGCGGCTTCATGCTCGACGTCGCGCGCAACTTCCAGCCGAAACGGTCGGTCCTGCGCTCGATCGACCTGCTCGCGCGCTACAAGCTGAACGTGTTCCATATGCATCTCACGGACGACGAAGGTTGGCGCGTCGAGATCGCCGGGCTCCCCGAGCTCACGAGAATCGGTGCGCGCCGCGGCCACACACTCGACTCGAAGCAATTCCTGCCACCGGCTTGGGGTTCGGGTGGCCAAGCCGATCAGAGCTGGGGCAGCGGATTCTTCTCGCGAGCCGATTACATCGAGATCGTGCGCTACGCCGCGGCCCGGCACATCGAAGTGATTCCCGAAATTGAAATGCCGGGCCACGCGCGAGCCGCCGTCAAAGCGATGGCCGGCAATCCACAGTACCGGCTCACGGATCCGGCGGACAGTTCACGCTACCGCTCGGTGCAGGGGTACCCCGATAACGTGATGGATCCGGCGCTCGAGTCGACCTATCGCTTCATCGAGAAGGTGGTCGCCGATCTCGTCGCGATGCATCGCGAGGCGGGCGCCCCGTTGAGGAACATTCATATGGGTGGCGACGAGGTCCCGAACGGGGTGTGGGTCGGCTCGCCGGCAGTCCAGGCGCTCATGCGGTCGAAGGGACTCACCAGCGTCGACGATCTCTGGTATCTGTTTTATGGTCGAGTCGCCGACATCCTGAAGACCCACGGGCTGGTTCCGTCGGGCTGGGAAGAGATTGCGGTGCGGAAGACGCGACTCAATGGACGCCCGACCCAGATCGTCAACCCCGGCTTCGCCGAGCGCGGCTGGCGCGCGTACGTCTGGAACAACGTGCCCGGGTGGGGCGCCGAGGATCTCGCGTACCGGCTTGCGAACGGCGGCTACGACGTCGTGCTCAGTCCCGTCACGAATTTCTATTTCGATCTCGCGTGGAATCCCAGTCCTGATGAGCGCGGACTCGACTGGGGTGGCTTTATCGATCTCCGCAAGCCGTTCGAGTTCATCCCGTTCGACTATTACCGCAACGCGCGCGTCGATCGGGCCGGCAATCCGCTCAATCCGAACGTCTTCGTCGGCAAGGATCGCCTCACCGACTACGGCCGCGCGCACATCCTCGGCATCCAGGGCAACCTCTGGTCGGAAACGATCGGTGGTGAGGGACGGCTCGACTACATGCTGGTGCCGAAGCTGTTCGGCCTCGCCGAGCGCGCCTGGGCCGCGGACCCCGAGTGGGCTCGGGAACCCAACGCCGCCAGGTCCGATTCGCTATTTCGAAATTCGTGGTCGCAGCTCGTCAACGTGGTCGGGAAGCGCGAGCTGCCCAGGCTCGATCGGGAGATGTTACTCAACTACCGAATCCCGACTCCGGGCCTGAAGGTCCAGGGAGGCATGGTGTACAGCACCCTGGAGATCCCCGGTTTCACAATGCGCTACACGACAGACGGCAGCGACCCAACCACGCGCAGTCCCGTGGTCAACGGTCCGATTCCATTTCGCGGCACCGTGAGCGTTGCGGCGTTTAACGGCACTGGTCGCAAGGGACTGACCGCCCGCGTCACGGCCCCCGTGCCCTGACGAGCGGTACCGCCCAAATGGCGGCATATTCCCGGTTCAACTCAAACCGGGAGCAGTCCAATGAAAGCCATAGCTCTGCTGGTCGCCGGTCTGGTCAGTCTGAGTTCCGCAGCAGCAGCTCAAAGTGCCGCCGCGCCGAAGGGTGTGCGCGCCGACATGCTGGCGCAGCTCGATGATGCCGCGAGCAAGATCGAGCAGCTCGCCGGCGCGATTCCTGAAGACAAGCTGTCGTGGCGGCCCGCGGCCGGCGTCCGCTCCGTTGGCGAAGTCATCATGCACGTCACCGGAGGCAACTACTACCTGCTCTCGTTCGCCGGCGTGAAGGCTCCGGCTGACGCGCCGCAGGGGGAGAACGCGGCCGATCGCGCGACGGCGGTCGCGCAGCTCAAGCGCTCGTTCGACCACGTGCGGACCGCGATTCGCGGCATGAGCGACGCGGATCTGGACAAGCCCACGACGATGTTCGGCCAGCAGACCACCTATCGCAACGTCTATCTCACGACCGTCACGCACGCGCACGAGCACCTGGGCCAGCTGATCGCCTATGCGCGCAGCAACGGTGTGACGCCGCCCTGGTCACGCGCCGCGGGCCAATGACGCACGCGTATCCCGATAGTCCGGTCTTCTATCGGAAACTCGCGCACGACTATCCGCAGATCGTGCGTGGGGAAGGGTGTTGGCTGATCGACGAGCGCGGCAAGCGCTACCTCGACGCGGTCGGCGGCGCGTACGTGGCGAACCTCGGCCATTCGAATCCAGAGATTGCGGAGGCGATGGCCGAGCAGGCCCGGCAGTTCGGGTACCTGTCGGGGACGATGTTCACGCACGGCCCGGTCGAGGAGCTGGCAGCCGAGATGGAAGCGACGCTGCCGGGCGATCTCTCCAAGCTGTACTTCTTGTGTAGCGGATCGGAAGCGGTCGAAGCCGCGCTGAAGCTGGCGCGGCAGTACTGGATCGAGCGCGGCAAGCCGTCGAAGAACCGCGTGATCGCGCTCGCGCCCGGCTATCATGGCAGCACCCTGCTCGCGCTCTCGGCGTCGGCGCGCGAAGCGTACAAGGCGATGTTCCGCCCCTGGCTCGTCGATGTGCACCGAATTCCCGCGTCCTATCCCTATCGCTGCGAGTGTGGTGGCAAGAGCGCGAACTGCCCCGTCTGCAGCGGCAACGTGCTCGAGGAGGCGATCACCCGGCTCGGCGCCGATCAGGTGGCTGCGTTCATCGCCGAACCGGTGGGCGGCTCCTCGACCGGCGGCTCGACGCCGCGGCCCGAGTATTTCCGGCGGGTGCGCGAGATCTGTGACCGGCACAACGTGCTGCTCGTCGCCGACGAGGTCCTGGTCGGAGTGGGCCGCACGGGGACGTGGTGGGCGATGGAGCCCTATGGCGTCGCGCCCGACATCATGACGTTCGGCAAGGGGATTTCCGGCGGCTACGCGGCGCTGTCGGGCATCGCCGCGCCCGATCGCATCGTGGACGCGATCGCCAAGGGGTCCGGGAGTTTCATGCACGCCCAGACCTTCTCGCATCATCCCGTCGCGTGTGCCGCCGGCGTCGCCACGATGCGCTATCTCAAGAAGCATGCGATGATCGGGCGCTGCGCGCGCATGGGGCGCGTGCTGCAGCAACGCCTCGCCCAACTCGCCGATCTGCCGCATGTCGGCGACGTGCGGGGGCGTGGACTGCTCGCGGGGATCGAGTTCGTGGAGGACAAGGACAGTCGCGCGCCGATCCCGCGCTCGGTCAAGTTCGCCGAAACCTTCGCCGATGCCGCACTCGATGCTGGGCTGACCGTGTGGCCGAACGTGGGGCACGCGGACGGGACGAACGGCGATCTCGTCATGGTGGCTCCGCCCTTCATTATTGAAGAGGAGGAGATCGACGAAATCGTGAGCCGCTTCACGATGGCGCTGCAGAAAACCGTTGCAAGAGTGAAAGTCCGCGCGTGACCGCCACCGCGCCCGCGCAATCGAAAATCACCTACACGTCCGCGAACGTCGATTGGGACGCGTTCCATCGCGAGTTCGACGACGCGCTGGCGCAGGTTCGCGCGCAGCTCGGCCGCGACTATCCGCTGTATATCGCGGGCGTCGCGATCGAGTCGACCGCGCCGCCGATCGTGGATAGGTCGCCCATCGACGCAGCGCTGGTGCTGGGCACCTTCGCCACTGCCACCGCGCAGCACGTCGATCATGCCGTGATGGCCGCGCGCGCCGCGCAGCCGGCCTGGGCTCGGCGGCACTGGCGCGAACGGGTCGCGCTGCTGCGCCGCGCGGCGGCGCTGATCCGCGAGCGCAAGTTCGAGCTCGCGGCGCTCATGAGCCTCGAAGTGGGAAAGAGCCGGCTCGAATCGATGGGCGACGCCGAGGAGTCGGCCGACCTCATCGACTACTACTGCCAGCAGGTGGAAGACGCCGACGGGTTCGTGCGGGAAATGGCCAAGGTCACACCGGTGGAGCACAACACCGATGTGCTGCGGCCGTACGGGGTCTTTGCCTGCATCGCCCCGTTCAACTTCCCGCTCGCGTTGTCCACCGGGATGTCGTCCGCGGCGCTGGTCGCGGGAAATGCCGTCGTGTACAAGCCGGCCGAAGACGCCCCCTGGACCGGCATCAAGTTGTACGAGGTGTATCGCGACGCGGGACTCCCAGCCGGATTGTTCAACTTCCTGTCGGGGCACGGCTCGGAGTCCGGCGAGGCCATGTGGCGGCACCCGCAGATCGATGGCGTGGTCTTCACAGGATCGAAGGACGTCGGCATGCGCATCTACCACGGGCTTTCGACCCGCTGGATCAAGCCGTGCCTGCTGGAGCTCGGCGGCAAGAACGCGGCGATCGTGACGGACAGTGCCGATCTGGACGCGGCGGCCGAAGGTGTCGCGCGCTCGGCCTTCGGGCTCCAGAACCAGAAATGCAGCGCGACCTCACGCGTGTACGTCGATGCGAAAGTCGCGCAAGGGTTTATCGGGAAGCTGCTCGAGAAAACCACGGCGTTGAAGGCGGGCGATCCCACCGAGCGCGACGTTTTCTTTGGTCCCGTGATCAACCGCGATGCCGTCGCGAAGTTCGAGCGCGCCGTCTCGCAGGCAAAGCAGGAAGGGGAGATTCTGACCGGTGGAGGACGGCTGGCGGGGGGCGTGTTCGATCGCGGCCATTTCGTGGCGCCGACCATCGCGCGGCTCCCGCTCGATTCCTCACTGTATGGGGAGGAGCTGTTCGTGCCGTTGCTCGCGGTCGGCGTGGTGCGCGGGCTCGATCAGGCGATCGCCGAGACGAACAAGGTGGACTACGCGCTCACGGCGGGCATTTTCTCCACGAGCGACGCCGAGATCACGCGCTTCTTCGACGAGGTGGAAGCGGGCGTGTGCTACGTGAACAAGCGTAGCGGCGCCACGACCGGCGCCTGGCCCGGCGCGCAGCCGTTCACGGGGTGGAAAGGCTCGGGCTCGAGCGGCAAAGGTGGATGCGGTCCCTATTACGTCGCCCAATTCATGCGTGAACAGAGCCGGACCGTCATCGAATCATGAAAGACTACCCGAGAATTGTCGTGCCGCCGCCGGGACCCAAGGCGCGCGCGATCGTGGAGCGGCAGGACCGCTTCGCGTCCACCTCGTACCCCAAGGAATACCCGCTCGCGGTGGCGCGCGGGCTGGGACCGATGGTCGAGGATGTGGATGGGAATCGCTATCTCGACTTCATGGCAGGCATCGCCGTTGCGTCGACCGGCTACGGGCATCCCAAAGTCGTGAAGGCGGTGCAGGACGCGGCCGCAAAGTTCCTGCATATCTGCGGCAGCGACTTCTACTACGAGAGTTTCGCGGCGTTGTGCGAGCGGCTCGCGCAGCTCGCGCCCGGGCCGAGCAAGAAGCGTGTGTTCTTGTCGAACTCGGGGACCGAAGCGGTCGAGGGTGCGATCAAGCTGGCCCGCCACTCGACCGGACGGCCGGCGATCGTCGGATTCCTCGGCGCGTTTCACGGGCGCAGTTACGGCGGCCTGAGCCTGACGGCGAGCAAAGCCGTGCAACGCGCCGGGTTCGCGCCGTTCGTCCCCGAGATCCACCACGTCCCGTACGGCTATCGCTATCGCTGCGAGTACTGCCGCGGCGCGTCCGAGTGTACCACGCGCTGCACCTCGTGGATCGAAGAGGAGCTGTTCGCCAAGAAAGTGCCGCCCGACAGCGTGGCCGCCATTTTCGTCGAGCCGATCCAGGGCGAGGGCGGCTACGTCGTGCCGCCGGCCGGCTATCTGCGCGATTTGCGCGCGATCTGTGACCGCCACGGCATCCTGCTCGTGTGCGACGAAGTCCAAAGCGGCATCGGGCGTAGCGGCAAGATGTGGGCGTGCGAGTACGACGGCATCGAGCCGGACATCCTGCTGTCGGCCAAGGGGCTGGGCAGCGGCATGCCGATCGGCGCCATCATCGCGAAAGAATCGATCATGAAATGGAAGCCGGGCGCGCACGGCACGACCTTCGGCGGCAATCCCGTGTGCTGCGCGGCGGCGCTCGCGACGCTCGACATCGTGCAGCAGGAGCTGCTGCCCAACGTCACCACGATGGGCGACCGCCTGATCAGCGGCGCGCGCCGGCTGCAGGAGAAATACGCCGCCATCGGCGACGTGCGCGGACGCGGGCTCATGGTGGGCGTCGAATTCGTGAAAGACCGCGCCACGCGCGAGCCCGCCCCCGCCATTCCGCACGAGCTGGTGAGCCGCGCCTTCAAGAAGGGACTGCTGCTGCTCGGCTGCGGGAAGAGCTCCCTCAGGCTGGCCCCGCCGCTGGTCGTGGACGAGTACGATGTCGATACCGCGCTCCGCATCATCGATGAATGCCTGCATGAAATGAGTGATTGAGCTGACGGCTGATGGCTGACGGCTCAAAGGTCGTTTCGCTGCAGGACGCCGTCGCGCGCCTGGTCCGTGACGGCGACGTCGTCGTCATCGAAGGATTCACTCACCTCATCTCGTTCGCGGCCGGTCACGAGATCATTCGCCAGCGCCGGCGCGATCTCACGTTGTGCCGGCTCACGCCGGATCTCATCTACGATCAGATGATCGCCGCGGGGTGCGCGAAGAAACTCGTGTTTTCGTGGGCGGGAAATCCCGGCGTCGGCTCGTTGCACGCGTTCCGGCGCGCCGTGGAAGGCGGGCAGCTCGAGATCGAAGAGTACTCCCACTTCGGCATGGTGGCGCGGTTTCTCGCCGGCGCGGCGCGCCTGCCGTTCTGGACGCTGCGCGACTACGCCGGTACCGATCTGCCCCAGGCGAATCCGCGCATCAAGTCGGTCAGGTGTCCGTACACCGGTGAGGATCTGGCCACGGTGCCGGCGCTGAATCCCGATGTGACGATCGTGCACGCGCAGCGCGCCGACGAGCAGGGCAACACGCAGGTGTGGGGCCTGTTGGGCGTTCAAAAGGAAGCGGCGTTCGCGTCGGAGCGGGTCATCGTGGTGGTGGAGGAACTGGTGGACGAGCGCGTGATTCGCGCCGACCCGAATCGCACCCTGATCCCCGCGCCAGTGGTCAGTGCAGTGGTGGTCGAACCGTGGGGCGCGCATCCTTCCTACGCGCAGGGCTACTACGACCGCGACAACGATTTCTATGTGGGCTGGGAGGCGGTCTCCAACGAGCGGGGGCAGCTCGCGAATTACCTAGATGAGTTCGTCTACGGCGTGCGCGATCGGAGCGAATACATGGCAAAGCAGCCGCGCCTGGCCGAGCGGCTGAAGGCGAGCGAGCAGCTCAGCGCCGGAGTGAACTACGGCTTCTGACTACTCGCCGGACGAGATCATGGCCGCCGTCGCGGCGCGCGAGCTCGTGGACGGCGAGGTCGTGTTCGTCGGCATCGGCTTGCCGAACCTCGCGTGCAATCTGGCGCGCCGCCTGCACGCGCCCAATCTCGTGCTGATCTACGAATCGGGCGCGGTGGGCGCGACGCCGTCACGCCTGCCGGTGTCGATCGGCGATCCGGCGCTGGTCACCGGGTCGCTGATGGTATGCGGCATGGCCGATGTGTTTCAGCTGTTCTTGCAGAACGGCCGGATCGAAGTCGGCTTCCTGGGTGGCGCACAGGTGGACCGGCAGGCGAACATCAATACGACCGTGATCGGCTCGTACGCCAAACCCAAGGTGCGGCTCCCCGGTGCGGGCGGCGCCGCGGAGATCGCGATTCACGCGCAGCGCATTCTGATCGTCGCCAAGCTCTCGGCGCGCGTATTCCCCGAGCGCGTCGATTTCCTGACCAGTCCGGGCCACCGTGTCGCCAAAGTGATCACCGATCGAGGGATCCTCGAGCGCGATGCACAGAACGGCGAGCTGGTGCTCGCGGCGCTGTACCCGGGCGTGGAAGTGGCTCAGGTGCAGGCGGGCGTCGGGTGGCCGCTGCGCGCGCGCCCGCAGCTCGCGCGCATCGAGCCCCCCAGCGCCGCCGAGCTCCAGCTCCTGCGCGAGGTGCTCGACCCCAAACGGCTGTACCTCAGATCATGACGCCCCCCCTCCCCCTCCCGCTCGTGCTCGCACTGCTCGCGCACCAGGCCGGGACGGACTCGCTCGCGATCCAGGTCCGCCAGCTGGCGGACAGTTATATGGTGGCGTACTTCGAGCAGCATCCCGACGCGGGAACGCAGAACGGCGTCGCCAACATCCGCCACGACCGGCTGCCGGACAATTCCCCCGAGTCGCTGGCGCGCTGGCAGGCGCGCGAAGACGCCTGGCTGGCGGCGCTGAAGCGGGTCAACCCGAAACGCATCGCCGGCCGGCCCGAGTGGATCGCCTACGGGATCATGCGCGACGCGCTCGAGGGCTCTGTGGCGACGCGCGTGTGCCGGTACGAGCTGTGGAGCGTGGCGCACACCGGCGGCGGCTGGCTGTCCACGATCACGTCGCTCGCGGCGCTCCAGCCCGTCGGCAGCGGCGAGGCGCGGGCCCAGGTGCTCGCGCGCTGGCGCGCGATTCCGGGTTACATCGCCATAGAGACGGTGAACCACCGTGAGGGCTTGCGGCGCCATTACACGGCGCCGCGCGGCAATGTGCAGATCGCGCTCAACGAGCTCGACACGCTGCTCGCAACGCCCGTCGAGCTGTCGCCGCTGTACGATCCCGCGCGGAGAGATTCGACGCCGGGATTCGGGCGTGATCTCGCGCAGATCATCGCGCAGCAGATCACGCCGGCCATGCGCGCCTACCGCGACTTCCTCGCCGCGGAGTACCTAGGGCGCGCGCGCACGGCGATCGGCGTCTCGGCCAACCCGCACGGCTCGGACTGCTACAAAGCGGCGATTCGCGCCACGACCGGCCTCGCCCTGTCCGCCGACTCGATCCACAATCTCGGCATTGCCACGGTCGAGCAGCTCGGGCGGACGATGCGCCTGGTCGCACAGCGCGCGATGCGAACGGGGGACGCCTCGGCGCTGCTCGAGCGGCTGCGCCGAGACACGGCGTTCACGTTCCATACGCGTGAAGAGATGCTGCAGACGGCACGGGATGCGCTCGCGCGCGCGCAAGCGGAGATGCCGAAGTGGTTCGGGCGCCTGCCGCGGGCGCCGGTGGTGGTGCAACCGTATCCGGCATTTCGCGAGCGCCAGAGCGTGGGCGAGTGGAATCCACCGGCCGAGGATGGCAGCCGGCCGGGGATCTATTATGTCTCCACGTACGACCCGCGGCGCAAATCGCGCGCCGATCTCGAGCCGTTGTCCTTCCACGAAACAATTCCCGGCCACCATCTCCAGGGCACGATCGCGCTGGAGCGCGGCGATTCGATCCCGGCCATCGGGCGCTACTTCTGGTCACCGGGCACGGGCGAGGGGTGGGCCGAGTACGCCGAGCAGCTCGCCGACGAGATGGGCCTGTATTCGACGGGCGTGGAGCAGTTCGGCATGCTCGCCGACATCACGCTGTCGGCGACGTTGCTCGTGGTGGACACGGGCATTCACGCGTTAGGCTGGACGCGCACGCAGGCAATCGATTACATCCGCGAGCAGACGCATGTACCACTGCTTCGTGCCGAGGTCGTCGTCGATCGGTATCCCGTGTGGCCGGCGCAGGGGCTGTCGTACGGGCTGGGCCGCCTCGAAATCCAGCGGCTGCGCGCGTTTGCCCGGGAAAGGCTCCGCGACAAGTTCGACATTCGCGTCTTTCACGACCGTGTCCTGGAAAACGGCGCGGTGCCGTTGCCGGTGCTGCGCGCCGCGATCGAGCGATGGGTCGACGAGTCGCGCTAGCGCTGCTGCTGGTTCCCGCCGCGCTGCTCGCGCAGCGCGAGGCGGTTCTCAAACAGGTCGATGTGCCCCACGCCTACTACTGGCGCGAGATGTACGTCCCTCAAGTCACAAGTGGGCCAAGTGCGGCGGCCTGGTCGCCTGACGGGACGGAGTTGATTTACTCGATGCAGGGGAGCTTGTGGCGTCAGAAGCTCGGGTCACGAGTCGCGACGCAGCTGACGTCCGGACCATTCTACGACTATCAGCCCGACTGGTCGCCGGACGGGCGGTCAGTGGTCTTCGCGCGTTATGCGCGTGATGCGATCGAGCTACAGCTGCTCGATCTCGAGTCGGGGAGAGTAACCTCCCTCACCTCGAACGGCGCCGTGAACATCGAGCCGCGCTGGTCGCCCGATGGGACCCGCATCGCGTTCGTCTCGACGGTGTTCAACCGCCGCTGGCACGTATTTACAGTCACACCATCGGGCGGCGAGCCGGAGCGTCTCACCGAGGACAACGACAGCAACCTCCCGCGCTACTACTACAGCCGCTGGGATCATTACATCTCGCCCGCGTGGTCGCCGGACGGGAAGGAGCTCGTCCTCGTCTCGAATCGCGGTCACATCCACGGATCCGGCGGATTCTGGCGCATGGAGGCGCGTCCGGGAGCGCCGCTGCGCGAGCTGCGCTACGAAGAAACCACCTGGAAGGCGCGTCCTGATTGGTCGCCAGACGGGACGCGGATCGTGTACAGCTCCTACCTCGGCCGCCAGTGGAATCAGCTGTGGGTCATGACGAGCGAGGGCGGCGATCCTTTTCCGTTGACGTACGGCGAGTTCGACGCAACCGCGCCGCGCTGGTCGCGCGATGGCAGCCGCATTGCCTACATCTCTAATGAGAACGGCAACACCGCGCTCTGGGTGCTCGAGGTGCCAGGCGGGCGCAGGGAGCCGGTGGAGGCGCGGGATCGTCGCCATCGTGTGCCGGTCGGCAGGATGCGGGTGGATGTCGTGGATCGCGCTGGGCGGCCACTGTCGGCGCGCGTCTCCGTAACGACACGGGAAGGTCGCGGATACGCACCCGACGACGCGTGGCGCCACGCCGACGAAGCGTTCGATCGCGCAGAGCGCGAGTTCGAGTACGCGTACTTCCACTCGGACGGCTCCGCCGAGCTGACGGTTCCCGCGGGGGACGTGCACGTGGAGGTGTGGCGCGGGCCCGAGTATGAGGTGGCGCGGGGCGACGTCGCTGTCCCGGCTCAGGGGCGCAGCGTGTACAGCGTCGTCCTGGAGCGGCTGGCCGATCTGCCGGCGCGCGGCTGGTGGAGCGGTGACCTGCATGTGCACATGAATTACGGCGGCGCGTACCGTGACACGCCGCGCCGGCTCGCCTTTAAGTCGGGCGCCGAAGACCTGCACGTCGTGGAAAACCTGATCGTCAACAAAGAGCAGCGGATTCCCGACATCGCCTACTTCCGCACGGACAAGGATCCGGTCTCGACTGCCACGTTCCTGCTGATGCATGGCCAGGAATTCCACACCAGCGTGTGGGGCCACATGGGGCTGTTGGGCCTGAAGTCGCATTACCTGCTCCCCGATTACGCGGGCTATCCCAACACCGCCGCGTCCAGCCTCGCGCCGACCAACGCGACTGTGGCGGATCTCGCACACGCGCAAGCCGCGCTCGTTGGGTACGTCCACCCGTTCGACTCGAGGCCCGATCCCTTCGACACCACTGCAGCGCTCAACTATCAACTGCCGGTCGATGTCGCGCTCGGCAAAGTCGATTATCTCGAAGTGATGGGATACTCGGATCACCTGATCACGTCGGAGATCTGGTATCGCCTGCTCAATTGCGGATTCCGGATCCCCGCCGCGGCGGGCACCGACGCGTTTCCGAATTTCGCGAGTCTGCGCGGACCACCTGGACTCGTCCGGACATACGTGAACTCCGGTGCGACACTCGATCACCGTCGCTGGCTTGCGGGGATCAAGGCTGGGCGCACGTTCGTGACGAATGCGCCGCTGCTCGAGTTCTCCCTGAATGGGCGTGGGGTCGGCGATGAAATTCGGCTGTCAGCCATCAGCCGTCAGCTGACTGCGCGCGTGAGCCTGCAGTCCAATGTCCCTATCGATCATCTGGAGATCATCGGCAACGGCAAGGTTGTCGCCTCGATTCCGCTCGCCGGCCGTCGCGAGAGCCTGACTGACACGATCATGATTCCAGTGACCGAGAGCGGATGGTTTGTACTGCGGGCTTACAGTGATCGAGCGACGCTGCCGGTACTCGATCTCTATCCGTTTGGTTCGACGAGTCCGATCTACGTGCAGGTGGGGGACAAGCCGGTCCGCTCGACCGATGATGCGACCTTCTTCTTGCGCTGGATCGACCGCATCATGGAGACCACGCGGACCAGCACGGCGTGGAATTCGCCCGCCGAGCAGGCCGGTGCGTTGCGCGCGTTCGCCGAGGCTAGGGCAGTGTTTCAGGAGCGGGCGCAGCGATAGCCCGCGTGGCAGTCCTGATCAGCTGTTGCTGTTTTTCCCCGAGCCGCTGCAGCGCGTCGTCACGGTCCCTCTCCTTCTTATAGACAGCGGCGATCGCGCTGCCCGAGCCGCACATGCGCACCCACAGCGGCGCCGTCTGGGCCATGCGCTCGTACAGCGAACGCAGCTCCGGATGCTTGCCGAATACGGTTGCTTCGAAGTCGTTGCCCCCCAGGCGGCCGATGCTGCCCCAACTACCCAGCGCCTCGGCATCGAGCATCACGGGTCCGCGGGATGGGGGGGGCGACGGATTCTGCTCGTCCCACCACTTGTACGCGTCCGGTGTCGAGACCTGAACCGGCGGCAGCGCAATCAGGGCAGGGAGCGAGCCCGGTGCCGTCAACCGGAATTGACGCTCGCCGCGCCCCCAGGCGACCGCGAGCGGCGCGCCGCTCGCAAAGAACGCGACGTCGGCGCCGAGGCGCGTGGCGAAGTGCATCAGTTCCTGCCGCGGCACCGCGTTTCCCGCGAGCGCATTGACGGTGTGCAACGCCGCCGCGGCATCGCTCGAGCCGCCGCCCAGGCCGGCGCGCACGGGGATGCGCTTGGTGAGCTGGATGGCCACCCCGAACCGGTTTCCGGTCGCATCGAGAATCATCCGCGCCGCCCGCACGGCGAGGTTGTCTTCGACGGGGCCGAGATCGGGACCCTCCACCCGTAGCGTCACGCCATCGTTGGTG
Source organism: Gemmatimonadota bacterium (assembly GCA_050264615.1). Taxonomy (GTDB): domain Bacteria; phylum Gemmatimonadota; class Gemmatimonadetes; order Gemmatimonadales; family GWC2-71-9; genus 20CM-2-65-7. Next base: position 16,049 of record JBLNGI010000206.1, read on the forward strand.
CGTTGGATCGCAAGCTCGTCAGCCAGCTCGAGCAGCGAGAACGCGGTCTCGATCTGATGAAACCCGGACGACTCCCGCGCCAGAATGCGGAGAAACAGGTTGACCTTGGCGTGAGCCATCACTCGCAGCGTGGTCACGACTGCTCCTGCTCCGCGGCCTTGCGCACCTCACGCAGCCGCAGGTGCAGTCGCGAGAGTGACCAGAATCCAAGCAGGGTGATCGGAATGAAGGTCGTCACGTGGTAGGTCAGCGCGTAGCTCGCCGCGAGGCTCGAGTCCACGCCGTAGAACCCCAGGGTGACCAGGGCTGCCGCTTCGAAGACACCGACGTAGCCGGGTGTAGACGGAACAGCCACGCCGAACCCGATGATTCCTTGCAGCAGAAAGGCTGCCTCGAGGGGCACGTCGAGTCCGAAGGCCCTGAAGCAGATCGCGAATGCCGCCGCGTTCTTGACCCACAGCAGCAACGACCACAGCACGACCCCCAGAAAGCGCGCCGGATGCTTGAGCGGGAGCAGTCCCGCTACGATGCCGTCGGAGGTCTGCACGATTCGGTCCGCAATCCTCGCCGGCAGTGTGCGGCGCGAGAGCCGCTCCACCAGCAAAAGCCAGAACCTGGGCCGGTTCGCCACGAGCAACGCGATCAGCAGGATTAAGGCGAACAGCACCGCGGTCGACGCCGCAATCGCCGCGAGCGACCGGCCGCCCACGGCCGCGTGCACGGGGAACGACGGTGCGGCGATGGCGACCGCCATGAGGGCGAGCATGACCAGCCCGTCGAACACCCGCTCGACGACGATCGACACGAGCGCAGTGGAGAAGCGTACCTGAACTTGCTGCGACGCGACGTAGGCGCGCGCCACCTCACCGGCGCGGGCCGGCAGCAGATTGTTGGCCATGAAGCCGATGGTCGTGGCGTGCCACAGCGGCACGAACGGCAGCCGGTTGCCCTGCGCGTCGCGCAGGATCAGCTGCCAGCGCAGCGTGCGCACCGGGAACGTGACCGTCGCGACCGTGACCGTGAGCAGCAGGAGCCACCCGTTGGCGTGCTGCGCGTATGCCCATACGTCGCGCAGGTTGATCCGGTGCAGGACCCACGCGAGCAACGCCACGCTGACGATCAAACCGATCAGCGGGGCCCAGTGAACGCGCTTGCGACTACTCTGGTTCGATGGCGAGGACAACGAGGTCGCAGACTTCGTCGATGATCGCGCGCAGCGTTTCGCCGCTCGAGCGCCTGGCGAGCTCGCGCAGCTCCTGCGCGCGTTGGCGCGCGCGATCGCCCTTATAGAGGAGCGTCCGGATGTCGACGGCCTCGGCACCGTTGCCCTGGCGAGCCCCGGGCACACGACCCGGGGTACCCGGGGTTCCCGAGATCAGCTCCTCCAACGATGCAGGCCCGATCCCCGCCGCGACCATGCGCTCATAGACCGTCCAGGTTCCCGCGATGTCGTTCGATGCCTCGGCGGGCGCCGGAGGTTGTGGAGGTTTGGTGGAGGTTGGTGGAGGTTGTGGAGGAGGAGGGGCAGCAGGTTCGCCGCCACTCAACCGACGTACGGCGAGCGTCACGGCCGCGAGCGCGGCGGCTGTCGCCGTTTCGTCGCCCCCCCCAGTGCCTGAGGCCGCGAGAATCTCCCCCGCCTTACGCAGCTCCGCCGCGAACAGGGCAGGCTGGCTCACGGCGATCCCGCTCGTCACGGCCTCCCGCGCGGCCTGCGCGAACTCCGCCACGCGCTCGGCGACCGGACCACCGCCGGCCGCACTCAGCGCCCGGAACGTCCCGCCGAGCGTGTGCGCCCGCAGCTCGCGCTGGGTCGCGCTCGGCGCGCGTTCGAGTGAATCCGCCGCCTGGCGCAGGTGCGCACCGTGACTCACGAGCTCGACGCGCCCCAGCGGAGCCGCGCGATCTCCGGCGGGCGGTGTCCCGCGTCGCACAATCGTCGCCACGCGCTCGATCGGCACGACATCGGGGCCGCTCTCGCTCTCCATGAACTGCACCAGCAGCTCCGCAAATCGCCGGAACTCGGCGCTCTCGGGGTCGGGGCGGCCGCGCTCGGCGACTTCACGCGCGGCATGCGCGATCGACGTCGCCGCCATCTGGAACAGCTCGGCGACGCGGTCGCCCAGGCCGGCGGCGGGCCCGGGCGTCGAGCTGGTGCGGCTCAGCTCACCGATCGCCTGCTCGATGCCTTCGAGCAGATCGGGGAGTGGAGGCAGGTCGTTGAGCGCCGCGAGGCCACGCAGCGGCTGCATCGCCTTGAGCACCGCCTGGAGCGGTTCGCGCGCGAGCGGATTCGTGCGCAGGAAGCGGCCGGCGCGGTCGAGTGCGCTCGCGATCGCCGCCCCCTCGCGCGCGACGAACGCACGTGCGCCCGCATCCAGGCCGGTGACTTCGGCGGCACGCGCTTGACCGGATGGGCGGCCCCCCCCCCCGCCGCCGAGCTGCTCGAGCTGCGTGGCGAGCGCTTCGGCCTGCACCGTATCGTCGTTGGTCCAGGTCGCGACTTTTCGAACGAAGACTCTCAGATCATCGACCGCGCGAGTCGCCAACTGCTTCGTCGCGACGTCCCATTGGCGCCGTCCTTCGCGCAGCCCCCGGCCGAGCGCTTCGAGTCCCATCGCCGCCCGCGCGATCGGCTGCTGGCTGGCCATGAGCGCGCTGCCGCGCAAGGCGCGCGCGACCCGCACCATTTCGTCCGCTACGGGCGCAGGCGTTTGCAGCAGGCCGTCGAGCCGGTCGAGATACTCCCCCGCCTCGAGGGCGAAGAAGTCGCTCATACCAAGGGGCGGAGTGCCAGGCGTGGTCATGGCGCCTCCAAGCTAGGGATTTCGGGCCGTAATCACCAGCGTTTTCATGCGGCGCACCGCCTCCTCCAAGCCCCAATAGACGGCATTGCTCACGATCGAATGGCCGATGTTCAGCTCTTCGATTTCCGGAATGCGGGCCACCGGCTGGACGTTCTGGTAGGTGAGTCCGTGGCCTGCGTGGACCGCGAGGCCGAGGCTCTTGGCGTGGCTCGCGGCGCGGCGCAGCTCGTTCAGGGGACCAGGACGGCGCCAGTTGTGCGCGTAGCGTCCCGTGTGTAGCTCGATGGCCGGCACGCCCAGCGCGCGCGCCTGGTCGATCACATTCGGGGCCGGATCGATGAACAGGCTCACGCGAATGCCGGCGTCCTGCAGCAGCTCGATCGCGAGGCGCAGCCGGCGATCACCGCGCCGCAGGGCCAGGCCGCCCTCGGTCGTGATCTCGCGCCGGCGTTCCGGGACGAGCGTCGCCTGAAACGGCTTCACGCGGGCCGCGATGCGCACGATCTCCGGCGCGGCGCCGAGCTCCAGATTGAGAACGGTCTTGATGCGTTTCGCGAGCGCGACCACGTCGGCGTCCTGAATATGTCGCCGGTCCTCGCGCAGATGCACGGTGATGCCGTCGGCGCCCGCGCGTTCGCAGGCCGCCGCCGCCTGCACCGGGTCGGGTTCGTCGGTCTTGCGCGCTTCACGCAGCGTGGCGACGTGATCGATGTTGACGTAGAGACGCATGGTGTCTTACCTTCGGTTTGTCCTCACCCTGGGTGTGCTATCGTGAAGCGACGGCTCGCGCTCTCTCTGCTCTTGCTGGCAGGTGCCGCGTGCGGCAAGAACCCTGGCGCCACAACGCCGGTCCCGCAATCGATGAACGAGTCGGTCGCCCAGTTTCTCGCGGCGGTGAAAGCCAAAAACCAACAACGAATGGGCGAGCTCTGGGGCACCGAACGCGGGCCCGCCTCGGCATCCATGAACTCCGACGTGTTGCGACAGCGCCTCACCGTGATCCAGAAGTACCTCGACCATAGCGGATACCGCATCATCGAAGGGCCACTGCCCGTGGCGGGACGCGACGACCTGCGGACCTACCGGGTCGAGCTCCAGCGCAACACCTGCAATCAGGTGCTGCCGATCGACGTGATCCGGACTCACAGCGGCGGCTGGCTCGTCTACGACGTTCATCTGGAAGCCGCGGGGAGTCCGGTGGGCCGTTGCCAACCGGCCGGCACCGCGGCTCAGGGAACCCGACCGTAGCACGCTGCGTTTCACCAGCGCTACTCGGTCAACTCCAGCAGGATGCCGTTGGTCGATTTGGGATGCAGAAACGCGATGCGTCGTCCGCCGGCTCCACGGCGGGGCTTCTCGTCGACCAGGCGGTACCCAGCGGTTTTGCAGCGCTGTAGCGCGACATCCAGATCGGGGACGCGGTAGCACACGTGGTGGATGCCCGGCCCGCGTTTTGCGAGGAATTTGGCGATGGGACTCGCGGGGTCGCTCGGCTCGAGCAGCTCGACGTCCACTGGACCGAAATGCAGGCTGACGATCCGGGCCCCATCGGCGGCTTCCGGGTGCCCCGGCGCGAGGCCGAGGACGTCGCGGTAGAAGGGCAGGGCTTCGGTGATGCTCGTGACGGCGATGCCGACGTGAGCGACTGACGGGTTCATAAAGGCAAGCTAACGTTTATCGAGGGAGCGTGAAGG
>JBLNGI010000207.1:0-7840 GCA_050264615.1 Gemmatimonadota bacterium
ACTCGTGACCAGCAACGCGTTCTCCTGCTGGCCGAAGCGCTTCCCCGCCTGGCGTGACGCGGTCTCGAACACATGGAATGCCTCGTGGGTCGTCAGACCCACGAGCGCCGCGATGCCCTGCGAATCGACTACCACCTGCGCGGTGGGACGGCCGGCGAGCGACGTGCCCGTGCTCGCTGCGCCCCGATCGGTCACCGGCTGCCAGCCGGCAGCTCCGGGTTGCTCGCGCAGATCGGAGACGGCGGGAACGAATCCCGCGGGCAATTCGCCACGCCATCCGAGCAGCAGCGTGCCCTTGCCACGGATCACGTAGAGGACGGGGATCGTGTCGGGACGAAAGCCCGGCCAGATCGAGTCCTGCATTTGACGACCAATGCGGCTGACCCATTCGTGCGCCGTCACGATGCGAGTCGTGATCTCGGGCGGCGGTGGCTCTTGGATAGTTATCGCAAGACAGAACGCGGCAAATAGCACGCGGATCCCTCGTCAGGTTGGCTAATTGAGCATGTAGCGCACGATGCGCCACTCCGTCCCTTCACGCCGCCAGATCGTCATGAACCGGCCGCGATTGTGGATCGGCACACCGGTCTTGGGAACCTGAATCTCCTCGTAGGTGCCGATGTCGATCGCGTGATCGCCGCGCACGATCACGTCCTGATGGTTCAGCGTGAGCGTGGGAATCTGATACGTCGCCATCTCATCGACGAACACTTTGCGGGTCGCGTCCTTGCCGTCGATGTCGGGGATCCCCGAGATCATGATCCGGATGTCGTTCGACACATGGCGCAGCGCTGCCGCGGTGTCGCCCTTGAGCCAGGCCTGGCGGTATTCCTCCAGCGCGGTCATGACCGCGGTGCTGTCAGCCGTGGATGTCTTCGAGGGCCCGCGGTTCACGCAGGCGGGAGCGAGAATGACGAGCAAGGCGGCCGCCATCGATTTCACGGCGATGAAGGTAACCTCGGCAGCCAACGTCCGACCCGTTCGGTGTAACGCAGGTACGAATCCCCGAACTGCCGCCGCAACGCTGGCTCCTCGTAGAAGCGCACGAACAGGTTCACCAGCGTGAAAAAAATCGCCCAATAGAGGAGGAGCGCCGTCGAGCGCGCGAGCAGGGCTTCGCCCAGGACGATCGCGCTGACGGCGACGTACATCGGATTGCGCACGTAGCGGTACAGACCGTGGACCACCAGCTCTTTCGGCGGATCGACGGGCGACAGCGTGCCGCGGCCGCGCCGGGCGAATTCCCAGATGCACGCCGCGAGCAGCGCGACGCCGAGGGCGATGACGGCGAGGCCGAGCAGCTGCCGTGGATTGGTAAGGTCGAGCCGCACCCGCGCCACGCCGAAATAGCGCAGCGGGATGTAACCGGCCATCATCCCCGGCAACAGAATCGTCCAGAGCAGACTGCGCAGCGCGAGCAGCAGGCCCCCCGCCCCCCCCGACACGGTTACGATCCGCTCTGGTCGACGACGGTGGCAACGGTCATGTGCGAGGTCACGTTCAACGTGGTCTTGAACATGTCGGGAATCGCGTCCACCGCAATCAGGATCCCCGCCCCTTCCGGAGGGAGTCCCAAATCGACGAGCACGGGTGCGAGGAGAAACAGGCTCGAGCTCGGAATCCCCGGCACGCTAAAACTGATGAGGGTCGCGGTGATCACAAGCCCGATCAGGGCGGCTCCGCCGAGCTCCACGCCGTAGAGCTTGGCGAGGAACAGCGCGCCGACCACCCACGCGATGGGCACGTTGATCCGAAAGACCGACACCGCGAACGGCAGCACGAACCCGGTAATGGGTGGTGAGGCGTGCAGCCGCTCGCGCGCTCCCGCAATCAGCGCCGGCAGCGCCGCGAGCGACGAGCGCGAGCTGAAGGCCACGGCCTGCGCCGGCGCTGCAGCCGCCGCGAAGCGTCCCAGCGGCACTCTCCCGACGACGACGGCCACACCGTAGAGCACCAGCGTGAAGAGCAGCAACACCACCGAGAGCGTGATCATGTAAAACACGAGCGCAGCGGCGGCCGCCGCGCCGAGCCGCGAGGCCAGGCCGAGGGCCAGCGCGAAGATCCCGAGCGGCGCGAACGCGAGCACCCAGCGCACGACGACCAGCATCACGTCACCGATGCTCGCGAACACCTGTACGACGGGCTGGCGCTTGGCCGCATCCAGCTGCGCCAGCGCCACGGCGAAGCACAGCGTGAACACGATGATCGGCAGCATCGCCGCATCCGCGATCGCGCGGAACGGATTGGCGGGCACGCTCGCCAGGAGACGGTCCACGAGGCTTGGCAGCTCCGGTACCCTCGCCATGTCCTGGGTGCTGGCGCGCAACGTCGCCGCCACGCCCTCGGGGATGGCCAGTCGGTCGAGTGCGAGCGGGGCGAGCAGGACGGCGAATAGCCCACTCGCGACCAGGAGCACGACGAACGCCGGCACCGCCCGCACTCCGAGCCGGCCGACGTGGCGCAGATCGGCGGCGTTCGCGACGCCCGTGATCACGAGGGCGATCACGAGCGGGATGACGGTCATGCGAATCGCGTTGGTCCACAGTGTGCCGAGCGGCTCGATGCCGCTCGCGATCGCGCGTAGCGCCGGGTGCCCGGTCGCCGCGGCGAGCGCGCCGAGGGCGAGCCCGAGGACGAGCCCGCCCAGAACGCGAACGGTAGGATTGCTGAGAGAGACTACGCTGTCCCTTATTTCGGCGGCGGTGATTGCCAGATCACGTTCACGATCATCCACTTGCCGTCGTACTTGGCCAGGTGGAGATAGTCGATCCCCCACCACGCGACGACCTTCGCCGTCGCGGTCTGATCGTTGACCTCGCCGACGGTGACCTCACGCGGCGCGGTCGCCGGCGTGGTGCGCCCCGCTTTCTTGAAGTTGTTCGCGTACGCGATTATGTCCTTGAAGGGCATCTCCTCGGCGGCGTACGGAGCCGAACCCTGGCGGTAGAAGCCCGCCTTGCGCACGTCGGGCCGTACGCTGCGCACGAGTTTGGACGAATCGCCCTCGTAGAACCCTTCGAGATAGTCGAGCGCCGCGCGCCGCACTGCTTCGCGCTCGCTCGCCTGCTGCGGCGCCGGAGGCGTCTGGCCGGCGAGTGTCGATGAGACTGCAAGGCAAAACATCAGGCTGGCGATCCGCATTGCGCCTCCAATCACGAGATTGGTTCGAGCCGCACGATGCGGCCGTCATCGTCGTCAGTGAGCAAATAGATGTAGCCATCGGGCCCCTGCACCACCGCGCGAATGCGCTGGCCAAAACCCTCCAGCAACCGCTCCTCGGCGCGCACGCGCTCGCCGTCGAGCTCGAGGCGCGCGACCAGCTGGAAGCCGAGTGCGCCGACGAAGGCGTTGCCCTTCCAGTTGGGGAATTTGTCGCCCGTGTAGAACATCAGCCCGCTGGGCGCGATCGAGGGATCCCAGTAGTGGACGGGCTGCTCCATTCCTTCTTTCCGCTGCCCTTCCCCGATCCGCGCGCCTGAGTAATCGATCCCGTAGGTGATCACCGGCCAGCCGTAATTCTTGCCGGCCTTGGGTGCGTTCAGCTCGTCACCGCCGCGCGCGCCATGCTCCACCGTCCAGAGCTGTCCGGTCTCGGGATGCAGCGCGGCGCCCTGCATGTTGCGATGGCCGTACGACCAGATCTCGGGCCTCGCACCAGCGCGATTCACAAATGGATTATCGGGCGGGATCGTGCCGTCGGGGCGAATCCGAATGACCTTGCCCTGCAGCTTCGAGAGGTCCTGCACGAACGGACGGTTCTGGCGATCGCCCGTGGTGATGAACAGCGTCCCGTCGCGCGCGAACACGAGCCGCGAGCCGAAGTGCGCGCCGCCCCGGACCTTGGGCTCCTGACGAAAGATCACCTGCACGTTGTCGAGCCGGTTTTCACCCAGGCGCGCGCGGGCGACACTCGTGCCCGAGCCGCCCCCCTCGCCCGGCTCGGCGAAGCTCAGGTAGATCGTGCGGCTCTGCGCGAAGTCGGGCGCGAGCGCGACGTCGAGCAGCCCGCCCTGCCCGTCCGCGTCGACTTCCGGCACTCCGGCGATCGGAGCCGAGAGCGTGCCGTTCGCCGCGACGATCCGCAGCCGGCCCACGCGCTCTGTGACCAGCATGCGGCCGTCGGGGAGGAACGCGAGCCCCCACGGGTGGTCGAGATCGTCGGTGAGTGTGACGGCGCGGATGCGGTAGTGGCGAGAGTTGAATGTTTGCGCGGCAGGCGGTTGTTGCGCGCATGCTGCGGTAGGAAGCAGGGACGCGACGATGAGCGGGACGGTGCGGTTCATCTTCCTCCCAGCCAGTGCAGCAATGTTGGCACGTAATCGGGGGCGGTGCGTGGCCACCCGCCGGGCCCGGGCGCGAGACGGAAGGTATGATCGGCGCCGGGCAGGATTCTGATTGTTAGATCCACGTCGGCAGCGTTCCGTTGCACGGTGGCCGAGATCCGCTCGGCGCTCGCGCGCGCGGGGACGCGCTGGTCGGCGGCGCCATAGATCAGCAGCACCGGGACGCGCACCCTGGCCCACCAGTCCAGCGGCCTAAATCGCGCGTACTCGCGCGAGAATGTCCAGTAGGAATTGTCCGGCGCGGGCGGCGCGAAGTACCACGGACGACCCTGGAACGCGGTCACGAGGGAGTCGAGCCGCGCGCGCGGGCGGCCTTGATAGGCGACCGCGACCAGCTCTCCCGTGTACGCGCGCGCGTCGGCGGAATCCCGCGTGGTTTTGGCTTCAGGCAAGATCGAATTCAGAACGCTGAAGATCTCGACCGAATCCATCGGCAGCCCGGCCCCTGCCGAAGCAATGACAAAGGCGACGCCCGGCGACTGTACCGCCACCATCGGCGCGAGTGTACCGCCCTGGCTGTGGCCGTGGATCCCGATGCGCGTGGTGTCGATCCGCGGCTCGGCGCGCAGCCGCGCGACCGCGGCCGCGGCATCGCCGGCGAGGTCAGCGGGAGTGGCCTGACGCCAGTCGCCGCGTGACTGGCCCACGCCGCGCTTGTCCCAGATCAGCGCCGCGATGCCGTGCGTCGCGAGCTGGCTGGCAAGGAACCGCGACGCCCACCGGCCTTCGGGGCCCGACCCGTGCAGGAAGACAACTGCGGGGACTCGGGATTCGCGGTTCGGGATTATGAGCGATCCGGCGAGGCGCACAGCGCCGTTGTTGAATGTGATTTCGCGCTCCTCGAACGGCGCGGCAGTAGCACGCGAGCGCGCGTAGGCGAACGTGCCTTCCGGCGACCCATCCTCCACCAAAGTGCCCTTGATCGAGTCGCCGCTGAGGGTGCCGGCGAACGTGGCGGTGGTGCGATCGCCTCGCAGCACCATGGTGATGCCGCTCCCCCCTTGCATGCCGACGCTCGAGAACGGAATCCCGCTGACGCGCAGGCGATCGGCGTCGAAGGTGGCGGCGTATTGGCCGGCGGAGTCGCGGTGGATGTGCAGCGTGACGGCCATGGTGTCGCCGGCGCGCGCCCAATAGCCTTGCCAGGTGCCGATGACACTCTGGCTCGGAAGGTCAGAGGCGACGAAGCACAGCAGGATGGTGATGGTAGTCAAACGCATGAGCCCGGGATACTACGGGAGTACGGTACGGAAAGTTAAGCCCCCCGCCCCCGCCCCCGCCCCCGCCCCGCCCCGCCCCCCCGGCGTTGCGGCCTAGCGGTCCCGCGGGGTAAAATGCGGCATGAGCCGTTTCGTCTACTCGTTGCTCGCCGTAACGCTCGCCATGTCCACGTCGACCCACGCGCAGACTTCAGTCCCGGCGAAAGACTACACGCCGGCCGACGTGGCGTTCATGTCGGGGATGATCTATCACCACGCGCAGGCGCTGCTGATCGCGGGATGGGCGCCGTCGCACGGCGCGAGTCCGGATGTGCGGACGCTGTGCGAGCGCATCGTCCGGGGGCAGACAGACGAGATCGACCTGTTGGCGCAGTGGCTCGCCGAGCGCCACGAGCCGGTCCCGCACGTCGACCCCGCGCACATGATGATGCCTGAGATGAGTCAGGCGCACATGATGCCGGGGATGCTCACGACCGAACAGCTCGCGCAGCTCGATCGCGCGCGTGGTGCCGAGTTCGACGAACTGTTCCTGCGCTTCATGATCCAGCACCACGAGGGTGCCATCACGATGGTCAATGAGCTGTTCGGCAAGGGTGCGGGGGAAGAGAATCCGGTTTACAAGATCGCGAGCGGCGTATTCGCAGATCAGACAACCGAGATCGAGCGGATGCAGCGGATGCTTGCCGCGAAGATGTTCGGTCTCCCCCCCGGTGCCGCAATCACCAACCCGAGATAGGGATCCATTATGACATCGTTCCGTTGCCTGCTATCGGCCGTCGCCGCGCTCTCGCTCGCCGCCTGTGCTTCTTCGGGGGGCGGTGGCGCTAGGGCATCCAGTGCCACGCCGGCGCCGGACATGTCCACGACGGCACCCCGACCCGATCCGCGCGTCGGTCTCAAGGCGGGACTGCACGACGCGGCACAGGCGACGTGGAATATGCGGCTCGTCACCAACATGCCGTCGCCCCCGAAGTTCGACAGCTCGACCAACTCCGACCTCGCGTTTTACAAGAACTTCGCGATCCAGGGCAACTACAACGGCTTCCAGGTGTGGGACATCTCGAACCCGGCGCGTCCCACGCTGAAGATCGGCTACTATTGCCCCGCCTCGCAGAGCGACGTGTCGGTGTTCCGCAATCTGTTGTTCGTCTCGGGCGAAGGCACGGGCGGCCGGCTCGATTGCAGCGGCGAGGGTGTGCGCGACTCGGTGTCGGAGGCGCGGCTGCGCGGCATCCGCATTTTCGACATCACCGACATTACGAGTCCCAAATACATCGCCAACGTGCAGACGTGTCGCGGCTCGCACACGCACACCGTCGTTACGAGCCCGAACGACCCAGACAACGTCTACATTTACGTTTCGGGCTCAGCGCCGGTGCGCTCGCCCAGCGAGCTGCCGGGGTGCGTGCGGCAAACCCCGGACTCCAATCCCAACAGCTCGCTGTTTCGGATCGAAGTGATCCGCGTGCCGCTCGCCGCGCCGCAGCAGGCGGCGATCGTCGGCGGAGCGAGATTCCTCGACTCGCTCGCGCCGCCGCCGCAGCACGGTGAGGCGCCGGAGGACATCGCCGAGGCCAAGCGCGTCGCCGACAGCGCGCGCGCCCAGGGGGCGATCGTCGTCGAGCTCTTCGGCATGCAACGGGTCATGCCGAACCGCATGAGGACGGTGATGCTCGACAGCATCGCGAAGGCGCGCGGCGCCCCCGCGGGAAGCACGCCGACCGCGGCCGACACCCAGGCGTTGCGCGACAGTGCGCAGGTGATCGTGAACAAGATGTTCAACACCAACCGCCGGCGCACCGGTCCCAACCAGTGCCACGACATCACGGTCTATCCGGCGATCGGCCTCGCGGGCGGCGCGTGCGGCGGCTACGGGATCCTGCTCGACATCAAGGATCCTGCGCATCCGCGGCGACTCGCGGCCGTGGCCGATTCGAACTTCTCCTATTGGCACTCGGCGACGTTCAACAACGACGGGACGCAGATCCTGTTCACGGACGAGTGGGGCGGCGGCGGCGGGCCGAAGTGCCGCTCGTTCGACAAGCCCGAGTGGGGCGCCGATGCGCTGTTCACGCTCGACAACGGGCAGATGACGTTCCGGAGCTACTACAAGCTGTCCGCGGCGCAGACCGCGAACGAGAACTGCGTGGCGCACAACGGTTCGCTGATTCCGGTGCCGGGCCGCGACATCATGGCGCAGTCGTGGTATCAGGGTGGCGTGTCGGTGTTCGACTGGACCGATGCCGCGCACCCCAAGGAGATCGCGTTCTTCGACCG
>JBLNGI010000208.1:0-5194 GCA_050264615.1 Gemmatimonadota bacterium
CCCTAGCGCCGCACTGGCACCACGGCGCGCACCCGAGTCTCACGCAGATAGACCCCACCCCACATCAGCGCCGCCGTGTAGATCGGGAACAGCACGTGACTGAACAACGGCGCCTCGACCCGCACCTGGCTGGCGACAGCGCCGCCGAGGTAACCGGTCAACAGTACGGCTCCCAGAACCGTGGTGCGCGGCACGAGATACAGGACGAGGCAGATGAGCTGGATCGTGCCGATCCAGACGACCGACTGTGCAGGGTACCCGAGATTCATCGTGCCCTGCACCGCAGCGGGCAGCCCCAGCACTTTGAGCGTGGTGTCGAACGCCAGAAACAGGGCTACGAGCGCGGTGAGGATGTAGCCGGCCACCGGGCGCTTCTGCATGCCCGGAAGAGCGTGAACTGCGGAAGTCATGGTTCCTCCTGAAACGGGCCTTGGTCGATGCTTCCTTGCACCCAATGCGACGAACGACGGGCGCCAGAATCGACCATGGGCCCTAGAGGCCTTTCACTTCCTCGACCGCCTCGAGCGCGGTGGCGATCTCGCGCGACAGGGCGCGCGCCTGCTGGGTCGCGCTGGTCACGTCGGCGAGCGCCGATTCCAGCCCTGACGAGCGGAATCTGATCAGGTCGAGCCTGATGTTCTGCAGCGCCGTGCCGGCGGACTCGAGCTGGCGGCGCAGCGTGCCGCGCTGTCCTTCCAGGTGCTTCGCAATCCGGGGGTCGGTCTCCGCGTCGAGCTGCTGCAACATCCGCGCGATGTGGACCACGCGATCGACCAGCGCGTTGACGGTCGCTGTCAGGTCCGGCAACAGCGCGCGGTCGGCTGGCGACAGGGCCGACATCATTTGCATGATCGCGATCCGGTCCTCGACGGCCTGCCGCAACGCCGCGCCGCCCGACCCTTCCAGGACCTCGCGCGGCGCCAGTTTCGCCAGCTCCTTCTCCACCACCGAGGGTTGGGGGGCCGGCAAGACCCACACGGCCCGCGGCATGAGCAGCACCCGGCGCAGTTTGAGACCGCTCCGGCGCAATGACTGAGCCCTGAGCCACCACTTGGTGCCCATGTAGATCGGCACGATCGGCGAAAGCACCAGCGGCGGGGCCTCCATGATTCCCGTGACGAACCCGACGATCCCCCCCACGAGCGCCGCGAGGGTGAGCACGGTGTACCCGCGCATCGCCTTGATCCGGTCGAGGATGTGAATGCGGCCATGCCACAGCCGGATGTCCTGGCGCTGCTCCGGCGTGAACGAGGCGAGATGGGCGGGCTCGATGACGACGCCGGCGCCAGGTGCCACGGGCGCGGGTGAACCGGTGCGCTTCGCAGCCGGCCGCGGCGACGTGTACCGCACCGGCTCGCGCTGCTCGGCGCGCCACGACGACACCGGAGCGTCGCCACCGGACAGCGCGTCGCGCAACGAGGCGGCCGTCGGCCAGCGCTCCTCGGGCTCCTTGAGGAGGGCGCGATCGATCGCGTCGCGCAGGCCCTTGGGTACCTCGGGCCGCAGCTCGCTGACTGGACGCGGCCGTTCGCCCACGTGCTTGAGCAGCAGCGCCATCGGATTCCCGGCGGCGAACGGCACCCGGCCGGTCAGCATCTGATAGCCGATCACGCCGAGCGAGTAGATATCGCTCCGCCCGTCGATGTCGCGCTCGCCCATCGCCTGTTCGGGCGACATGTAGGTCGGCGTGCCCACCGCGGCTCCCGTGACCGTCAGTCTCGTTCCCGCCTCGATGGCGCGCGCAATTCCGAAGTCGCTGACCATCGCGCGACCGCTCGCGGCGTCGAGCAGGATGTTGTCGGGCTTGATGTCGCGATGGATCACGCCGCGCGTGTGCGCGTATGCGAGCGCGTCGGCGATCTCGCGCAGGATGCGCCGTGCTTCCTCAATCGGCGGCCGCGGCTCGCGCGCCAGCAACTCGGCGAGATTGCCGCCGGTGACGAGCGCCATGACGAAATGCGCGACGCCGTCCGTCTCGCCGACGTCGTAGATCGGGACGATATGGGCATGCGTGAGCTGCGCGGCGGTCTGCGCCTCGCGCGTGAAGCGGGTGCGAATCGCGGGGTCGTACGCCAGCTCGGGCGGCAGGACCTTGATGGCGACGAGCCGGTTGAGCCGGCGGTCGCGGGCGCGGAACACGACCGACATTCCGCCCCGTCCGATTTCCTGCTCGACTTCGTATTGCTGACCGATGGCCGCGACGACGCGATCGTGGAGTGGTTCAGGCATGATCCGGAATCTTACTACGGGATCGGAGTCCCAGAAGGTTCGCTCCGGAGTCGCGCCAACTGGCGCATCCGCCGCAATTGCGCCAGAATCCCGGGCCATGGAAGTCATCATCCAGCGCGATTACGAAGCCATGAGCAGGCTGGCGGCACAGCTCGTCGCCGAGCTGCTCAACACCAAACCCAACGCCGTGCTCGGCATGGCGACCGGATCGACGCCGCTCGGCCTGTATAAAGAGCTGGTGCGCCTGCACGATCGAGAACAGCTCGACTTCTCGCGTGTGACCACGTTCAACCTCGACGAGTACGTCGGATTGAACGTGACCCACCCGCAGAGCTACCACCATTTCATGCACGAGCATTTCTTCAGCCACGTCAACATTCCGCCCCAGAACATCAACATCCCGTCGGGTACGACCAGCAACTATCCCGCCTTCTGCCAGTGGTATGAGAAGCGCATCGTGGAGTGCGGCGGGATCGATTTGCAGATCCTGGGGATCGGGGCGGACGGCCACATCGGCTTCAACGAGCCCACCAGCTCGCTCAGCTCGCGCACGAGACTCAAGACGCTCTCCAAGCAGACGATCGACGACAATGCGCGCTTCTTCGAGCGCCGCGAGGACGTTCCCGTGTATGCGATCACGATGGGGGTCGGCACAATTCTCGAAGCCCGCAAGCTGGTGCTGGTGGCGAGCGGCAAATCGAAAGCCACCGCGATTGAACAGGCCGTGGAGGGGCCGGTCACCAGCATGGTGACCGCGAGCGCGCTGCAGCTGCACCGCGACGCGATCGTGATCGTGGACGAAGCGGCCGCTGCGGGCCTCAAGATGCGCGATTACTATGAATTCATCTACGCGGCCAAACCCGCCGCGCCGAGAGGGACCTGATCACTCACAGCCGTCGACACAACGCTTCACCAATTGGAGGACTACATGCACGCACGCACTTTGCTGATGATCGCCCTGGCCGCGTTGCCCCAAGCGGTCTCAGCCCAGGCAGCACCCGCCGCGGCGCCCGCGCGTTCGACCAGTCCCGTCGCCGACGCGCTGCGTCAGATGACCCAGCGCTACGCGCGCATCCTGGTGGCGGCCGCCGAGGCGATGCCGGCGGAGAAGTACAACTATCGTCCGACCCCGGCGCAGATGAGCTTCGCCCAGATCCAGGTGCACCTGGCGAACGAGGGCAACGACATGCTGTGCGGCAAGACCGCGGGCATCGACGTTCCGCAGCGCGCCAAGATGGACACCACCGCCACTAAGGAACAACTGATCGCGCGACTCAAAGAAACGTTCCAGTTCTGCGAGCAGACGTTCGCCAAGCTGGATGACTCGAACCTCGGTGCACCGGTCTCGATGTTCGGCATGAACCTGACGCGCGCGTCCGCCGTCCTCATCACGGTCGGCGATTGGGCGGATCACTACAGCCAGGAAGCGAATTATCTGCGGCTGAACGGCATCCTGCCGCCCACGGCCCAGCGTCAGGGCATGTGAACGCACTGCTCCTCATCCTGGCCGTCCAGGCGCCCGTGCTGCAACTGGACGGCCAGCGGTTCAAGGACCTGAACCGCAACGGCACGCTCGATCGCTACGAGGATTGGCGCCTCACCCCCGAGCAGCGCGCGCGCGACCTCGTCGGGCGCATGACGCTCGAGGAAAAAGCCGGCGTGATGATGCACGGCACCGCCCGCACCACCGGGCCCACGGGCGGCGTCGGCTTCGGCGGGCAGTACGACACGGCCGCCAATCGCGCGCTGATCGACAGCGTGAAGGTCAACAGCATGATCACGCGACTCGCCGGTGATCCGGCGGCGCTCGCCGCGCAGAACAACGCCCTGCAACGCATCGCCGAGAATACCCGCCTGGGTATTCCGCTGACCATCAGTACCGATCCGCGCAATCATTTCCAATTCGTCGTCGGTGCGACGACGCAGGCGAACCGCTTCTCGCAGTGGCCGGAAGCGCTTGGGTTCGCCGCGATCGGCGATACGGCGCTCGTGCGCCGCTTCGGCGACATTGCCCGGCAGGAGTATCGCGCGGTCGGGATCCACATGGCCCTCTCGCCGCAGGCAGACCTCGCGACCGAGCCCCGCTGGGGCCGCATCCAGGGCACGTTCGGCGAGGATGCCGATCTCGCGGGACGCATGGTCAAGGCGTACGTGACCGGTTTCCAACATGGCACGGCGGGCCTCGATTCCGGCAGCGTCATCACGGTCGTGAAGCACTGGGTCGGCTATGGCGCCGCCAGGGACGGCTTCGACAGTCACAGCTACTACGGTCGCTTCGCGGTCTTCCCGGGCAACAATCTGGATTATCACATTCGGCCCTTCCTGGGCGCCTTTGCCGCGAATGGCGCCGGTGTCATGCCGACGTACTCGATCCTCGAGGGCGCGACCTGGAACGGACAGTCGATCGAGCCGGTGGGAGCAGGCTACAACCGGCAGCTCCTCACGGACATGCTGCGCACGCGCTACGGGTTTCGCGGGATCGTCGTGACCGATTGGGCGATCACATGGGACTGCAACGAGCGCTGCAAGAACGGCGCGCCGGCGGGAGAGCGGCCCTCGTTCGCCGATCTCGGCATGCCCTGGGGCGTGGAGAGCCTGTCGATGCGGGCGCGATTCGTGAAAGCGGTGCGGGCGGGGGTCGATCAGTTCGGCGGGACCGAGCGAGCCGACATGCTGGTCGACGCGGTGCGTGCCGGCGAGCTCAGCGAAGCCCAGCTCGACACCTCGGTGGTACGCGTGCTCACCCAAAAGTTCGCGCTCGGCCTGTTCGAGAATCCCTACGTCAGTCCAGGAACCGCGACGAGCGTCGTGGGGAACGCCGCGTTCCAGGCGGCCGCGCTCGATGCGCAGCGGCGCGCGCTGGTCCTGCTCGAGAACAAGGGCAAGCTGCTGCCGTTGCGAGGATCGAAGCGGGTCTACCTGCAAGGCGTCGCCGCCGACGCGGCAACCCACGCCGGCCTGACCG
>JBLNGI010000209.1:0-2577 GCA_050264615.1 Gemmatimonadota bacterium
CGCGCCGCCGCCGTTCTCGCCGATCTCCTGGCGAATCCGTCCGGCTACTACGTCAACGTGCACAGCAGCGCGTTCCCGGGTGGCGCCGTGCGGGGGCAGCTCGAATAGTGTCGAGAGGCTAAAGCCTGCGCTCGGCAGGCCTGTGTCATTGAGGACAAGGTCGGCCGAGCGCCCCCTGCAGAGTGTGAAGGACGAGGCACGATGAGATCGAAAGCCAGTTCGGTCCAGGCGTACATCGCAGCCGCCTCTCCAGAGACGCGGAAGAAACTGAAGGAGCTCCGCGCCCTGGTGAAAGCGACGGCGCCGCGCGTCACCGAACGGATCAGCTACGGGATCCCGACGTTCGACCTGAACGGCAGGTATCTGGTGTACATCGCGGCGTTCAAGGAGCACGTGAGCATTTTTCCGGCGATTGGCGCTGTCGCGCGCGAATTGAAGAAAGAGCTCGCGCCCTACCGCGCGGGCAAGGGCACCCTCCGATTTCCGCTCGACCGCCCGCTGCCCAAGGGGCTGATCCGCAAATTCGTACGGGTCCGGGTGGCCGAGCGCACAGCCCGTGACCGGTAACGGTCCAGTCAAAGTCGGCATTGTCGGCTCGCGGTTCCAGGCCGATTGCATCGCCGGAGCTGTGAAGGCAAGTCCCGACGTTGCGGAGCTGGTCGCCGTCGCGTCGCCGACCAAGGGCAACGCGGCCGCGTTCGCCAAGCGTCATGGCGCTCCGCACGCCTACAGCGATTACCGCGAGCTGCTGAAGAGCCCCGAGGTCGAGCTGATCTCGATCACGGCCCCCAATCGCCTGCACGCGCAGATCACGATCGACGCGGCGCGAGCCGGCAAGCACGTCGTATGCGAAAAGCCCCTGTGCATCACGCTCGAGGAAGCCGACGCCATGATCGAAGCGTGCGCGAAAGCCGGCGTGCTGCTGCTATACGCCGAAGAGCTGTTCTTCGCCCCGAAGTACGTGAAGGCCAAGCAAATGGCAG
Source organism: Gemmatimonadota bacterium (assembly GCA_050264615.1). GTDB lineage: Bacteria > Gemmatimonadota > Gemmatimonadetes > Gemmatimonadales > GWC2-71-9 > 20CM-2-65-7. The sequence goes on from JBLNGI010000209.1 coordinate 984, forward strand.
ATGAAGGAGCGTTTGGGCGTGTCCATCTGGTGAAGCAGGGAGAGAAGCACTCCGGGCCGCACTCCGACTGGTTCTGGGACGTGGAGCAATCGGGCGGCGGCGCGGTGATGGACCTCGGCTGTCACGGCATTGCCTTCTGCTGGTGGTTCCTGGGCAAACTGAAGATCACGAGCGTGTACGCGCAGATGTCGACGCAGGTGCACCAGAACAAGACCAAAGGCGAGGACGAAGCGATCACCATTCTCGAGTTCGAGAACGGGTCCGTCGGCATGGTCGAAAGCAGCTGGAACCGGCCGGGCGGCATGGACGATTCGATCGAAGTGTTCGGCGACAAAGGCCAGACCTACGCCGACATGCTGATGGGCAACGCATTGCCGACGTACTCCGAGGTCGGATTCGGCTACGCGGTTGAGAAAGCGGCGAGCACCAAGGGCTGGACGTATCCGGTGTTCGAGGAGCATTGGAATTACGGCTTCCCCCAGGAAATGCGGCATTTCGCGCGCTGCGTCCGTGGAAAGGAGACGCCTATCGCCGATGGCGAAACAGGCCGCGTGGTGCAGGAAGTGCTGTACGCGGCGTACGCATCGGCGGGGCAGGGACGCAAGATCGCGCTGCCCTTCCGGCCCAAAGGTGTGGCGAAGCCCATTGATCTTTGGAGGACCTCAGGGTGATGGTTTCATCTTGAACACGGCTTAACCAGCAACAATCCCTCCCTCCCGGGTGTAGCTCGGGAAACACACGGGAGGTCAGACTATGAAACGCATTTTGGCGTGTCTCCTCGCGACCGCTCTCGGCGCCACGAGCGTGGCATCGGCGCAGGGCGGCGTGGCTTTGAAAGGTGGATTGTCGTTCGGCAACGTGACGAACAGCGGCGTCCTCCCCGGCAATCTCGACCACCGTACGGGGTACGCCGCCGGCCTGTCGTTCGGCACCGGACGCAACACGCTCGGCTTCGGCTTCGAGGCGCTGTACGCGCAGCGGGGTCTCGATGGCTCGGGCTCACCCGACGAGCGCAAGCTCGACTACGTGGACGTACCGGTCTTCGTGCGGGCGCTGTTCCCATCGCCCGGGATCGCGCCGTTTGCCTACGCCGGTCCACAGGTCTCGTTCGAGCTGCGGTGCCGCGCGGCCGGCAGCGCCTGTCCCGATACCGATCGCCCGACCACCAGCTACGCGGCGGTCATCGGCGGCGGCGCCCGGCTCGGCGCGGCGAGCGCGATCACGATCGAGGGTCGTTACATCTACGGCCTCACCGACCTGAAGCTCAGCACCGTCACGAGCCCGGAGAGCTACAAGACCCGCTCGTTCCTGATTCTTGCGGGGTGGGCGTTCTAGCTTGACCGGGAGTGGAGGGGGGGCTCCGGCCCCCTCCTACTTGCCCGCAGAATCGGCGGTAGAATTGGGGGTTTCGCGACCTCCAAGGAACCGCATGAAGGCCCACGTTGGGCTGCTGCTTCTCCTCGCAGCCTGCTCGCCCTCGCGCCAGCAACCGCAGACGCCGGGAGCAGATTGGCGCGTGGCCGGTGGTGAGCCGGGCAACTCACGCTACTCCACGCTCGACCAAATCAACACGACCAATGTCACGCAGCTCAGC
>JBLNGI010000210.1:0-20291 GCA_050264615.1 Gemmatimonadota bacterium
TCTCGAGCAGCTGCCCGAGATACTGCAGTTCTTTTTCCATCAAGAACCCGGCGACCGCGGGCTGCAGCAGATGCGCCACCGCTTCCGTCGACGCGTGGGCGCGATGGGCCGAACCGAACGCGTCGTTCACGTAGAGGTCGCCGAGTGCCGCGAACGTTTTGGCCAACGCTGGATCGTTCTGCTCTTCTCCGGGCGAGAACCGCGTGTTCTCGACGAGCGCGACGCCGCCGCGAGTCAGGCGCCGGCTCGTCGCGGCGCCGTTCGCCGGATCGGGGATGAACTCGACCGGCGCGCCCAGCAGCTTCTCGAGATTGGGGACGATCTGCTGCAACGAGTACTGCGGATCGGGACCGCCCTTCGGACGGCCGAGGTGCGAGAGCAGCACGACGCGCGCGCCCTGCTCACGGAGGTACTTGATGGTCGGCAGCGAAGCGCGCAGGCGCGTGTCGTCCGTGACCTGCCCGTGCTTCAGCGGCACGTTGAAGTCGACCCGGGTGAGCGCGCGCTTCCCGTCCAGCGCCTGCGGGGGGAGATCCCGCAGGCTTTTCTTCTTCAACGGCGGCGTCCGAGGTAGGCCAGCAGGTCGACGCAGCGCGCCGAGTAGCCCATCTCGTTGTCATACCATGACGACACGTGGACCAGCGTTCCGTCGATGACCGCGGTCGACATCGTGTCGATGACGCTCGAGTACAAGTTGCCGATGTAGTCGTGCGAGACCAGCGGCTCATCGCTCGTCTCGAGGATGCCCTTGAGCGGTCCCGACGCGGCGGCCTGCTTGAACGCGGCGTTCACGGCTTCGACGCTCGTGGACTTCTCCACGTCCGCGACGAGCTCGACGATCGAGACGTCGGGCGTCGGGACGCGCAGCGAGATGCCGTCGATCTTGCCTTTGACCTCGGGAATGACGAGCCCGGTCGCTTTGGCGGCGCCGGTCGTCGTTGGGATGATGCTGAGTGCGGCCGCGCGCGCACGGCGCAGGTCTTTGTGCGGCAAATCGAGGATCTGCTGGTCGTTGGTATAGGAGTGTACGGTCGTCATGAACCCGTGCTTGAACCCGAAGTTGTCCATGACGACTTTCACCATCGGCACGAGGCAGTTCGTGGTGCAGGATGCGTTCGAGATGATGTGGTGCTTGGCGGGATCGTATTTGTCGTTGTTCACGCCCATGCAGATCGTGATGTCTTCGCCCTTGGCGGGCGCGGAGATCACGACCTTCTTGGCGCCGGCCGTGAGATGCTTGGCGGCGTTGTCGCGATCGGTAAAACGGCCGGTGCTCTCCAGGACGTATTCGACTCCCAGGTCCTTCCACGGCAGCTTCTCGGGCTCCTTGATCGCCGAGACCTTGATCGTCTTGCCGTTGACCACCAGCGCGTCACCCTTGGCTTCGACGGTCCCCGGAAAGCGGCCGTGCACCGAGTCGTACTTGAGCAGATGGGCCAGCGTCTTCGTATCGGTGATGTCGTTGACGCCGACGAATTCCACGTCTGCCAGCTTGGCCATCGTGGCGGCGCGAACCACGTTGCGCCCGATGCGGCCGAACCCGTTGATCCCTACCCGCACTGCCATCTCCGCTCCTTAGGTGAAGTCAGGAATCGCGGCGCGTGCGAACGTCACCGCGTGAATCGTTGTCGCACCGGCTTGTTCGAGCGCTCTCGCTGCCTCGGCGAGTGTTGCGCCCGTCGTAAAGACATCGTCGACGAGCACGAGCGTGACGTGCGGCGTGTCGCGTGCGGCGCTGCCAGGCAGGCGTCTGCGCCACACGTCCCACGCCGCACGCCGCACGTCAAATGCCCCAGCGACGTTCGCCAGACGCGTCCCCGGTGTCAACGCCGTTTGCGTCGGCGTTTCACGCGTGCGACGGAGCAGATCGGGAAGCACGGGAATCCGCCACTGTCTGGCCAGGGCGCGCGCCAGCAGCTCACTCTGATTGTAGCCGCGCTGCTGCAACCGCTTCGGCGCCAGCGGGATGGGGATGAGCGCCGTCGTATCGTCGGTCCGGGGGCGCAGCGGCGCCGTCACGAGCGCCAGATCGTCGGCGATCCGCGAAAGCCCGCCGTACTTCAGCGCGTACACCGCCTGCTGTGCGCCCTCCAGGAGCCAGACGGCGGACCGCACGGTCTTGAGAGCCGCGGGCCACTCGGCGCAGAGACGGCACGGTCCGAAGGTTGGCTCCGGCTGCCCGCAGCGCTCACACCACGGCGGGCGCACAGTCCGGAATCGGGTTCGGCAGACGGCGCAGATGAGATGGGGGTTGGGGGGGGCCGCATCGCGCTCGCCGAGCAACCCATGGCACAGGGCACACTCGGCGGGCAGGAGGAGCTGCTCGAATGCGAACGTCGAATGTCCAGTGCTCAATGTTCAATGTCGCAGCGCCCGTTGAACGGCGGCGCGCATGACCTCCGTGGGTGCGGCGATGCCGGGAAAGAATCGCGCAAAAGCGGCGGCGCCCTGCTGTACCAGCATCTCCCGGCCGTCGGCAGCGTCGATGCCGCGCTCGCGGAGCGCGTGGACCCAGCGCGTTTCCCCGGGCGCGTACACCAGATCGAGCGCCTTCTGCGCGCCGGGCATGTGGTTCACGTCGACCGGCAGTGGATCGTGGCCGGCCAGCCCCAGCGGTGTGGCGTTGATGACGACGTCGATCTCGACGGCGCCGTTCGCGATCTCGGTGGCGACGCCGATCTGGTTGGACCAGGCCGCGAACGCTCTGGCGCGACGGCCGTCGCGTGAGCGTACGAACAGCGTGGCACCGAGATCGGCCGCCGCGACCGCGGTCGCGCGCGCGGACCCGCCGGTTCCGACCACCAGCCATCGAGCCCCCTTCGCTGGCGCCCCGAGCTTCGCCAGCGCCGCGGTCACGCCGAACACGTCGGTGTTGTCCCCAACGAGCGCGCCGTCTTCGATCCAAAAAGTATTGCAGGCTCCCACGCGCGCGCACACATCCGTTTTGCGCGTGACGGATCGTTCGACTGCTTCTTTGTGAGGGACTGTCACGTTGCCCGCACCGCGCGTCGCCGTTTGCATTGCCAGCACCTGCGCGAGCGACTCGCGGGGGACGTGCAGCGCGACGTACACGGCATCGATGCCCAGCGCGCGAAACGCCGCGTTGTGCATCGCGGGAGACAGCGAGTGGGCCACCGGATCGCCGATGACCGTCAGCAGACGCGTTCTAGCGCTGATCTCCACGTTTGCTCTCCGCGGAGAGACGGTCGGCGACGGCCTCCGCGAGCGCTTCGAGCTCCTGGGCCGTGTCGCGGTAGACGGCGAGGTCACCGCCGAACGGGTCGCTGACTTCGTCGTCGCCCTTTCCCGCGTACTCGGCGAGCACGAACACCTTCCCCTCGCCGCCCAGCTCGTCGACGCGCGCGCGATGGTGGCGCGCCATCGTCAGAATCAGGTCGGCCTCATCCACGAGTTCGCGCGTCAGCAGCCGCGCGCGGTGCCCCGACAGATCGAGGCCTCGTTCGAGCCCGACGAGATAGGCGCCCTCGGATGCGGGAGCACCATCCCACGCGCCGGTGCCGGCCGACGTCACGTCGACTTCGAGACCGCGGTCCTTCAGGGCGCGCTCGAGCAGCGACGCCGCGAGCGGACTGCGGCAGATGTTTCCGGTGCACACGAACAGCACGTGCTGGATCATGGTGCGAGCCGCCGCCCGACGGCGCGGCGCAGCTCGGCGACGCTGAGCGTTCCTTCACGCACGATCTGAGCCTCGAGCCGGGTGCAGTCAACCACGGTGGATGGCGGCCGGTTGCCCAGCACTCCCCCGTCGAGCACCAGCAATCGCCCCGCCTCGACGGCGCTCGCGAAGTCCCGCGCGATCGCGGCGGCTCCCGGGCCGGGTGGCTGCCCCGGCAGATTCGCGGACGTGGACGTCAGCGGCACGCCCAGCGCGGCGACGAGCTGCGCGATGGCCTGATGGGAGGTCCACCGCACCGCGATCCCCCCGTCGGGACCGCGCAGCAGATCGGGCAGCCGTCCCGAGCCTCCCGGCAGCACGAGCGTGAGCGGACCGGGCCAGAAGGCGCGCGCCAGTGCGTCGGCGGAGGCGTTGAACGCGAGCCCGTGGGACTCGGCCATGCCGCGGTTGCTGATCAGCAGCAGGAACGGTTTGGACGCCGCGCGACCCTTCAACGCCGCGAGTGCGGCGACGTCGGCCTGCACGGCGCGCGAGCCCAGGCCGTACACCGTCTCGGTGGGATAGGCGAGCAGGCCGCCACCCTGGAGATGGGCGACCACGCGCGGGATCGCGGCGGCAATCTCGGCCGCTGTTTGAAACGGGAGCGGGTTCACCGGAGCTCACGAGCGAGAGCCTCGGCGATCCGGAAGTCGTCGGCGGTGGTGACCTTGAAGTTGTACGGCGAATCGGGAACCAGCTCTACCGGATACCCTGCCTGCTCGCAGACTTCGGCATCATCGCTCGGCGATCCTGCGCCATTCGCACGCAGCTGCGAGTATGCAGACACGAGCATCGCGCGCGGGAACCCCTGCGGTGTTTGCGCGCGCCAAATGCGGTCGCGATCCACCGTGCGCGCGACGCGCGGCGTGAGCTGGTTGGAAGTGCCGATCTCCTTCAGCGTGTCCGAGGACGGCACTGCCGCGACCGCGCCCACTCCGGCCCGCGCGCGCGCGATCACGGCGTCGATCGTGCCGCGGCTCACGAACGGCCGCGCCGCATCGTGCACCAGGATCACCGTGGCGTCCGGCGGCAGCGCGGCGACGCCGGCGCGCACCGAGTCGGCACGTTGGGCGCCACCGGACACGAACCCGAGTCGCTCACCGCGCAGCTTCCCGAGCCACTCGGGCGGCCGCTCGGCGTACCCCGGCGGCAAGACCACGCTGACCTGGCGCACCTCGGGATGTCCGATGAAGGCGCGCAGCGCGCGCAGCAGCATGGGGACCCCGAGGATCGGGCGGAACTGTTTCGGCTCGCCGGGTCCGGCGCGCACGCCGGCACCCGCCGCCACGACGACGACGCCGACGTCAGGCTGCGAGGCGCCGGGCGAGCTCACCGATTCCCTCCAGGCCGATCACTTCGAGATCCTTGCTCCCCTTGGAACGATTCGACAGAAACACGCGCCGAAAGCCCTGGCGCGCCGCTTCGGCGAGGCGTCGTTCGACCCCTGCGACCGGACGAATCTCGCCGCCGAGACCCACTTCGCCGAGGAACAGCGTATCGGCGGGCACCGGCCGGTCGTGGACCGTCGAGACCAGGGCGGCAAGGACGGCCAGGTCTGTGGATGGTTCAATCAGGCGCACACCACCTGTGACGTTGACGAAGACGTCCAGGTTCCCAAACGGCAGCCCGCCCCGGCGCTCCAGCACGGCGAGCAGCAGCGCGAGCCGGCGATGGTCGAGGCCCGTCGCGACCCGTTGCGGCGTGCCGAATCCCGCTTTCGAAGCAAGGGCCTGGATTTCAACGAGCATCGGTCTGGTGCCTTCCATCAGCGACGTCACGGCCGAGCCGGACGCGCCCGTGCTGCGACCGGCGAGGAATGCGGCCGCGGGATTGGCGACGGGCTCGAGTCCCGCTCCGGTCATGCGAAAGACGCCGATCTCGTCCACCGATCCGAACCGGTTCTTCACCGCACGCAGGATGCGGTGGTCGAGCGTCGCTTCGCCTTCGAAGTAGAGCACGGTGTCGACGATGTGTTCGAGCGTCTTCGGACCGGCGATTCCCCCACCCTTGGTGACGTGCCCCACGAGCACCACGGCAGGGCCGGACTCCTTGGCGAAGCGCATCAGCCGAGCGGCGCACTCGCGCACCTGTCCGACGTTGCCGGGCGCGCCCTCGAGCTCTTCGGTGTAGGTCGTCTGAACGGAATCGAGGAGCACGATACTCGATTTCAACTGGGACGCGTGATGCAGGATCGATTCGAGTCTCGTCTCACCGAGCACATGAATGCTGCCGGCGTCTTCCTCGAGGCGATCGGCGCGCAGCCGCAGCTGGTCGGGCGACTCTTCACCGGAGACGTAGAGCGTGGAGACGCCCTGGCGTTCGAGCCGCGCCGCGCACTGCATCAGCAACGTGGACTTTCCGATGCCCGGTTCGCCGCCCACGAGCGTCACAGATCCGGGGACAATGCCACCGCCGAGCACGAAATCGAACTCGGCCAGTCCCGTCTTCCAGCGTGACGTGGCGGTCGACTGCATCGCCGACAGACGGACTGGCTCGGCACCTGCTGGTGCGTTCCGGCCGCCCGGCCGTCCGGCCGTCCGGCCGACCGCCTCTTCGACTAGAGAGTTCCACGCCCCACATGCGTCACAGCGCCCGCCCCACTTCGGCTGGTCCGCTCCGCATTCGGTACAGCGGAACACGGACTTCCCCTTAGCCACCGGGGGTCGCCTCGCGCGCGGTGTAGTTGTCGAAGCGCGTGTATTCCCGCTTGAAATGAAGCTTCAGGTTTCCGGTGGGCCCGTTGCGCTGCTTGCCGACCAGCACTTCGGCGATGCCCTCGATGTTCTCGTTCGTTTTCGGATCGACCGGCCCGTCGTAGAACTCCTGGCGGTAGATGAACAACACGACGTCGGCGTCCTGCTCGATCGCGCCCGATTCGCGCAGGTCGGAGAGCTGCGGCCGCCGGTGCTCGCCGCCGCGCTGCTCGGGCGCGCGTGAGAGCTGCGACAGGGCCACCACGGGCACATCCAGCTCCTTGGCGAGCGCCTTGAGCGATCGGGAGATGTAGGAAATCTCCTGCTGGCGGTTCTCGACGTCGCCCGGACCCTGCATGAGCTGGAGATAGTCCACGATCACGAGCGCAATGTCGTGCTCCGCTTTCAACCGGCGTGCCTTGGAGCGCATGGCCAACGGCGTCAGCGCCGCGGAGTCGTCGATCCAGATCGGGGCCGTGCCGAGCAGCCCCGCGGCACGCGCCAGCTTGGGATAGTCGTCGTCCCGGAGCTGCCCGCGGCGCAACCGCTGCGCGTCCACGAGTCCCTCGGAACAGAGCAGCCGCTGCACCAGCTGATCCTTCGACATTTCGATCGAGAAGAGGGCGATCGGGACGTTATGCTCGATCGCGGCATGCTGGACGATGTTGAGTGCCAGTGCCGTCTTGCCCATCGAGGGCCGCGCGGCGAGGATCACGAGATCGGACCGCTGGAACCCGGCGGTGAGCCGATCGAGATCGACGAACCCGCTGGGCACGCCGGTGACGGAGCCGGCGCCGGACTGGAGCTGTTCGATGCGCTCCATCGTGGGCCAGATCAGCTCCTTGATCCGGACGAATTCTTCGGCGCGGCGGTACTGCGCGACCTGGAAGATGCGGTGCTCGGCGTTGTCGAGGACCTCGGCCGCGGTTCCATGTCCCTCGTAGACGTCTTGAATGATGCCCGTCGACGCCTCGACCAGCCGGCGCAGCACGGCCCGGTCCCGCACGATCTTCGCGTGGTAGTCGATGTTGGCGGCGGTGGGCACGACGTCGATGAGGGCCGCGATGTACTCCATGCCCCCAGCGCGATCCAGATCGCCGCGCCGGCTCAGCTCATCGCGCAATGTCACCGGATCGATGACGTCGCCGCGCTCGGTCAGGGACAGCATCGAGCGGAACAGCTGCCGATGGCTTTCCTTGTAGAACATCGTGTCGTCCAGGATCTCGGCCGCCTTGAGCGCGGCGTCCTGGTCGAGCAGCATCGCGCCTAAGACCGCCTGCTCCGCCTCGTTGCTCCAGGGCGTCTGGCGGCCGGCGTAGTCTGACGAACGCTCAGCCTGCGAGGAGGCGAGCGGCGATACGGACGTCATCCCAGGTTGGTCTCTTCCAGTTGGGGTTACGCAGCAGCGCGGCCGGGTGGTACGTCACGACCAGCGGAATGCCGCGGAAGCGATGGACGTGATTGCGGAGCGCGCCCAGCGACTGCTTGGTGTTCAGCAGGCTCTGCGCGGCGGTGCTGCCCATCGCCAGAATCACTTTCGGGTTCACGAGCTCGATCTGCCGGTAGAGATACGGGAGGCACGCCGCGATTTCGTCGAACTGCGGCTGCCGGTTCTCCGGGGGGCGGCACTTTACGATGTTGCAGATGAATACCTGCTCGCGCGGCAGGTCGATCGCCGCGAGGATCTTGGTGAGTAGCTCCCCTGCCCGGCCGACGAACGGCCGCCCGGTCTCGTCTTCGGTCCGGCCCGGTCCTTCGCCGACGGCGACGAGCCGCGCGGTGGCGAGCCCCTCGCCCGGCACGGTGTTGGTCCGCGTGTCGCACAGCCCGCACTTGCGGCAGGCGGCGACGAGGGTGGCGACGTCCTGGAGGCTGGCGGCCTTTTGGATCGGATCCGTGGAAAACAGGTCGACGCTGGGGGGATCGAATGAGACACCAGGAGCCGGGAGTTTGGAGTCAGGAGTTGGGGTGGCGATGGGTGTTGGAGCATGTGTCTCCGCAACGCCCAACTCCTGACTCCCAACTCCTGCGGATCTGGTGAGAATCACCGAATCCCCACCGAGCAACCGTTGCTGTTTTAGGTATTCCGCTGCCAGAGCCCGAGGGTCGGTCAAAGCGCCTCTTCGACGACGTCGAGAATTCGTTCGGCCACGTCGCGCTTGGGCAGCACCGGCAAGTCGACTTGCGTACCGTTGCGTCCCAGGATCGTCACGCGATTGGTCGTGACCTCGAATCCGGCGCCGGGCTCAGTGGCGTCATTCAGGATCACGTAGTCAAGCGCTTTATTCTGCATCTTGGCCCGGGCGTTGGCGAGCCCATTCCCCGTTTCGAGTGCGAAGCCCACGACGAGCATCCCCTTGCGCCGCCGCAGCGAGCCGAGTATGTCGGGCGTCGCTTCCAATTCGACCGTGAGCGGGCCGTTGGAGCGGGGACGCTTCGTGTGCGACCGGTCTTTGGGACGATAATCCGCGGGCGCGGCGCTCATGATGAGGGCATCGGCACTCGGAACGAGGGCCTCGAGGGCGCGCCGCATGTCTTCCGTCGTCTCGACGCGCTGTGTCGCGAGCCCGGCGGGCGGTGCGAGCTCGGTGGGACCCGCGACGAGCACGACGTCCGCACCACGCGCCCGGGCCGCTTCAGCGAGCGCGTATCCCATGCGACCACTCGAAGGATTGGTGATCACGCGCACCGGGTCGAGATGCTCCCGCGTCGGTCCCGCCGACACGATCACCTTCTTACCAGCCCATTTACTTTTTTTTTGAGCCCCGGCCCCACCAAGGAGTTGCTGCGCCGCGGCAACGATTGCTTCGGGCTCGCTCATCCGGCCCGGCCGCTCACTCGGCCCCTCGGCGAGCGCGCCGATCTCGGGGCCGATGAAGTGCCAGCCGCGCTGCGTGAGCGTCTTGATGTTGGCCGTCGTCGCGGGATTCGCGTACATGTCGTCGTTCATCGCCGGCGCCGCGAGAATCGGGCGCGCTCGGCGCGCCAGCAGCAGCGCGGTGAGCAGATCGTCGGCCATCCCCATCGCGGCGCGCGCGAGGAGGTTCGCGGTCGCGGGGGCGACGATCACCAGATCGGGATCCTTGGCGAGATCGAGGTGCGCGAGCGCGCGGCCCGGATCCCAGAGCGAGGTCAGCACGGGGCGGCCGGTGAGCGCTTCGAATGTCAGGGGACGGATGAATTCGGCGGCCGCGGCGGTCAGCACCACGTCCACCGTCACGTTCGCTTCCGTCAGTCGGCGTGCCAGGGTGCAACTTTTGTAACAGGCGATTCCGCCCGACACCCCGAGCACAACGTGCATCAGGTTTCCTGCTGGCGCCGCCGCCGCACGAGGCGGTACTTGAGGCCGCCGCGCACCAGCTCGTCGAACGCGCGCGTGGTGAGCTTCTCTTCCCAGTCGACCGAACGGTCCCGGGGGAAATCGTTCACGTAGCGCGCGAACTTGGCGGCCACGAGGACCCCCAGGTATTTGTTCTGCGTCTGTCCTGCGACTTCTGCCGGTGTCACGATCCGCATTCGTCAGCCTTTCTGGTGGTGCAGCTCGTCCCATACCTGCTGGGCCTGTACCTGGAGTTCAGAACCGTATGTGTCCAACCACTTGAGATCGCCTTTGTCACGACGAAAGCCTCCAGCTTCATCTACTGCCTGAACAACCTCATGCACCGCGTCATCCAAGACGTCATTTCGAATCCAGCGATCAAATTGCGTCGCCTGTTGCAGCTCGTACTTGGCGCGGCCGATTCTCTTCCTGAGTTGATCCGCGTTCTCACTCTTTCGCGCCAGCAACCGCTCGATCAAGACCCTCGGCTCCGTTGGCAGGACAAAAATCGACATTGACCTGGGCGGCGCGTAGTGGGCCCTCACCTGTCGAGCACCTTCCACTTCGATGTCCAGCACCACGTGGCGTCCTGATTTCAGGACCTTTTCGACTTCGTCTCTGAGGGTGCCGTACAACTCTCCAGCGTATTCGGCATGCTCGAGAAACTTGCCCGCGTTCAGACCGTTCTCGAACGTCGTTCGATCCCAGAAATGATAATCAACTCCATTCTGCTCCCCGGCCCTGGGCTTGCGAGTCGTCGCCGAGACCGAGAACCCAAATCGATCCGGGAAGCGTGCGCGGAGAGCCTTGGCGATCGTCGTCTTGCCCCCACCCGACGGCGCGGACAGGACGACGATGCGCGGCCCCGTCACTCCAGATTCTCCAGCTGCTCTCGAAACTTCTCGAGGTCCCCCTTCATCACGATGACGGTCTGCGTGATGCGCGCGTCGTTCGCCTTGGAGCCCATCGTGTTCGTCTCGCGCAACAGCTCCTGCGCGAGAAACCCGAGCTGCTTACCCACCGCCTGGTCCGAGGTCAGCGCCGCGCGCGCGGCGGCGATATGCGCGCGGAAGCGGACCAGCTCCTCGGTGATGTCCACCTTGTCGGCGAGCAGCGCGATCTCGAGCGCGAGCCGCTGCTCGTCCACCGTCGCGCTCGCCGTCAGCTCCCGCACGGCCTGCGTGAGCCGCTCGTGCTCGGCCTTGAGCCGCGCGGGCGCCTGCTCCTCGATGACCCGCGCCGCCGTTTCGAGCGCACCCAACCGGGCGTTGAGCTCCAGGGCCAGCGCCGCTCCTTCTTTCTTGCGCATCGCGACCACGTCCTGCGCCGCGCGCTCGACGATCGGCTGCACGTCCGACCACTGCAGCGGCTCGCCCTGCGCGTCGCCATTCGCCGACGTGAGCACTTCGGGATGCCGCGCCACGAACGCCAGGTCCACGGTGCCTTTCAGCTTCAGCTTCTTCTTGAGCTGCTGCGCCGCGGCCAAAACCTGCTTCGCCCGGGCCAGATCGACCGTAACCGCGCGTTCCGCCGGCGCATCGACCCAGCGGGCGGTGACGGCCACATGCCCGCGCTCCAGAAGCTGGCGCAGCCGCTCGCGGATCTCGATCTCCAGCCCCGCGAGTTCCAGCGGCAGCTTCAGCTGTGGATTGAAATAGCGGTGATTGACGGTGCGGATCTCGACTCGCAATCGCCCGCGTCCGCCCGTCCGCCCGTCTCCGCCCGAGACTCGATCTTCGGCCGAGCCGAAGCCTGTCATGCTCCGCGGCACAGGGTCCTAAATGTAGTCGCGCCGGGGCTAATTAGTGAAATACCAGCGCGCCCCCCACGACTGGACGGCTTTGGGGTAGCCCAGGCCCTCGACGTAGCTGGCGCGCATCAGGTTGGCGTTGCGCATCGTCCAGAACAGCGTCACGCCGGCGAGCTGCATCTGGATGTTCGCGTCCATGAAGCTCGCGCCCGTCATCGCGCGCACGGTACCGAGCGAGTCGATCCCGCCGAGCGCCCAGCGGGTCCACGACTCCATGGCGACCTCCCCACGGAGGGTGAAAATGCCGCTCTTGAACACCCGCCAAAACTTCGATTGGAAGGTCGCCGAAACACGAGCGTGATGCGGTGGCTCGAAATCAGCCCCGCCCACCATCGGTTCGAAGTACCATCCCGACAATCGCAGGCTGGACACGATCTTCACGCTGCCGCGCACGGCGAGGAACTCTGTGAACGGGCTGGGATTCAGTGAATCGATCGTAATGATGCCACCGGCGAATCCGAGCGGAGCAAACGGATCGCGCCGGCCTCGCCCGACCTCGACCGAGAGCCATGACTGATCGAAGCCGAGCCAGCCGGCCATGTCGAGCGGCTCCTGCAGATCGTCGGTGGTGACGAGCGCCGACTGGGCGTCTTTCTGCCAGGTGGCTTCGGCGCGCGCCGAGAAGCCCAGAGGCAGACGCAGTCCCGCCGTACCGTAGGCGCGCACGCCTTGCCGCCCGTCGGCGTAGAGCGATTGGCGGAACCAGCCGGCCACCGTGAGCGGCACAACGGCGGCGGTCCACCCCGCGCGCGCTTCGAACTGGCTCGGCATCCCGCCGGCACCGCCGCGCGCCAGGGCGACGACGCTCGCGCGGCGCCCGATGAGGCTCGCCTCCACTGCGCCGCTCGAGACGGCGCGGTTTCCAACCAGCGAGTCATGGGTCAGACCACTCGACGTGAGGGTCGTGGTGACGCGCCAGCCGAGACCGTCACCCCGCTGCGCGATGAAGAAGCGCAGCACCCGGTCGAGGCGATCCTGCCGCCACCCCACCACGCGATTGTCTTCGGCCTTGCTGCGCTTCCAGCTCGACGTGAACAGCGTGAAGGAGGCGCCCACACGGCCGCCGATCGGGACGTACTCGGCTTTCAGCAGGAAATCGCTGGTGCCGAAGGATGTCGTGGTGTTCGAGAGCGGTCCCGGTCCCATCGAATTCCAGTCGGCGACGAGGGAGACGCCGAACCCCGACCGGGCGCGCTTGGAATACCCGGCGCGATAGCCCGCGATGTTCTGCCGCCCCGTCATGACGCCGATCTGGGTGCGCGGATTGGTGGATCGGTACGTCAGGCTGACGAGATACACCTGCAACGCCCCCGGCAGGACGAGCACGTCGACCCGCTCGTACGCCGCGAGCGAGATCCGGGCCGGATCGACGTAGATCGAGTCGCGGCCGAGCGGCAGATACGGTACGCCGTCCACGAATATTTCGAAGCTCGCCGGCCCGCGCCCGCCGTAGAGCGCGACTTCGGCCTGCCCGTACCACCCCCCGCGGACCACGTACACACCGGGAATGTGCGTGAGCAGATCGCTCAACGTCTGCGAGCTCAAGAGCAGCAGCGAGTCGTCGGTGAAGGTGTAGCGGGCGCCGCGCGGCAGCGGGCCCGGAACAATGACGGGCGCGAACGTGGGCAGCAGCGCTTCCATCGTGTCGGGCGGTGGCGCCACCGAGTCACCGACCTGCCGGCGCGCGGCGGTGGTATCGCGCCGGGTCGTATCCGCCTGCGCGGCCACGCTCGTCGCCACGGCTGCGAGCGCGAGCGTCGCGAGGAGAACTGCCCGAATCAAGCGCCCGCGCGTTTGAGCAGAAACTCCGTGAACAGTCGAACCCCGATGGCCGTTGGCCCCTTGGCGTGGCTCGCGCCTTCGCCCTCGAGGTACGCCGTGCCGGCGATGTCGAGGTGCACCCACGGGAAGCCGTCCACGAACTCACGCAGGAACCACGCGCCGGCGATTGTCCCGGCTGCGCGGCCGCCGGAGTTCTTCACGTCGGCGACGTCCGACTTGAGCAAATCACGGTACTCGTCCCACAGCGGCAACGGCCAGCAGCGCTCGCCCGCGCGTTCACCGGCGTCACGGACTTCGGCGAGCAGGGCCTCGTCGTTGCCGAGCATGCCGATCGCGTAATGGCCGAGCGCGATGACCACCGCGCCGGTGAGCGTCGCGGCATCGATCGCTGCGGCCGGCTTGAACCGCCGCGCGTAGGAGAGCGCGTCGCACAAGATCAGGCGGCCTTCCGCGTCCGTGTTGATGATCTCGATCGTCTTGCCGTAGTGGCTCTTTACGACGTCGCCTGGCTTGATTGCGGTACCCGAGGGCAGGTTTTCGGTCGCCGGGATCAGGCCCACCACATTGATCTTCGGCTTCAGGCGGCCGATCACCTCGAAGGTGCCGAGGACCGCGGTCGCGCCGGACTTGTCGAACTTCATGTCTTCCATATTCGCCGCGGGCTTGATGGAGATCCCGCCTGAGTCGAACGTCACCCCTTTACCCACCAGCACTACCGGTGCTCCATTGCCGCCCTGGTACTCGAGCACGATGAACCGTGGCTCCTCGGCGCTTCCCTGCGCCACCGCCAGGAGCGCGCCCATCCCTTCTTTCTTAATCTGCGCTTTGTCGAGCACCGTCACGGTGAAGCCGTAGGCCGTCCCGAGCTTCTTGGCCAGGTCCCCCAGGTAGCTGGGGGTCGCGATGTTCCCGGGCTGCATTTGCAGATTGCGTGTGTACACATACCCCGCCGCGATCGCGTCCCCGGTGCGTCGCCCCGCCTCGGCCTCATCTTTGTCCGAGCCGTCGAACACCAGCTCGACCGCCTCGAGATCGGGCTTGGGGTCTTCCGGCTGCTTCTTCAGCTCCATGAACTGCCAGCTCCCCTGCGCCACCCCTTCGATCGCGACCTGCGCCAACTCTGCTGCACCGAGACCGCCGCGCGCCTCCTTGGCAATTGCCAGCGCGAGGGCGCGAGTCCCGAGTCCCCGTGCCCGTTTCGCGGCGATGGCGGCGGCGCGGCGCACCGAGCTGCGGGTGATCTCGGAGGGCTTGCCGACGCCCACGAGCAGAATGCGCTGCGCCTTTCCTCCGCCGTACACCAGCAGGGTCTCGTCCTTCTTTCCTTTGTAATCACCGCTGGCGACGGCCCGCTCGAGTGTGGCATCGACCGAAGGTGTGGAGCCTTGCGCGACGATCAGCGCGAGCAGGGGGGTCTCGACGCTGCTGAGCGCCTTTGCCGAGATGGACGACTTCATGGCAGATGCTCGATAATGGCGTCCGCGAAGGCAGAGGTGGACACTTCGGTGGCACCGGGCAGCTGCCGCGCCAGATCGTAGGTCACGCGCTGCGACGCGATCGCTCCTTCGAGCCCCTGTACGATCGCGCGCGCTACCTCGTCCCACCCCAGCTCCTCGAACATCATCACCCCGGACAGGATCACGCTGCCTGGATTCACCTTGTCCTGGCCCGCGTATTTGGGCGCGGTGCCGTGTGTTGCCTCATACACCGCGTACCCATCGCCGACGTTGCCGCCCGGCGCGAGGCCCAGGCCGCCCACCTGCGCGGCCGCGGCATCGGAGAGGTAGTCCCCGTTGAGGTTGGGCGCGGCGATCACGGCGTACTCATCGGGCCGGAGCACGAGCTGCTGGAACATCGCATCCGCGATACGATCCTTGATCACGATCTTGCCCGCGTCTTCCTTGCGCTTGCCGCCCTCTGCCTCCGTCACGGTCTGCTCGCTGAAGCGTTCCTTCGCGACTTCGTAGCCCCAGTCGCGAAAACCGCCTTCGGTGAACTTCATGATGTTGCCCTTGTGCACGAGCGTCACCGACGGGCGCTTGCGCCGGATCGCGTACTGAATCGCTTTCACGACGAGGCGCTGCGACCCGAACTTCGACATCGGCTTCACCCCGATGGCGCTGCCCGGGCGGATCTTGGCGTTGAAGCGCGTGGTCAGGAACTCGATCAGCGCGTCGGCTTCGGTGCTGCCCGCCTTGTACTCGATCCCGGCGTAGACGTCTTCGATGTTTTCGCGGAAGATGACGACATCGAGCTTGGCCGGCTGCTTCACTGGCGCGGGGACGCCCGCGAAGTAGCGCACGGGGCGAATGCACGCGTACAGGTCGAGAATCTGGCGCAGTGCGACGTTGAGCGAGCGAATCCCGCCGCCCACAGGTGTGGTGAGCGGCCCCTTGATCGCGACGCGGTGCTCCCGAATGACGCCCAGCGTCTCCTCTGGCAACCAGTTGCCGGACTGATTGAACGCCTTTTCCCCCGCGAGCACTTCGCGCCACACGATGCTGCGCTTGCCGTGGGAGGTTTTCCGGACGGCGGCATCGAAGACTCTGGCCGAGGCGCGCCAGATGTCGGGCCCGGTGCCGTCGCCTTCGATGAAGGGAATGATGGGATGATCGGGGACGATCCAGTGTCCGTCCCGGAAGTCGATTTTCGCGCCGATTGCGCCGCCGCGACGGCCTTCTACCTGGGTTGGCATGGCCCCCATTCTACCACAAAAAGGCCCCCCTTTGCAGGCGAGCCCTTTGCTGCAGCACGTCCCGCAACGGGTGGCGAAACCAGCCGGAACGCGCGCGGTGGCAATGGGTAGATGGGCTATGCGGCGACTGCTTCTTATCACACTCCTGATCGGCGGCTGCGACGGATTCGGATCCGGCCTTATCGGCATCGCCACGACTGGGGGCGCCGAAACCGGGCCGACCGGCGGCTCCGCGCCGATCCTCAACTTTTTCGCTCAGCCAAACACCGCGACCGTCGGGGAAACCATGTCGCTGGTCCTGGTCGGGGCCATTGATTCTCTAGGGAGTCTCGACACGACCTTCACCGGCGCGGTCACCATGACACTCGCCGCCAACTCAACCGGCGCCGGCTTGGGGGGAACCACGACGGTCCGCGCGTCGAAGGGCTTCGCCTCGTTCGGCAATCTGACCGTCAATCGGGCCGGGACCTACACGATGGTCGCCAGTGCGAGCGGCGCAACGAGCGCGATCAGCGCGCCGTTCGCTATCACGACGATCACGCCCTGATCATACGTTCAAAGCCGATAGCCCACCAGCGTTCCTGACAAGGTTTGCAAGAACAACATTCCGGCGATGTCATCCACCGCGTAAACGGGTTCGCGTTCCTTCCCCAGGTTGACGCGCGCCCGGGGCTGCGCGGAATCCTTGTCGATCTGCAGCAGCACGTTGCCGTTGCCTTCCGGCGCGCGCGTGAGCATGAACACGGAGCTGGGCGCCGTCAGCGTCGCCTTGAACCGTTTGCTCGCCAGCGCGGACGCCTGGCTCGAGTAACCTTGCAGTTGCGCCCCGCCCTGCGTGTACGCGGTCGCCAGCTGGTTGTAGACGTACTTCGCCGTGGTATCACTCGACTGGCGCGAGGCCTGCGCAAAGGCGTCGCCGTAGGCCGAGGCAGCGGCCCCGTACAGTCCGGCGCGCACCGACTGAATGCGGTACAGCGCGCGCAGCAAGCCGGGCAGCTGGGGCGCGGGATGATAGATCTGTTGCTTGATCTGCCCGCCACGGTCCAGCACCACGAGATTCTGGGACGACACCAGCACGATCCCGGCTGGCCGCAGCTCCAGCGCAGTCGGATCCTCGTTACCCTGCAGCCTGATCTCGGGCCCGAGCGCCCGGTATGAGCCATCCTGGCGATTCACCGCGTAGAGATGCCGGTCCTTGTTCGCGTAGACGTACAGCGTGCCGCCGTCGATGGCATGGAGGACGACCGAGTTCTTGCCGCCCTCGATCGCATCCTTGTACTTCGGTTCACCGCTCGTCAGGTCGATGACGTTCACTTCTCCATTGGTCGACGCATCCGAGCGCGAGATGTACAGCAGACCCGCCGGCGTCAGCTCGGCATAGTCGAGCAGCCCCTTGATCTTCACGTCTTTCTGCAAGCGCAAGGTCGCCGTGGCGACATTCAGCACGTTGACGTAGGTCTTCGAATCCGCGTCGACCGCCAGGACCGCTGCATCGCCGGCGATCAGCGCGTCGACCACGTCCCCACGCATCTTGAGCGGCTTCGGCGCGATCGTCGTGCCGTCTTCGTAGCGCGCGACGTTGAGGCCGGTCTGCACCACCCCGTTCACGATGCGCACGTTGCCGGTCGCCTGACCGGCCGGCGGCCCCTCGGTCAGCATGATGATGCCCTTGGGATGCTGGACGATGTCCCGGATCCAGCCGTCCACGGTGGCGGGCTTGGCCCAGAGCGGCTGCCCGTCGCTGAGGCGATACGCCATCAGCCGCTCGTCGTAGCTGACGTAGATGCGATCGGGCTTCGCCACCGATTGATAGAGCAGCACCTTGTGCGGGAAGGTCCCCGACCGCGCCATCTGCAATGAGGCGGTCCACCGGATCGCTCCGCTCTTGGCATCCAGCGCACGCAACCCGAGGAGCGTGTAGACCACGATCACGTCCGGCCCGGCCTGCAGGACCTCGAGGGTCGTGGCGCTGGCCGCGGCGCGCACGACGCTCTGCATCAGGCCACCCAGTCCGCCCTTTTTCGGCCCGGTCTGCTGAAACAACGACTCGCTCACCCAGCGCTGCGTGCCGGTGCTGAGATCATAGAGCGCGACGAGCGGTGGTCCCGACGCGCGCTGGCCGTGGACCAGGAGCGTGCCGCTCTGCGGCAGCACGCGTCGCGTCACGACCTTGGTCAACGTCAGTTTGCGCGAGTCGAACAGCACGGTGCCGGTCACGGGATCGAAAATGAGTGAGAGACCGGGCTTGGCCGCCTCCATCAGCAGCGAGTTTTCGATGGCGCGAACGCTGTCGACGGGGAGACCGCCCAGCTCCGGTTTCTGCCATGCGATCTGCCCCTTCTCGATGTCCACTCCTGCGAGCGCGCCGTCGGTCGAGACGAGCAGCGCGCCGGCGGGCGTCACCTGTTGCCAGCGGAGGTCACCGGTGAAATGCAGCGTCCATGACGGCACCGACCCGGCGGAAGGGGTCGCGGGACGCGTGGCGGAAGCAACGGGCGACGCAGCCTGAAGGAGCGCGAGGAGCAGCGGCAAAGCCATGGGTGGCCTCCTGAGAGGCCCCCATATCCCCCCATGAGTCGTGCTGGCGCAAGGGTGCAGCGCACTACGGAGCGGGCGGCGGACGCTTGAACCGGATGTCTAACGTGCGTTGGGTGTCGATCTTAGCCCGCCTGCCATGCCGGTAGGTGGTGACGACTGTCAGCGAATCCTGAAGCGGCACGCCGGGAGCGATTTCGCGAAACCGCGTCAGGAAGTTCATGGAGCGGACGTCGGTCAGGACGGAGCGCTCGGGCCGAGTCAGCGACGTCATCGTGTAGCGCACGGCGTACGTGGTGGGATGGAGGTACGCGGATCCCGCCATGTCCGCCGTGACGATGGTTTTAGCCGGCTCGAAGTCGATCCGAACCAGCGGTTCTCCACCCATTGAATCCAGTCCCGCCAGTCGGAAGCAGTGATTCTTGATAAAGGTGGGATTGCCGAAATCGTCCAGTTCGGCGCTTTGGATCACGGTGACGGTCGCAGGATTCCCCCACGGTCCCCAGGCGGGCCCGACGACTCGGCCGACCTCGTAGGGTTGATCGTCGCTGCTCGAAAACCGCAGTCTCCGCACGTACGGCTTCCCGGTGTCGCCCTGCGGATACACGGTTCGTTCCGACAGCTCCAGCACGTACTGGAATGGATAGCGCTCGGCGAGCAGCTCATAGCGCCGAGCGTTTTCCTGCAGCTGATCGAACACGGCAAGCAGCGCTGTGTCGCTGGAGTCCGGTGCACCGGGATTTGCGCACCACTCGGCAACGGCGGTGACGGGTGGAATCTCGACGGCGAGACGTCGCAGCGCGACGTCTACGATCGTTCCCGTGTCATTGCGAACTACGATCTGCGTGTCGAGCGGTGCGTAGCCGATTTGGCGGACGCTGAGCAGGTAGGTCCCCGCACCGACACCCCCGAACGAGAACACGCCGGCGGCATCGGTGAAGTGGGTGTGGAGGCCCGGATGGAGCGTGACAATGGTGAAGCCGAGAGGTTCGCGCGTTTCGGCGCTGATGACCGTGCCGCGCAGGGAGGCTTGTTGCAAGGCTAGGTGCGCGAACGCCACGAGCAGCGGGACCGTCATGCGCCTACTGAGGTAGGGGGCGCCGAAAGTGGACGCCGAGCAACCGCTGCGTCTCGACCCGGGTGAGGCGCGAGCTGGAGCGGTAGAGCCAGACCGCCCGCACGTAGTCCTGCAGCGCGATTCCCGGCGCGATATCGCGGAACCGTGTCCTCGCGACCACCGAGCGGACCTCGCGCAGCTCCGAGCGCTCGGGGCGCGTGAGGCGTGTCTCGGTGAACTTGAGTGCGAACGTGACAGAATCGAGATATGCTGAACCGGCGATGTCGACCGACCTCAGATCGTCGGCCGGTTCAAAATCGATCCGCACCAGTGATTCTCCCTCGATCGTGTCGCGACCCGCCAGCCGGAAACAGTGAGTCTGATGGAAGGTCGTGTCGGCCAGCTCATGCAACGAAGCGAGCGTCACCACCATGTAGCCGCTGAACCGCCCCGTGCCGGCGGTCACGACGAGGCCGGGCCGGTAGCGCCGGCGCGTTACGTTCTGCTCGAACTCCATCGTATCGATGCGCGCGCGCAGGCTGTCGCCGCTGCGGCTGACCTCGCGTTGCGAGCGCTCGAGCCGGTACTGAAACGGGTAGGAATCCGCGAGCAGCTGGAGCCGCCGCGCGTTCTCCATGAGCTGGTCGAACACGGAGGCGAGCGCGGGCGTGACCTCGCGATCGGGGGGACCCGGTTTCGTGCAGCGCGCGTGGCCGACCACGGT
>JBLNGI010000211.1:0-17879 GCA_050264615.1 Gemmatimonadota bacterium
ACGAACGCGAACGACGATCCGGCGTTGACCCCGGACCGCACGCCCGAGCGCACGCCAGATCGAACGCCGGACGCGATGCTCACGCGAGCCCGTCCCAGATGTCGAGATAGGTCACCGCCGCCGTGACGATCTTGAAGCGCGCCTGCTTCTGTCGGACGTTCTCGACGTTGACCGTCACCGAGCCCGCGGCGATCGCGGCTGGCCCGGTGATCGACACGCCCGACTCCGTGGTCCACTGGTAGGCGGTGCCGGCGGCGGTGGCCGCGGCCGGCGTGCTGCCGAGCTCGAGCGTGATCGTCGCGGAGCTCACCGCATCGGGCCACCCGATCTGCGCTCCGATCTTGCCGTCGCGGATCGGCACCGGGACATAGAGCGTGGTCGAGGTCGGGATCCTGCCCGAGAAGAGAACATTCGGTTCGAGGGTCATGTGGTCACTCCTTGCTCGCGACGCTGTGACGCGGTGGCGGGCTCCATCTCGCGCGCCTTGACGCTGCCGAACTGCGGCTGGGCGACGGGCGGCTCGGGCTCGTATTGGAACTGGCTTTGGAACACGCGCATCACTGTCGGATCCATCGCCGGATCGACGGGCTGGCCGGTGAGGATCGACAGCGAGATTCGCCGCTTGTAGGGGAGCGCCTTCTGCAGCGCCGGCAGCTGCATGCCCACCTGGCTGATGAAGTCCTGCAGCTTCTCGGGCCACACCGCGCGCATCGCCTGCGCGTCCTCGGGAGACACCGCGCCGTGGGTCGCGCGCTCGAGCACGCTGTCGGGGTCCTCGACGGCCGCCGCCGATCGCGCGAACGATCGCATGATCATGTCGCTCGGCTGCCAGAGGTCGGGGCCGAACCGGTGCGCCATGATGTCGGGCCTGCGCGGGATGAGGCTCGACAGGTACTCGAGGCGCCGCGCGGCCTGGCTCTCGAGGCGATCGGCGAGGATCGGGTCGACCGCGCGCACGGGCTTCAGGCGCTCGGCCACCGCGGCGCGCGCCTCGGGCCGCATGCGCGGGATGCCCGCCTCGTCGAACGCGGTCTGGCTCTTGATCTCGTCGGTCCGCGCCTTGAACAGCTTGGCGAGCGTGGTCCCGCCCTCGTGCTCGACCGTCTCGCCGGGCGCGTACTTGAGGCCCGCGAGGATCTTCGTCGCGACGATCGGCGTGTAGGGCGCGGCCTTCGCGGCGCCCTTCGACGCGGCGCCCAGGAACGAGCTCGCCGCCGCGCCCGTCCTCCGTCCCGCCGCCGCCGCGACCTCGCGAAACTTGCCGATCACCCTCCCTCCCGCCGCGGCCACCCTGCCCATCGGGCCGAGCGCGGGCGCCGCCGCGCTCATGATCACAGCGCCGAGCGAGGCCTCCTTGGGCTGCCCAAGCAGATCCAGCGCCTCCTGAATGCGCGTGAGCTGTGGCGAGGTCGGCGGGGTCGACAGCTTGTCAACGGTCTCGAGGAGGTCTCCGACGCGCCGACGCGCGATACCGCCGCTGTCCATGATGGCCTGGAGTCGCTTCGGTAGCACCGGCGGATCATTCAAGTTCGCGGTGCCAAACCGCCGGACCATCTCTTCTTCGACGGCCTTGTCGATCATCGGCGATGACGCCGACAGCCCGCCCTTGCCGACCACATAGCCCTTGACCTTGCCGTCAAGCACCTCCTGTCTGATCGTTTCGGGCGCACGAAGGAAGTCGCGTTGAAACTGCGCGTACTCCGACAGCCCCTCGGACTCGATCTTGCGGAGCGCCTGCGCCTGGCGCTCGAGGGCATCTCGCGCGATGGCCGGGTTCCGCGCGAGGCCCTCCTCGTTCTTCAGGAGGTTGCGGATCTTGATGTCTGCCTCGCGCGATTCGGCGCCGAGCCCCCGGACCACTCGATTGGGGTGCTTCGAAGTGTAATTCCAGAGCTGCTCTACCTGCGTCGTGTCGTTGTGCTCGCTGAGCGCCTGCACGAACGCTTCGCGCTCCGGTTGCCGGGCCGCCTGCAGCGCATCGGTCTCGGCCTTGAACGCCTCGGTCAGCCCGCGCTTGTCGCCGCGATCGACCATCACCCCGATGTCTGGATCGGTCTCGCTGATGACCTTGCGCGCGAGCGCCCCGTCGATCGCCCCCTTGGCACGCGTCATCCCGAGCTCGAGGGCCTTGCCCGCGGTCCCGAGGGCCCCGCCGATGAGACCCCCGTAGAGCATGTTGCTCGAGAGGGCCGATGCCGCGTGCTCGACGGTCAAGGGGTCCTGCGAGAGAGCCAGCTCGGAGACCCCCTGGCCGGCCCCGAAGATGGCCCCCTCGAGGGCCCCGCCCGCCGCCGCGGCGCCGATCGCACGGAGGGCCCCTCCACCCTCGCCCAGGGCGGTGACGGCGCTGCCGGCGCGCGCGGCGAGTCCCGCAGGCAACGCGGCACCGCCCGAAAGGAGGGCCGGCGCGAGGGCCCCGCCAACCTCGCCAGCGAACGAGATGCCGGGGTTCTCCTCGCGCAGGCCCTCGAGCGCGATCGCGGCATTGTCCCCGCCGAGCGCGCGGGCTGCAACGTCGGACAAGCCCAGGGTCGCGCCGCGCGCGGCGGCTGCGAGTCCCGCCTTGATGCCGCCAGCGACGCCTCCATAGCTCGCCTCGTTCGCGGCAGCGGTGGCAGCGGCGAGCGCGTCCGTATGTGTCTGCAGCTTCCACCCCTGCGCGGCGCGCGCCTCGACGTGCTCGTCCGGCACATCGTGCGTGACTCCCAACGTGTCGAGCATCGCGGTTGGCATCTACTTGCCTCCCCTGCGAGGCGGCGGCGCGGTCTCATGTGCCACGCCACGATCCGGCAATGCGGCCCCGCTATCGGCTTGGTGAAGCCCGGCCTGCTCGAGGGCCGCCTTTGCAAGCGAGCGCAACGTGGTCGTCTGCCCCTTCGCCGCAACGGCGCCGAGCGTCTCTCGTGCCTTCATCGCCGCCGGGTCATCGGCCGCGCCGGTGGCGACCGTCGCGAGCTGGGCGATGGTATCCCGCTGCCACTGTGAGGCGTTCGCCGCCGCGTCGTGGGCTGCCTTGAGCGCGGCGAAGGTCTCGTTGCTCGGATCGTCGTGCGCCTGCCGCTCGGCCGCCGCCAGACTCTGGACCTGGGTCAGATCCGTCGATGGATCCTGGACCAGTTTCTGGAGCTGAATCTCCTCGATGCTCTGCTCGTGCGGCGCGGTGTCGAGCGGGGGCGGCTCCCACCGAGCTACCCTGCGGCCCTCGCCCACGATCGCCTTGTTGCGGATCTTAGAGTTGAAGCCCTCAACCTGGTTCGTGCGGAAGTGCTTGAGCGCATCGATCACCTGCTGGCCGCGCACCTCCGTCGGATCCTCGGTTCCGATCTCCTTGGTGACGATGCCGACGTCGGGCCCCGTGAGCACGCCGAGCTTGTCGGTCTCCTTCTTTCTGATCAGGATCTCGTTGTAGTTCTGCTTGGCCTGGCGCCACTCCT
This sequence comes from Gemmatimonadota bacterium, assembly GCA_050264615.1. Taxonomy (GTDB): domain Bacteria; phylum Gemmatimonadota; class Gemmatimonadetes; order Gemmatimonadales; family GWC2-71-9; genus 20CM-2-65-7. Next base: position 3,435 of record JBLNGI010000211.1, read on the forward strand.
TGCTCTTGATGAGGTCGCTCGACCAGCCATTGCGCGTGACCATGTTGATAAGCTCGTCGGTGAGCCGCACGGTCTCGTCGGTCGACTCCTTGGCGTCTGAGATCTTGGCCGCGAGGTCCTTGTCGGCGAACTGCACGAGCTGGCCCTTGTCGTCGACGACGCCCGGCACCGAGCGCTGGATCGCAAGCTCGTGTGGATCGTTCGCGCGCGCGGCAGTCTTTGCCTCTTCGCCCTGACGCTGCGTCCCGAGCCATTTCGTGTAGTCGGCCTGTGACATCGGGATCGGGGGACGCGGCAGCCCGGGGTTCAGCACGCCGAGTTGATCGGGCGACCACACCGTCTTGTCGGCCTTCGCATTCGACGCCTCGCTGTAGAGCTTCGCGGTCTCGGCCCTGTTCTTCTCGATCGTGCTCGCGGTCTCGGCCGTCTTGCGCTTCAGCTCGCGTTCTTCCTGATCGGCCTTGATCGTCTTGAGCGTCTCCTCGAAGGTCGTCTTGCGCTGCGCCTCGTGGCTCTGCGCCATCATCGCGGCCCACCGCTGCATGACGCGCCCGCGCTCGATCGCCTGCGAGCCGCGCGGGTCGAAGTTCTGCTGCTCGGCCGCCATCACGTTGAGCGCCGACTGATAGGTCGCGAGCCGCACGGTCTCGCCGGCCCGGAACAGGTCGCCGTGGCGCGCGTACTCGTCGGCCACCGCGCTCCTGCGGATGTTGATGCCGAACCGGGCGTTTTCGATGTCGGCCTTTTGCGCGTCGATGTCGCGGTCGATCCGGCGCTGGAGCAGGTCCATTGCGACATTGGGGCCGCCGGTCCGGCCCGCGATCAGCCCGCCCATCGCGAGCGCGATCAGCTGTGCGACGGTCTGCCCGCCGGTCATGCGGTTGACGAGCCGGTCGGGGTCCGTCTTGCGGTTCGACAGCGCGATCGCGTCGGCGGTGATCTGGTCCGACTTCTCCTGCGCGTGCGCCAGCGCGGCCTTGTAGGCGTCCGCATTGAGCTGTTGCTGGCGGAGGTTCTCGGTCTCGATGCGCGCGGTGTCGGCCGCCAGCTTGGCGCGGCGGGCCATCTCGCGATCGACGGCTATCTGCTCGAGCTGGGGCCCGCCCTGCAGCGCGATCTGGTCGACGGCCTTGTTGACCTCCTGCTCGCCGAAGGCCGGCGAGGGCGCGAGCGGACCATTGTCCTGCATCGCCAGCGGGTTTGCGAGGACCTCGTCGGCGCGCGTCGGAGGAGGCAGGGTGGAGACGTTGAAGCCGTGCAGATCGGCGACGCCCGGTAGCGGGGCGGCGGCGGTGACGGCATCCGGGGCGACGTCGGGCGGGGGCGCCGGAACGGGCGCGACCAAGTCGGTTGCCGGCGGCGGCGCGACAGCGGCGTCCGTTAGCGGCGCGGGGGCTGGCGCGGGCGCGAGATCGATCGGCGCCGCGGGCGCGGGCTGGCTCCATTCCGGCGGCACCCACCCCCAGGGGTCGGCGACGTGGGCCGCCAGCGCGGGATCGATCTGCGGGTCGGGCAACATCTACGCGGGCTTCCCTCCGCCGGCGGCGAACGACGCAGCATCGCGGATGACCGGCCCGTACTTCTCGAGCCAGCTCTTCTCGGGCTGGCCCTGCATGCCGGCGCCGTAGCCCGACACGGCGGTCTGGCGGCTCCCCAGCGCGGCATTCAGGTCCTGCCCGCGCTGCTGCATGATCATGTTCGCGAGCGCTTGGTGGGCCGCCTGGCGCTCCTGGAGCCCGGCGATCGCCGCCGCGCCGGACATGCCGGACGCCTGTCGCGAGGCCAGGATCGCCGCCAGCCGCGCGGTGCTCGCGGCGTTCTGCGGGCTCGCGCTGGCCGCCATCGACATCTGCGCGGCCTGGTTCTGCTGCAGGCTCTGGCGCAGCTGCTCGGCCGACACCGAGTCCTCGCCGCGGGACAGCCGGCCGAGGTAGTCGCGCTGCGCAGCCGCCTCGCCGCCGAGCTGGCCGTAGCCCTGCTGCGCAGTGTCGGCGAAGCCGCCCGCTGCGCCGGCCTGCTGCGCGAGCATCGCCTTGCGCATGCGCTCGGCATCGGCGCCCGGGTCGTCCATGCCAGTGATCTTCTTGATCCCGCCGGCGATGCCCCCGCCTACTGTCTTGACTGCGTCGAAGAATCCCATGGGGTGCTCCTATTGCTGCTGTGCGGAGGGGAGATAGCGGTTGAGGCCGCGCTCGTAGCCGACCTCGAGGGCGATCCCGGTGAGCTTGAGGGCCTCGCCGGTGGGTGAGCCGAACGCGCCGCCGGCGAGTACGTCCGACTTCGTGGTGCCGATCATCGAGGCGGCGATGATCTTGGTGGGGGTGTCGGCGATCGCGACGGTCGCGAGCGCCGTGCCGGCGGTGATCGCCGCCTCGAGCTGGCCAATGGTCGGCCGCGATCCGCTCGACATGGTCACCAGCACGCCGATCGTGTTGAGCGCCGCCGTCCACGCCCCGCTCGCATAGACGAAGTGATCGCGCACGTCGATCGACGTCGGCGTGCCGTCCACGAACGCGATCGACAGCGTGACCAGATTGCCGAGCTCGCCCGGCGCGACGGCTTGCAGCGTGGCCGACCACCGCGTGCTGTCGGTGCTGATCACGAGCGGGCCCGACAGGTCGGCGAGCAGCAGCGCCCGCGCGGCGTCCGTCACCGCGGTGAGGCGCACCTTGATGGACTGGCACCGCGGGAACTTGGGCCCGTGCTTGACCTGCAGCGGGCCGCCGACCGTCGTGGGGCTCGGCGTCCAGATCTTCGAGTCGACGTAGGTGGGCGTCGAGCCCGACTGCTTGTAGTTGTAGGCGATCCGGATCCACAAGAGGAACGCGGACCGGTACTCGCCGAGGATCTCGAGCTTGCGCACCGCCGCCGCGCCCTGCAGGTCGGCCAGCTTGATGGACGCGGTCTCGACGTCGAGCCCGTAGGTGAGGCTCGAGTAGCTCGCCGACTGGATCGCCGGGCCCGTCGCGGTGAGCACGACGTAGGACCCGCGCCAGTTCACCGCGTCTACGCCGGTGGTGACCGTCCACTCGAACCACTGCCCGAGTGGCGACTCCTCGGTGACCGCGCTGTAGTCCCACACGATCATGCGCGAGCCGGACAGGATGCGCACCTGGTGCTGCGTCTCGAGGACGGTCACCGCCTTTACTGTCTCGCTGTCGTAGTCGGAGACCTGCGCGCCGATGTACTGCACGGACCAACCGGGCGTGAGCAGGTACCAGCCCTTGCGGCTCTTGAAGATGGTGCCGAGGCTGCCGACCTTCGCGACCGACTCCTGATTCACCGCGCCGACGCCACCGGGCACGTCGATCGCTTCTAAGTTCGAGCCCTGGTTCGTGTTGCTGAGCCCCTGGCCGAGCAGGCGGTAGATCGCGGTCTCGCGGAACACCGTCGGTGTCTCCTGGTGGATCGCGAGCGCGGTCATCGCGCCGCCGGGCCGTGGGATCTGAACGGCCAGATCCTCGTGGAACGAGGCGACCTCGCCGGGCAGTCGGAGGCGCGAGGGGAACACGCGATCCGGATCGCCCGGGACGCCACCGAGATAGAGCCGCGTGTCGGTCTCCGTGATGAGGCGCGCGCCCGGTGGAGCCGTGTACTCGAAAACCGGCCCATTCTCCGGGTGCTTTTCCTTCGTCTGGAGGATCGCGTCGGTGAAGTTGTCGGGGAGCGGCGCGCCGGCGCTGTCCAGCGTGTCGTCATTGATGACGTAGCCGTTATTCGCGCCCGGCAACGCCGTCGGGTCCTGCGAGGTCGCGAGATAAAACGGCTGATCACCGGCGGTAACGAGCGTCGTGCGCCACATGTCGATCGCGGGTCGACGCGCGCCGATCTTGAGCGTCGTGTTGAGATAGAAGAAATTCAAAAACACAAACTTGTTTGCTGCGATCGTCAGCGTCATACCGGTCGCCGTCGTCGAGCGATCGACCTCGCCCTGCGCGTTCAACCACCGGTATGTCGCCTGCCACGTATAGGTGCCGGCTGCGATCGCGCCGGCGCCGCCCACGGCCGGCTCGAAGTACCACGGGTAGTTGAGGAAGCCGACCTCGGCCGTCTGCACGCCGTCGTACTGCAGCGGGATCCCGCCCGTGATGTACATCGTCCGACCGATACGCCCAGTCCGGCGAGCCGCGTCGGAGTCGAACGTGAAGGTGACGTCGCGCGGCGACCGCGCGCCGAACGCGCTGTGATCCTCGCCGGTGCCGAGTTCGATCCGGCGCCGGACCGTCGCGCACCACGAGAACGCCGTCGACCCGCTCGTCAGCGCGACGCCCGGCAGGCGCCCGGTCGTCGGGGCGAAACCGCCGCCGACGTTGCGCGTGCATTGCGACACGATGAAGTTGTCATCGCGGTAGAGGAAGTAGGTGTTCTGCAGCTGCGCGCGGACCGCGCTCGTGTTGCCGGTCACCGACACGCCGGAGTCCTGGGCGAACACGAGCCAGATGTAGACGTGTCCGGCGTAGGTGAACGCGCGGGACGCGATGCCCAAGCGATGGCGGAACGTGGCCTGCGTGCCCGGAACGCCCGATGTGACGGTGTTCGTCTTGACCTCGAAGTCCGTCACGCCCGTGGTCTCCCCGACGTTGCCGCTCGTCCAGAAGGCGCGCACGACCGAGGCGCTCGCGAGCGAGACCGCGATCTGATTGATTGCAGTAGACGCTGCGGTGCCGACGGCTTGCCCGCTCGCGACGTCGGCGAGCGTACTCGTCGTGATGAGATCGCCCTGGATGTTGGTGCCGTTCGCCCGGATCACCTGAATCTCGAGGCCGGTGCTCGGCGTCGTCGCCACGGCGATCGGGCCATCGCAGGTTCTCGCCTTCGTCGACGATGTCACGGTACCGGCCGCGTTGACCGTGAACACCGTGTAGGAGGTGGTCACGGTGCGCTGGTAGGCACCGGCTACGCCGTCCTGCCCCTCGATGCGCGTCACGTCGTAGGGGCCCGGGACGCTCGTGAACATCGTATTGAACACGGCCGCCGCCGGGTTGGCCGGATCGATGACGGCATAAAGGAGCGTCGTACCCGAGAGCGCGAAGCCGAGGATCTTCGTCGACGCGGCCACAAGCCGCGGGCGCACGATGCCGGCGCCGAGCGACGTTTGCGGCATCAACGTGGCGCCGGTCGTCTTATCGAATGCCGAGATGAACGACGTGCTCCCCTCGACCCACGCGAACATGACGGTTCCGTTGAGCTCGGCGCGATCGCAATCGAACTGGTCGCCAGGCGTCGCCGAAGCGGTTCTCTCGTCGATGTCGACCGCGAGGTGCGTCGCGCGGAGGATCCACTTCGTAAGCTGCTCGTTGTAGCTGTAGAGCCCAGTGTCCGTGAACACGCAGAGCTCGTCGTTCACCACCGCGAGCCGGCGACAGTTAGAGAGTGTGCCGCCGCCGAAGATCGAATTCGACATCGTGGTGAGCGGCAATCGGGTCTGCACGCCGCCGAGCTCGTCGAACTGGATATCCTTCGCGATGTCCAGGAATGGCTGCGGGCGCGCGCGATCGTCGGCCTTCTGCATGAGGCCCGCGCGGAACGGCAGGTTGATCACCTGCCAGTTGAGGCCCTCGTAGGCCATCTACCAAACCTCCACGTCGACCGTGATCGACACGGCCCACCCGAACGCGCCGATCTGAACCATTCGCGCGCGATCGATAGGCTGGTCGGCGAACGTCCGCGCGCCCGAGTCGAGCACCTGGCCGGGCGTCACGGTTCCCAGGTCGCCGAACTTCACGCGCGGCGCCGAGATGACGACCATCCGCGGAGCGCGCCCGAGCTTGTGTGGGACGTTCGTCGGGTTGTTCACCGTGGTGCCGTCGACCACGACGTCGCGGATGATATCGCGCTCGATCCCGGGCATGCCCTGCAGCTCGCGCACGGCCGCCCGCAGCGACTCGCACACACGCTCGGTAACGCCGTCCGCGATCTTCGAGCGGTCGAGCGACTTCATGGGTTGTACCGCCAGCTCGCGGGGTTCCAGATCCCGTTGACGTCCCACGATCGCGCATTGATGTTGGTGATCTGGCGGCGCTTGGGCATCGTCTGCGCGCGCCGCACCGCCCACTCCTTGAGCGCGTCCATCGCCTTGGTGTGCTCGTCGATCGCGCGCGCCTGCGCCGACTCCGCGCGATGGAGCGCGACCGACGCCACGCCCCAAAGCACGGCCTCGTAGCCGTCGCTCGTGAGGAAGTCGATCGAGGTCGTGTCGGCCGATGCGTTGTAGCGCGCGGGCTGCGGGACGTAGATGTGCTTGTACGTCCCGGTCGACGGGACGGGGCCCAGCGCGAGGTTCGTGCCCGATAGCCACCACGCACGCGCCTGGCCGGTCTGCGAGCCGAACACGTTGCGCTCCTGCACCATGAGCTCGGGCAGCTCGAGGCGGTGCGTGCCCGCCGCATCCGACCAGAAGTCGACGCCGATCGTCGACTTGTGATCGGCGGGCAGTGCGAGGTTCGAAAGGTTGATGGTCGCCGTGGTCTCGAAGCACCGCGCGCCGGTGTCGGCGACGCACGTGTGGAGGCGACCGTAGTACGTCGAGATGTGCTGCTTCCACTCGGTCACGGCGAGCTGGTCCGCATTGGGCTGATTGCCGAGCTGCTGACAGCTCGACACCATCTCGCCCAATGTGACCGCGAACGCCATGTCAGGCCGGGACGCTCACTTCCTGGACGAACATCAGAGTGACGGTGAGCCACTGCAGCGCCGCGAGGTCGACCAGGTTGTTCGACGCATCGTACATGTTGATGCGCAGCTTCTTGGTCGTCGTGCTGTAGGCGCCGGCAACGCACGTGTACGCCTTGATGTTCGCGGGCGTGTCGGCACGGAAGCCCCACGACTTGAGCCCGATGAACTTGCCGGGCGGGGTCTCGTTCGAGCTCCACGTCAGCTCGACGATGCCCGTCGATACGTACGACACCGCGACGCCCGGCCCGGCGAGCTTGGTGACCGCAGCGGTGCCGCCCACGAAGGTGACCGAGAAGTCGCCCTCCGTGGACATGTTCGTGGAGAGTTCCTGATCGCTCGCCATGATCAGCGCTCCATCCAGCCCATGCGCACCTTGTAGACGCCGGCCGCGGACTGCGACGGCGAGTACAGGGCGAGCAAGAACTGGTCGGTCGGGCCGAGCACGACGCCAGGGAGGTTGACCACGTGGCGGTTGATCGTCGCCGTGGCGCCGGCGCCGCCGAACGGGTCGTCGCCGAACAGGAAGAGGTACTTGTCGCCGGCGACCGCGATCGACGGGCGGAACTGGCCGAAGCCGAGGTCACGGACGTTCGCGCTCTCGGCGCCGGTCACCACCACGCCGCCCTGGACGGCGAGCGCCGAGGTCGCCGTCGACTGCATGTTCGGGTTGATGACGGTGAGCGCGGTGCCCGCCGTGGTGACGCGAGTCGCCCCGGTGTCGAGCTGGGCGGCCCAGCTGTCCGCGGTGCCGTTCGCGCCGGCGGTGATGACCTCGATCTCGATGAAGTCGAGGTAGTGCCGCTTCGTGTCGGTGATGCCGAGCGTCGAGCGGCAGTGGATGAACGGCTTCGTCATGGTCGCGTCCGCGTCCACGAGCACGGGCGCGGGGTGGCCGGCGAGCGTGGTCGACGCGTCGTTCGTCGTGTTGTGCGCCCAGAAGTAGGTGCCCTCGTCCGCGGCCTGCTGCCGCCACTTGAGGCCCGGGATCACGACCTGGTTGCCGTAGCGATCGCCGCGCGCGGGGCCGCGAACGCCGGGCGCCACCGGAGAGGGGAGGCCTCGCGAGGTCAGGACGTTGAAGTTGATTTCGTCGGACATGGAGTTCTCGTTTTTTCTGCGGAGCGGCTGCCCCGCTGGATAGGTGGTTCAGTCGGGGATCACGAGGTCGCGAGCGAGCACACGCCCTGTGCCCCGGGGTCGTCCTGGATGAGGTTTGGGAATGCCTCGACGCGGGCCTCGACGCCGTTCTCGTCGTTCTGACGAAGCATCGGGTTGCCGTCGAGATCGATCACGTGCGGCAGCCCGCGCAGGTGGTGGATGTACTGCGAGCCCGAGCGCGACACGCGGCCACGGTTCATCGGGCAGTCCGGATCCGAGTAGACGCGGAAGGAGCCCGCGGCCGTGTGGATCATGATGTACTGGAATCCGTACATCGCAGTCCCGCCACCGTCGGTGTACTCGACCTTGGCGTTGAGGCGCTGCGCGGCGTTGAAGAAGTGCGTGGGATTGAGGTACGCCTCGTCGACGTTGTGGCTCTTGCCGAGCTTCGAGATCTTGATCGCGAGCCGGCCGAGCGCGACCTCCGCGTTCAGCGACGTGTCGTCGAGCCGCGAGCCGGCGAGCCGGTTCGGGTTGACGCCGCGATCCTCACCGCGGAAGCTGTCCGACCCGCGGACCGGGGCCGACAGCGGGGTGCAGACCTCCAGGCCCTCCATGCAGGTCCCGGGGTCGCCGTCGCGGAACAGGTAGTCGTTGACGTTGATATTGCCCGTGATGTCGGTGATGTCGTCGACCTCGACCGTTCCGCCGTCCTCGTCGACCGCGATCACGAAGGTCGTGCCCGCGCGCGGCGACAGACCGGTGATCGTGTCGTCGGCGATGATCGTCATCCCCTCCTTGAAGTTCCGCGCGTCCTCGGGGTCGGTCAGCGTCAGGACGTTCGCGTTGATCGCGGAGACGCGACCGCGGAGGCCCGACGTGTTGCGATAGAAGTCGAACGCGAGCGAGTCGCCGACCTCCTCGAGCACGTTGTCGGTCTCCATCGTGAGGAGATTGAAGAACGCGCCGCGGCCCTTCTCCATCGCGGCGAGAGCGGCCTCGCCGTCGATGGTGACGATTCCGAACTTGCTCGTGCGGAGCGCGCGGAACTGCTTGCCCTTGGAGCTCTTCACGTTCGCGCGAGCGCGCGCGAAGGTTCCGGAGACGCCCTGCGGGTTGCCGTACCGAACGGGGTAGAGGAAGGAGTCGCCGCCGAAGCCGCCCTCCTTCGGGCACTTGGTGTACCAGACGTGATCGCGCATCGTGAGATCAGCGATCTGGTGGTCGCTGTACTCGCGCTTGAAGATGAACGCAGCCGTCGAGAGAGTTGAAGCGGACATGGAGGAGCGCTCCTTGTCCGCGAGACAGCGCTAGGCAGCGACCGGGCTAGTCGTACTTCCCGGCTTCGACCAGCCGGCGCGTTTCTGCGCGGTGGTCTTTGCTGCTCGTCGAGTCCCGCGGGACACGAGGTGCGGTGAGATCACCGCTGAGCGTCTTTGCCGGGTTCTTCATGTCGGCTGGCTGGTTGTTCTTCACCTGTTCGGACGCGGCCTGAGCGGATGGGCGGGGGACGCCCATCTCGTCGAGCTCAGCTTGGTAGCGAGCCACGACGGCAGCGAAGTCAGGAACCTCGCCGTCATTCTCACGGGTCAGCTCGACGGTGTGGCGCCAAAGCGCGTCCCGGAGCTTCTTGGGATTCTTGGTCGACGACGTCATCGCCTTCACCGTCGGGGATTCGTCGCCGATCGCCTTCACGGTGTTGTCGAGGAAGTCGGTCTGCAGGCGCTCGAACTCGGTGGCCTGCTCCTTCTGGGTGAGGCCCTGCTTGAGCTCGTCGATCTCGCGGCGGAGCTTCGACACCTCGTCGAGCTGCTCGCGATCGCGCATCATCTTCTCGGCGGTGGCCCTCTTCGCAGGATCCGCTTGGCCCTCCTTCGAGAAGGCGTAGAGCGCCTGCGCGCTCGGCGCGAAGTGGTCCTCGTTGAAGCCGAGCTCCTTGAACAGGTCGACGAGCAGCGCGGGGTTCGTGCGCGCCTTCGCGGCCTTGTCCTTCAGCGCCTCGAACTTCTCGGCCGCCTCGACGCGGGGCTTCCACTCGCGCTCGATGCCTCGCGCGCGCTCCTCGAGCTCGGCCTTCGCTTCGGCGATTTTCTGCCGCGAGCGCGCCTCGGCCTGCTGCACCTGGTTGACGCGCTTCTGCGTCTCGGCGTCGGGCGCGGCCTCGGGCTGCGGGTCCGGCTTCGGATCGGGCTTGGGGTCCGGCTTGGGCTCGACGCGGGGCTCGCGCGCCGCGGCGGGCTCCTCGCGCGGCGGGGGCTCTGCCCGCTCCTGGCGCTGCTCGGGCGCGGGATCGAGCGGAGCGCGGCTGCCGCGCGCGGGCACCGACGGCTTGGCGTGCTCGGCGTCGAGCTTGCCGGCCTCGAGGAGGGCCAGCGTGTCGGCTCGACCAGCACGGCCGCGCTGGGCAGCGACCTCGCCCGGGTGCGGGGCGTTCCGAACGACGTTGCCAACGGCGTTGGCCGGGTTCCCCGCTGGCTGGTTGGCGTCTGCCATGCCAGATCACTCTTACACGCGCGCCCGAACCAGGTACAAGGCGATCCCGCCGACCCCGGGATCTCACCCGGCCCGCGGCCCGCGCTATTTGCCTGCGGGACGTTGGTCGAGGCCCCTATCGGCGAGCAAGGCTGCGATGTCGTCGACGTGCATGCAATCACAGAGACATGCGTATGTACCGTTCTCTGGGAGCGGCACCATATCACCGTTGCAGTAGTCGTTTCCGGGCAGTGCGTTCTGGAGCACACCGACACGTTCGACCTTGCCTCCGTTCAATCGAACGATGACATCGCCGTTCTTCGCTTCGCGCCCGTTTCGATAGTGCATGTCATTCCTCCTTGGTTTACGCGGATTCACCCGGCCTTGAGCATCATCGCTTGGGGCGAGAGCGCGGGCGCCGGCTGTCCGGCCGGCGGACCCATCTCGGCACCGGGTGCCGGCGGCGCGGCCCCGGGCGGCACCTCGGCGTTCTGGTTCGCCGCCATCATCGAGCTGTCGAACATGTGAGCGGCGAGAACCGCGTACTGGCGCAACATCTCGAGGATTTCCTCGGGCGCTCCCAGGTCGCGGTACTTGAGGTAGGCCATCTGGCCCATGCGGCTCATCAGCTTCAGGTTGCCGAACGGCTCGGGCACCACGACCTCCTCGTCGTAGACCATAGCCTCGATGTCGCGCTCGACCGACTCCATACCCTGGGTGTAGAGCGAGAGGATGTGGTCGAGATCCGGGTGCTTGGTGAGCCGGCGCCACTCGTCGGTCGTGATGACGCCGGCCTGCGCCCACTCGAGCGCGATCTGGTAGCGGCCCGCGGGGGTGCGCGAGAGCGTCGACGCCGCCGCCACCTGGATCTTGAGCTCCGTGACGTCGATGTCCGTCCACTTGATCTTCTTCGCGCCGAACTTCGCGCGCCGCGAGATGACCGGCGCTGCGGCGCCGAGCTGCTTGCAGCAGGCGATCACGCGCACGTGGACGCCGCACACCAGGGTCTCGAAGTCCTTCTCCTGGGGCGCGAATCGCGAGGTCGACTGGAGTCTCGCCTCGCGGACACCGACGCCGCTGTCGATGCCGGCGGGCACCGAGCCGGTCGAGGCCATCGGCGACACGCCCGCGTCCTCGCCGGCGGCGATCTTGAGGTCGGAGCGGTTCTGGTAGACCTCGGGCGAGTTGGCCTGCGGGGTGACGGTCGTCGGGCGCGCGCCCTTCACCACCGCGACGGTGCCGATCCGACTGATCGACTGGATCGCCAGGTTCGCGTCCGCCATGTCGACGTAGGTCACCGGGATCGCGTAGTGGTCGAGGTTCCGGTCGATCTGCCAGTTGCGCTTGTTCAGCGCGCGCTGGATGCCGGCGATCCGCTCGGCGAGCGAGATGCCGTAGTAGCTCGTCGTGCGCTCCGACCAGACGATCGCCTCGAAGGGGAATGGGTCGTGCCACTCCTCGTCGAGCAGGTCGCACCCATCGCAGACGATCGTGTGCCGGCCCGGGACGTAGCCGGGCTTGCCGCGGCGCCCGATCGGCAGCTTCCAGCTCTCGATCGCGACGAGGGTGTCGTCGATGATCGGCCGGTAGCCCGCCCAGTTCTTGCCGGCCCAGTACGAGCCGCGCTGCGCCCGATCGATCTCGACCGCGTACTCGGGGAACCGGGCTTTCAGCTCCTCGCGATCGCAGTTGACCATGCGGTGGTGCAGCTGGCGCGGCATGCCGCCGTTGCGACACTCGGCCTCGTCGACCACGATGTCGTCGATGCGCGTGTGCTCGACGCAGACCTCGTCGTAGCCGTTGACGTAGACCTTGACGAGCCCGGTGCCCTTCTTTGCACACTCCTTGAACGCGCGCCGGCACGCCTTGTGGACGTCGAGCAGCTTGCCCATGCCCTCCGCGTACCACTCGAGCATCGTCGCATTCTTCTGCTCGGTCCAGTCGCCGCCGTCGGTCTGGAAGCGCGGGCGCACCTCGGCAGCGGCGATCTGCGCGGTGACGGTATCGACGTTGCTCGCGATGACGTTCTCGATCACCAGGCCGATCGCGTCGGCCTCGGACAGCTCGCCGTCTGGCATGTTCGGCGTGTTGGGGTCGTAGAGCTGCTCGAGCTGGACGAAGCGGTTGAACAGCGAGAACTGCTGTCGCTCGACGTCCTCGACGTAGCCGATCACGACCTTGTGGACCTCGCCAGGATCGGCGTTGTGCCACCGGCGCTTGTCGGGAGGCTGCGTGCCGCGGCGACGATCGCGAGTGATCATTCGAAGGTTCTCCGCTGCTCGCGCTGCTCGCGGCGCAACTCGGCCAGCGCGGTGAGGTGATCATGCGAGGCATCCGCTACCCGCTTCGGCATCTGGAACTGGCCGTGCGAGGTATGCACGGTGACCATCGGCTCGCCGGGCACGGCCGGCTTCGCCTGTTCCTCGCGCCACCGGCGACGCGCGGCATCGCAGCGCTCCTGCGCCGTCACCCGCGCTTGTCCTCGTCGCGCGTGAAGCCAGGGACCTTGCCGCCCGGGTAGGTCGACGGGTCTCGCAGCGGGTCGATGTGCGACTTCGCGATCGGCTCGGGCTTGACGTTCGGCGCCGGGGGCGGGGGCGGCGAGAGCGTGACCGAGAAGCCGTCGATCGACAGGTGGGTGATGCCGGCGGCGAGCATCGCGGGCGCGCGGCGAATGACCAGCTCGAGCAGGCCCGTGGGATCGGGGTGCGGCGCGTTCTTCGTGGTGGCCATTGCCTATCTGCCCCCAAGATGCCTGAAGTTGTTGTCGCGCAACAGAGCATTGAATTCGCCGCCGGCCTTCGAGGTGACCGGCTTCTCGCCCCACGGATCGGACTTCTTCGACGGTGGCTTGGCCTTGGCGGGCTTCTTCGGGACGACCGGCACCGGGGGCCGATCCCCCTCCGCGATCCGTTCGGCCACCTTGGGGTCGACCCTGATCGGCGTGGCGCTGAACATCGCGCCGAGCGGCTGCCGGATGTACGTGTCGCTGTCGGCGCTGTGGTTCGCGACCGCCTTGTCTTCCTTGGGGTTGTCGTACTCATCGGGCTTCCACTGCAGCGTCGTGTACTGCGCCTCGAGCGGCGAGTCGCCGATGATGTAGGCGCGGCCGTCGACGAAGTCGCCGTTCACCACCTCGATCGCGCTGGGCTTGTGCTTCTTCTCGGCGGGCTTGAACACGATCCCGTAGATCTTGGCGAGCTCGTCGGTGACCATCTCGCCGTTGCCGGCCAGGTCGGCCACCGCGGCGACGGGCCAGCCGGTGAGCCCGAACAGCCCGCCCGGCTCGGTGTAGACCTCGCCCTTGCGCGCCTTGTCGGCCGCCTCGGGCCCGATCAACAGGTCGGCGATCTTGGCCGGGTACATCCGCCGCTTCTCGAAGCTGTACACGTGGTAGAAGCGCCGCCACGGGTCCGACGGCGAGAACGCGCGGATCGTGAGCGCGAACGGGTCGCGCGAGCCGAGGTCGGCGCCGTAGCCGAAGAGCCAGTCGTCGACCCCGGGGTGCAGTGCGGCCAGCGCGGCGAGCGAGCGCTTGAGGACCTGGATCGTCTTGGTGGTGTCGCCCCAGTCGCTCGGGTCGAGCTTGAGGTCGCCGAGCGGCTCCCACCGGTTGAATAGCTTGCCGTCATCGTCGTGCGCGGCGTACGCGTACATCGACGTCGTGTGGTCGCTCGCCCAGAGCCCGAGGTACTCGCGCAGCCAGATCGGGTTCTTGTCGGTCCACCCCTGGCGCTTCTTCTCGATGAGCGCGGCCTCCCAGTTGAGGATCAGCGCCGGGTAGCGCTTCGCAGCGTTCGGCAGCTTGAGGATGTCGAGCATCGACCACGCGTGCGAGCTCCACCCGATCCAGTCGGTGAAGTCCTCGTCGTCGCGCAGCGCGTAGGGCCGATGCAGCTCGCTGCCCTTGCGGGTGACATCGTAGAACCGGCCGCGCAGGACGTGGCCCGGGGTGCCGCCCAGGCCGATGCAGCCGCGGCGCTCGCCCAGGCGGGGCCCGACCGCGCGATCGAGAAACATCTCGAGGAGCGCGATGTCGTGCGACGCGGCCTCGTCGACCTGCACCTCGTCGAAGGGCTGCCCGCGGTACTTGTTGACCTCTTTCTTGTCGTCGATCCCGACGAGCTGGTAGGTCCCGCCGGTGCGCTTGCACGTGCACCGGAGCTTGCCCTCGTTGAACGTGAACTCGTCGCGCAGGCC
>JBLNGI010000212.1:0-22989 GCA_050264615.1 Gemmatimonadota bacterium
CCAGTCGCAAGATTGGTCTCGCGCAGAAGCTCGATGCCCTGGCCGAGCTCACGGGGCCTGGCCCGGTGGTCCTCTTCGGTCTCACGATCGTCGCCGCGACCCTGACGCTGATCCTGCAGCCGCCGGCCAGCGCGTGGCTGCTCAGCGCGCTGGCGGTTTCGGTCGTGCGCCAGGCGGCCTACACGGTGGCGGGCCTGTCGGTGCAGCGCGATCCGCTGCGGGCCAGCCTCGCCTTCGTGTTTCTCCCCCTCTACCTCGTCTGGCGGTTGGGCGCCGCCGCGCGCGCGCTGGGCCAGCTCGGCGACAAGCCGTGGGTGCGGACCGCCCGTGACTAGCGCCGCGGCGGGTGCCGTCCCGGACGGGAGCTCACGCGGGCGCGGGTGGGATCTGTTGCTCGTCTGCGTGAGCATCTTTCTGTTGACGTCGGTCGCTCGAGTCCACCAGCTGTTTCCCGTCCTGAGTCTGTTCAAGCCGGTGACGGTGGCCGGGGTGCTCGCGATCGGGTTGTGCCTGATCGACCGTGCCCCCCGCCGCCGGGTCGGCCCGCTCCAGATGCGCGCGACGCGCTACATGATTGCGCTCGCGGTCTGGGTCGCTCTGTCCGTCCCCGGTGCGCTGTGGCCGGGCGGCGCGTTCGCGACCTTCCTCGACTTCGTCAAGACCATCCTGATTTCGCTCGTGATCATCAGCGCCGTCCGGAACGGGCGGGATGTCGAGCGCTTGATGCTGGTCTACTTCATAGGCGCCATCATTTTCGCCGCCGTGGTGCTGGCCCGCATGAACTTCCAGCTCGCGGCGGAGGGCCGGATGGAGCGGCTGTACTTCTACGATTCCAACGACTTTGCGACCTACACCATCACGGCGATGCCGCTCGGGTTGTACTTCGCCTCGTCCGCGCGCCTGCGGTGGATCCGCTGGGCCGCCTGGGCGGGCATCGCGCTGCTCGCCGCGGGCTTCATCTGGACCGGATCGCGGGGCGGCTTCCTCGCATTCACGGCCGTCATCGCGTACTTCCTGTTGCGCTACACCAGCGTCAAGCGGTCGTGGCGCTGGTCCGCCGTCGCCGTGATCGCCGTGGTCGTGACCGTGATTGCAGGCGACACGTACTGGGAACGTATCAACACGGTGCTCCACCCAACCCGGGATTACAACCTGACCAGCGACCAGGGACGCGTGCAGATCTGGCGTCGCGGCGTCGGCTACATGATGGACCATCCCGTGCTCGGCGTTGGCGCGGGCAACTTTCCCCGCGCCGAGGGCACGCTGTCCCCGCTCGTGAGGCGGACACCACTCGGCCGCAGCGTGAAGTGGGGACCTCCACACAACAGCTACGTGCAGGTGGGGGCGGAGTTGGGCGTGGTGGGTCTGCTGATCTTTGCGGCGTTTCTGATCAACGTCTTTCGCGCGCTCGGCAGGCTGCGCGCGTTGGGCGGCTCGCACGCTCGGCTGGCGCAGTCATTGACCGCGAGCCTGATCGGTTTCGTCGTGGGCGCGTTCTTCCTGACGCTGGCCTACCACGACATGCTGTACATGCTGACCGGATTCGCGCTCGGGCTGCGCCAGGTCGCACTCAACGCGCCCCCCACCCCCGCGCGCAGTCCCGCGCTCCCAGCCGGCCGGCCGATCACGCCACGGCGCGTGGCCGCTCCGGCTGCTTCGTCAGTGCCAGTATGAGGCTGCTGGAAACCGGTGGCAGTGCCCAGAACCGCGCGCGTTCCCGCAGCCCGCTCAGCCGCAGGTCTTCCCGGAGCTGGGCCGGCACGACCGGGAAGCGCACTCCCCCCGCCGGTCTCCGCAGCACCGTGCAGGCGAGGCGCAGCAATCTCCCGACGCACCCGACCTGCACCACGACCGGACCCCGACTAATGCGCGCCAGTTCCTTCAGGGCGGCGAGCCGTGTGCCCGGATCGAGGTGCATGAGCAGGCCCACACACGTCACCGCGTCGAACGACTGGTCTTCGAAGGGAAGCCGCGTCGCGTCTCCCTGGAAAAACTCGACGCCGGGCAGCCGGCGCCTGGCGACATCCATCATCGCGGTGGAGACGTCCACGCCGACGACCTCGTCAAACCCCGCGCCGACCAGCAGCGCGGTGACGCGTCCCGTTCCGCACGCGACGTCGAGGACGCGCCCGTGACGCGGCAGATGCTGGAACGCGCGCCGGAGCGCGCGCTCCTCCCGAGCCCGGTAGAACCGTCCCCACGGGTTGTCAAAGCGGCCGCGGTCGTAGTCCTCGGCATGCGGCGTAACCTGCCAATACTCTCTCGGGTTGGTGACGACCTGATCGACAGTCTTCAACAGCACGTTCTTCACGGACGGCTCCGGCGTAATGGGGGGAGTTGTGACGCCGGAGTCGCACGATACATGCCACCCGCAGCCCCACGCCGGAACGGGGACAGCTGTTGCACGCGTGCCATAGTCCCTGGAACCAGAGGTGATGCTTGAGGTTGGCGGCGGTGGTTTACCACGCCCTGCGGTACGCCGGCCTCACGCGTCTCGCGAGATGGCTCCGAGGCGAAGGCGTTGTGTTGTGTTATCACAACGTCGTCGCCGAGCTCAACGGGCGCGCTGCTACACTCGGACTACACATTCCGGTGGCGAAATTCGAGCGTCAGGTTTGCTGGCTGGCGAAGCACTACACTATCGTGGCCCTCGACGAATTCGTCGATCGCCTGCGCCGCCGGGGCGGGACCTCGCTGCGGCGGGTCGCCGCGATCACGTTCGACGACGGGTACACCGGAGTATTCGAGTACGCCTGGCCGCTGCTGAGCAATCTGGGTATCCCCGCGACCGTGTTCCTGGTCGCCGAGGTCCACGGAAACGGCCGGGAGCAGGGATTCTGGTGGGACCATCCCGAGGTGCTGCGCGTGTACTCGCCGGAGAACGAGCACCGCTGGCTCACGGGGCTCAAGGGCGATCGCGCGGCAATTCTCGGCGCGGGGGGACTCGCTCCTGCGTGGTGCCAGCCCGCCACGTGGGGGACGATCGCGGGGGCGGCGCGGGCGGGACTCGGCATCGGCGCGCACTCGGCGACACACCGAGCGCTCCCGGCGTTGGCGGACGACGAGCTCCATCGCGAGCTGGTCGCGAGTCGCGACCTCATTCGCCGGCACACCGGCGTGGATCCCGGGCTGTTCGCGTATCCCTACGGGTTGTGGGACGAGCGCATCCGCGCTGCGGTCCAATCTGCCGGCTACCGCGCCGCGTTCACCCTTGCCGCCGATTCGCGGACGCGAACGCACGATCCCTGGACCGTGCCCCGCCTCAACGTTCCCTCAGGGCTCGATGACGCGGCATTCCAGGCGTGGACAGCGGGACTCAGTCCCCCCCCCGGGTGGCGGCACGCATGACGCCCGTGCGCTTTGCGCACCTGATCGAGTCGGACGGACCCGGCGGCGCCGAGCGGATGCTGGCCAGCGTCGCCACCGACTTGCAGGCAAGCGGCAGCCAGACCCTCGTCATCGCGCCGGCGCGCGGGGAGGGCTGGCTCGCGCGGGAGCTGAGCGGGACCGGAGTCCAGCTCGAGCTGTTTCACCTCGATCGTCCGTTCTCACCGCCGTTTGCGCGCTGGCTTGCCGATGTGTTTCGGCGCCACCGGATCACGCTGGCGCACAGTCATGAATTCACGATGGCGGTGTACGGCGCATGGGCGGCTCGTAGGGCCGGCATCCCCCATGTCATCACGATGCACGGCAGTCGGTACTACGTCGGACGGGTGCAGCGCCGGATCGCCATGCGGCTGGCTGTGCAGGTCAGCACCGCGACCGTCGCCGTCTCGGGCAGTTTGAGCCGGCACCTCACCCGGGATTTGTGGCTCAGGCCGTCGCGCGTCGTCACCATTCCGAATGGCGTGCGGCTCCCCCCTCCCCCTCCTCTTTCCGCGGGACCGTCGACGCTGCGCGGTGAACTGGGACTCCAGTCGACCGATCAACTCGTGGTGGCGATCGGCAATCTCTATCCGGTTAAGGGCCACGGCGTGTTGCTCGAGGCCCTGGCCCTACTCGCGCCGCGCTTCCCGCGTCTGCACGTCGCGATTGCGGGCCGGGGCGAGCTGGAGCTGCCGCTGCAGCGCCGCGCCGCCGAGCTGCAGCTGAGCGATCGCTTCCATCTGCTCGGTCTGCGATCGGACGTCGCGAATGTGCTCGCCGGAGCGGATCTGTTCGTGCTGCCGTCTCTGTCGGAAGGCGTTCCGCTCGCTCTGCTCGAAGCGATGCTGACGGCACGGCCCGTCGTGGCCAGCGCCGTCGGAGAAGTTCCTACGGTGCTTGACGACGGACGCGCCGGCGCGCTCGTGCCGCCGTCAGATCCACCGGCACTCGCCACCGCACTGGAGGAGCTGCTCTCGACGCCGGGGCGCGCGCAGGCCTTGAGCGCCGCGGCCCGTGCGCGGGCCAGCGCGCTGTACACGTTCGACGTGATGATGGACGCGTATCGCGCGGTGTACGCGCAGGCGCTACGGAATCATCCGGACGATGCTCGGGCCGAGGGCATTCGCCAGGCCCAACGGCAGACGTTTCCAGAGGACCGGCCCCCAGGAAAACGCGCGCTCGTGCGGTGACGGCGTCGCCGCGCGCCCGGCGGCGACGGGCTGGTACCAGTGCAAGGGAACGTCGCGCGCGCCCCACTGCTGCTTGAACCGATGCGTGCCACCGCCCGGGGTGCATCGGCCGAAATCGAAGACCCGCAGCTTCTCATTGGCGGCGCGCTCGATCACGCTCCAGTAGAGCAGCATGTTCGCGTAGGCGCGGTGATACTCCTGCAACGCCGACACCCATGTGAGCTCGAGCTGATCGAGCCACTGGAATCCGAACCCGGCGGCGACCGGCGTGCCGCCGGCATACGCGCATGCGATCCAGATGTCCTCGGGGAAACGCTCGACCAACGCATGAAAGAACCGCCGCGGCAGTGTGGGTGTGCCGAGGTCCCGCATGTGGCGGGAGAAGACATCGTAGAACGCATCCACCTGTTCGCATCCGAACCTGACGCTGAACCCTTCTTTCTGCGCACGCCGCACCTTGCGCCGCACGTTTGAATCGAGACCCTCCCACACAGCACCCGCGTCGCCCGGGGACAGATCGAGCACACAGCTGATCTTGCGATGCGACACCGGAAGGGGCGCGTCCAGCGGCAGGGGTTGGCGGCAGCGCAGCTCGAGGAGGTCCACGCGGCGATCCCGCGCGATCTCCGCCGCGCCTTCGACAAGCCCCTGTACCGCCGCGTCAGCGCCGAGCGGTCCGCCGTAATTCACGAACGGCATCGAGACCAGGTAATTGCCGAACAGGAAGCTGCGGGGATGGGCGAGCGGCAGCACTCCTATGAGCCGCCCCTCCGAGTCGCGCGCCGCCAGATAGATGCACTCATGGTGGAACACCTGCTCGATGATTGATTTCCATCCCCAGCGCTGGAACGGCGTCCAGCCGGCGGCAGCCCGTACGTATGCATCCCACTCTGCTTCAGGTCCCGCGAACGACTCGATGCGGGTGCGCATCACGCGACCTCGCGTTTCACGGGCGCTGCGCCGGAGGCGTTGACGCCATTACGAATGGCCGTGAACCGAAACTCGCCGAGCAGTCGTCCAAGTCGCGACGCCGTGCGCCGCAATCCGCCGTAGTGGCGCAGGCGTGTGAGACGCGAGACGGCGAGCCGCGGCTGATCTGGATCGATTTCCCAGGGATGGATGTAGAACGTGCCCGGTACGCCGCGGCGCTCGCACTGGCGCAACGCCGCCTGCACCAGGGAGTACGGGAGCAGCCGGAAGTACGCGCCCCCCGCGGCGGGCAGCAGCATGCCGCCGACCCGCAGTGTCGCCGGCGGGAACTCCATCAGTCGTCCCGCCGCACGGGTAATCCAGTGCGGATCCGGCGTGGCGGACGCATAGCCGTAGCCGGGCCGGCGCACCGGAAACAACGACGAGTCGTACGCGTAGCCCTCTTCGATCAGGATGTCGAGCGCCCATTCGAAACCGGGCACAATCGAATAGTTGGGCGCGCGAAACCCCAACACCGCGGTGCCGCAGAGCGACTCCAGCACGTCCTTCGTACGCCGGACCGACGCCCTGAACTGGGCCGGCGTCTGATCGGTCACGCGCGCGTGATCCCAGGTGTGGGATGCGATCTCGTGGCCGGCGTGCGCGATCGCGCGAATCAGGTTCGGGTGCCGCTCCGCGAGCCACCCGACGACAAAGAACGTCGCGCGCGCGTCGTGTCGCGCGAGCAGGTCCAGCAACGGCACCACCTGGCGCACCACACGCGACTCCAGACGGTCCCAGTCGGCGCGGGGCACGACCGCCTTGAACACCGCGACCTGGAAGTACTCTTCGAGGTCGACCGTGAAGTAGTGCGCGATCATGCCGGCACCCAAGTGCAACCGTCATGCCCAAGAAGCAGCCTGAGGCGTGCGCGCCGTTCAGGGCATCGGCACGAAGACCGTCGCACCGGTGCTACAGCAGCAGCACCGAAACGACCTTCGTGTCCGACGCCGAAGCGCCGGCCGCGTCCGTCACCGTCACCCGGATCGTGAAGCTGCGCGGCAGGACGATAATGTAGGTGTGCCCCGTGCTGAACGAGCCCTGGCTCGTCTTGCTGCCGGTCGTCGTCGTCCCGTCACCCCAGTCGATCGTGAATGACCACGGTCCGTTGTTGTTCGCGTCGCTAAAGTTCCAGCTGAGCGAGTAGAGCAGGCCCGTCACCGCGGTCTCGTCCGGCCCGGCGCTCACGACTGGCGGACTGTTTGGCGTCGTGCAGGTCACCGAAAACGTCGTGCTGGCCGTCCCACCGGACGGTACGCTCACGGTGCGCGACATCCCGCCGCTCACGGTGCAGTTCGTCGCCACGCCCGAGATCGCGACCGTGTGGTTGCCGGGGGTCAGATTCGTGTAAGTGGTGCTCGCATTGATCCCCAGTGCCCGCGCTGACCCGCCGTCGAGGGTCACCGTGTACCCGTCAGGGTCCAGGCTCGAGCCGCTCGTGCTCGTCGACACCGTCAGATTGCCGGGCGGCGTCACGCAGCTCACGCTGAACGTCGTCGTGCCGGTGCCGCCGGACGGTACCGACACCGTCCGCGGGTTCGTACCGCTGACGCTGCAGTTGCTCGCGACACCCGACAGCTGCACGCTGTGGTTGCCAGCCGTGAGATTGGTGAACGTCACGCTGCCGTTGATCGCCAGCGCTTGTCCCGCTCCGCCGTCAACCGCGACCCTGTAGCCGTCCGGATCCAGGCTCGAGCCGCTCGTGCTCGTCGACACCGTCAGATTGCCGGGCGGCGTCACGCAGCTCACGCTGAATGTCGTTGTGGCCGTCCCACCGGAGGGCACGCTCACGGTGCGGGACGTCCCGCCGCTCACGGTGCAGTTCGTCGCCACACCGGAGATCGCAACGGTGTGATTCCCCGCCGTCAGGTTGGCGTAGCTGACACTCGCGTTGCTGCCGATCGCCTGCACCGAGCCGCCGTCGACCGTCACCGTGTAGCCGTCCGGATCGAGGCTCGAGCCGCTCGTGCTCGTCGACACCGTCAGGTTGCCGGTTGCGGCGTTAACCGTCACCGTCGCGGTCTGTGTGATCGCGACGCCACTAATCGTCGCTGAAACGGTTTTCGAGCCGGCGACGGTCGAGCTCAAGGAGCCCGTGGCCACGCCGCTCGCGTTGGTCGGGCCCGCGGGCTGCGTAAGCGTGTTGCCCGTCCCGGTTGCCGCCAGCACAACGGTCTGGCCGCTCATCGGATTGCCAGCTGAGTCCCGCGCTGTAACGGTGATCGTCGAGCTGCCGCTGCCCGCCGTGAACGTCGTGGGCGCTGCACTCACGCTCGACTGCGATGGTGAGACCGCGGGTGGCGGTGGCGGCGGTGGTGGCGGGGGCGGTGGCGGTGGCGGTGGCGGTGGTGGTGGCGGCGGCGGCGGCGGCGCAGTGATGTTAAACGCCGCGCTCGTTGCACTCGTGAGCCCGTTCGAAGTGCCCGTTAGCGTGTATCCGGTGCCTGCGTTGTTGATACTGAGCGTCGAGTACGACGCGACCCCGCCCACCGCGCTGGCACTCGTCGTGCCCGAGAGCGTGCCGTTGGCGGGGTTCGTCCCGATCGCCACGGTGATCACCCCGGTGAAGCCGGTGACCACGTTCCCCGACGCGTCACGCGCGGCCACCCGCACCGTCGGCATCGTCTGCCCTGCCTGCGTGGTCTGGGGCTGCGTCGTAAACGCCAGGTTCGTCGCCGGCGGCGGAGGTGGCGGTGGTGGCGGCGGTGGCGGCGGCGGCGGCGGCGGTGGTGGCGGCGGCGGCGGCGGCGGTGGCGGCGGCGGTGGTGGTGGCGGCGGCGGCGGCGGCGAGCCCGCTGCGTTCAGCGTGAGCGACGTCGCCAACCAGGTACCACCACTGGGTGATTGATCGAAGAACCAGGTAAAATTGGGATTCGCGGTGCCGCCGCTCCCCAGGACGTTGTAGATCTCGTCGCTATTCAGCGCGTTTTGCCCACCCGAGCTGCTGACGCTCCGGTACGCCGGGTCGTGGTCCACGCCCACCAGCGGCGTCGCGACCGACACACCATAGACGAGTCCGCCGGCGTTGACGGTCAGCGACCCGGCGCTCGCCGGGGTCGGGGTCGTGCCGCTCCCCGACGCGGAGCGCGCCGCGCCCGCGCCCGTGCCCAGCGCCAGCGCGAACACGTTCTCGACACCTTTCCACGACGTGAGTCGGACGCCTCCGTCGGGGACGGATTGCCGCAGATACGCCGCGACGGCATAGACCACCGGGTCCGGCTGACCGGACGGGAAGTTCTGGATGTTCGTCGCGGCGTACGTCGCCATCGTGATGCCGCCGGCGCTGACCTCCTTCACCAGCGTGTACGGATTGCCCTGGATGTGCGTGTAGGGACTGCTGGTCATGACGTCGACCACCGAGTCGATGATCCCGGGCGGCCCCACCCAGGCGAACGTCGCGATAACGGCATCGCCGGTATCCGGGCTGATGGAGTTGAATCCCTTGATCAGGAGCGTACCGCTCTGCCCGAATGCCAGGATGTTGCGGTTGAGCGTGATGCCGGTCGGCGAGAATGAGAAGGACGGCGCGGGAAGCCGTTCCGGCCCGGCCGATTCCGTGCAGCTCGCGACGAGCAACACGCCCGCCAAACCCGAAACCCTCGTCGTCCATCTGAGCATCGCAAGCGCTCCCGTTAAAGTGTGTGCGACAGAACCCGAAGCGCCGATTTCGGGGGGCAAGCTTTGGGCCAGTTGTCGCTGGAGGAATTGTGTGCTGGACGGCGCCACGGATATGGCCGCCGCGCGACACGGGTCGCGGGAATTAACTCCGCGCGTTCAGGATCGCGACGAGCGCCAGCACACAGCGCGCGATGCGCTCGTAGACCTCCTCGAACACGTCCTGCTTCTGGTCCACCGGATCGCGGATCGTCCGCGTCTCCAGCGCGTCGGGATCGAGATCGCCGAGCACCAGCACCGCCGCTGACGAGCGTCCGTAGCGCTCGCGCAACAGTCGTTGCTGGGCCGGGTCCATGACCACGATCAAATCGGCCGCGCGAATCATCGCCGCGGTCACGACCCGCGAGCGATGCGGGACGAGGTCGATGCCGTAGCGCCGCGCGGCGGCGATCGCTTCGGGCGGCGCCGGCCGGTTGAAGCCGATGAATCCCGCCGACTGCACTTCGATCCCCAGCGGCGCCAGCTCGCGCGCGAGAAGCGCGCCGGCGACGGGGCTGCGGCAGATGTTGCCCTGACAGACGACCAGCACGTTGGTGGGCCGCGGCCGTGCGCGCAGCGCGTCGACGGCCTTGCGGCGCCGCAGCGGCTGGAGCAAACGGTCCGGCGTGTGACGAACGCGCACGAGCAGGCTTCGCATGTCAATCATCCTGTGGTTGGGGCGCGACAATGCAGGCGTCTCGCGCGGGGCAAAAAGTGCGCCGAGGCTGTGGCCCGGTTCGTGCCTCAGCGGCCTGCATGCGATACCTCGTGACTGGCGGCGCCGGATTCATTGGCTCCCATCTCGTCGAGCGACTCGTGCGCGAAGGCGCGGACGTGACCGTGGTCGACGATCTGTCGACGGGGCGTCGCGAAAACCTGCGCGCCGTGCGCGAGCGCATTCGGTTCATTCGCGGTAACGTGGGGCGGCTCGACGTGTGCCGTCGTGCCATGCAGGGCGTGGATTACGTACTGCATCACGCCGCGCTCACCTCGGTACCGCAATCGACTCGTACCCCGGTCCTCGCGAATCAGATCAACGCCGCCGGCACGTTGCACATTCTGCTGGCGGCGCAGGAAGCGGGCGTGCGTCGCGTCGTATTCGCCGGATCCACCGCCGCGTACGGCGACGCCGCCGAGCAACCGACCCACGAGGGGCTGCTGCCGCGGCCGCTGTCGGTCTATGCGGCGTCGAAGCTCGCGGGCGAGGGGTATTGCCAGGCGTTCTGGCACACGCATGGACTCCCGACGGTCGTGTTGCGCTACTTCAACATCTTCGGTCCGCGCCAGAATCTGAATTCCCAGTACGGCGCCGTCATCCCGCTGTTCATCGCGGCGGCGCTCCGCGGCGAGGCGCCGACCATCTACGGTGACGGGGAGCAGACGCGCGATTTCACGTTCGTGACCAACGTCGTGGACGCGAACCTGCTCGCGTGTCACGCCTCCGACGCGGCGGGCGGGGTGTTCAACATCGGCTGCGGCGCCGCCACCAGCATCAACGACCTGTGGCGACGGGTCGCCACCCTGGTCGGCGTCGACCTCGAGCCGGTGTACGACACCGCGCGCGCCGGCGACGTGCGTCATTCGTACGCGTCGATCACCCGCGCACGCGAGCAGCTGCGCTACCGTCCCGCCGCGGATCTCGACGAGGGACTGCGCCGCACGATCAAGTACTACCGGGAGCGCATGCGGGCGCGCGAGCGCCTGGGTGTTGCAGTCTAGGAAACTCCCTCCAGCGGCCTAGCCCAAGAGAGCGAGGCACTCCGGCCACACTCCCGGGTTCAAATACCGGCCAGACTGTTTCAGCGGTGCCATAATCGCCCGCACCGCGAAGCACGATCGCCCTCGAAAACGCGGGCCTAATCTGTGCCATCACACGGTGCAGTTCACTCGGAGAGGGACCATGGCCGGACTGCAACCCACCCAACGACCGCCGCGCACCACCTCCAGCCGGTCGTCCCGGAATTCCGCGATCCCCTCGATCGCGCAGCTGACCCCCGACGTCAAAGCGTCGATTCGCATTCTCCTCGTCGATGATGAGCGCACGGTGCGCGAAAGCTGCGCCAGCGTACTCGAGTACGAAGGGTATCAGGTGAGCGTCTGCGGCCGGGGCGAAGAGGCCAAGGATCTGCTGAAGCGCACCGCCTTCGACGTGGTGTTGCTGGATCTGTACATGAGCGAGGTGCCGGGGATGCGGCTGCTGCGCACCTGCCTCGACGCGCATCCCGACACGATCGCCGTCATGATCACCGGAAACCCGAGCGTCGAGACGAGTCTCGAGGCGCTACGCGCGGGCGCGTGGGATTATCTCCCGAAGCCGTTCTCGGCGACCCACCTGCAGATTCTGATCGGCCGTGCGGCCCACGCGGTCATGGTCGCGCGCGAATCACAG
Organism: Gemmatimonadota bacterium; assembly: GCA_050264615.1. Lineage (GTDB taxonomy): Bacteria > Gemmatimonadota > Gemmatimonadetes > Gemmatimonadales > GWC2-71-9 > 20CM-2-65-7. The sequence continues at coordinate 11,569 of JBLNGI010000212.1, forward strand.
GCCATGCAAATGGCGTTCGCGCGCGAGCACGGCAACAGTGATCTCGTGACGGTGCTGGGCGCCGCTCCGATCTTCAGGCGGGCGGTGGAGCTGGCGCAGCGGGTCGCGCCGACCGACGCATCCGTGTTCATCACCGGAGAGAGCGGCTGCGGCAAGGAGCTGATCGCGCAGTTCATTCACCATCACAGCCGGCGCAGCAGCCGCTCCCTCGTCGCGATCAACTGCGCCGCCTTGCCGGAGCCGCTGCTCGAATCGGAAATGTTTGGTCACGTGAAGGGGGCCTTTACGGGCGCCGTGCGCGACAAGCCCGGGCTCCTGGAAGCGGCCAACGGCGGGACCCTGCTGTTGGATGAGCTGATCGAGATGCCGAAGGCCATTCAAGCCAAGCTGCTGCGGGTGATTCAGGACGGCGTGGTGCGTCGCGTGGGCAGCGAGAACACCGACGCGGTCGTCAACGTGCGGTTCATCGCCTGCACCAACCGCAATCCCCAGGAGTCGGTCGAGCAGGGGATCCTGCGTGAGGACCTCTATTACCGGCTCCGCGTCGTGCCGATTCATGTGCCGCCGTTGCGCGAGCGGCCCTCGGACATTCCGCTGCTGGCGGACTTCTTCCTTACACGGTACTGGTCGCGCCACCGTGGCGCCGGGGCGGCGCTGCCCAGGTTCTCGGACGCCGCGGTGCGCGCACTGCGCTCGCGCCCGTGGCGGGGCAACGTGCGGGAGCTGCAGAACGTCGTGGAGCACCTGGTCGTGCTGCTCGAGCCGGGCGCGGAGATCCGGGCTGAGGACATTCCCGCCATGGGCGAGCACCCCGTCGAAGATGTCAACCTCTGGAAGCCCTCGACGGTCTCGACCGAGGAGCCATATTACGCCGCCCGCGAACGGCTCGTCTCGGAATTCGAGCTGCACTACCTGACCCAGCTGCTCACGCAGGCCCGCGGCAACATGTCGCGCGCGGCGCGCGCCGCGGGGGTCGATCGGACCACGCTGTATCGTCTGCTCGAGCGCCACGGCTTGGACCGCCGCGTGCTCAGCGGCGTCGAGCCCAAGAATGGCAATGGCAGCGCCGCTGACACCGACACCGGTGCGGTGTCGCAGGACGCGAACGGAATCGAACCAGAAAACGATGTCGCAGCCCCGCCACAGCGATGAGTGTAGCAGGCGCCCACAGCCGCCTGTCGTCCGCTTACGACAAAACCGACGCCTGCGTGCCTGAATCCAGCGTGACTGGATCAGGCACGGCGTCTGCGTTTGGGCACGGTGAACAGACCTCGAGTCCAAACGATGACGACGCTGCCAATTGTCCTGACGCCACCGCGCCACCCCCCCGGCGCCCGCCGCAGCAGTGCGGGCACCGGGGACCAGCGCGCCAGCGCCCCGTCCGTCGGCGGCGCGCTGGGCCGCGTGCTCAACATCGCGATCGCGCTCAGCGCGCTCGTCCTGTTGTTGCCGGTGCTGCTGCTCATCGCCGTCGCCGTCAAGCTGAGCTCGCCCGGTCCGGTCCTCTACACCCAGACGCGCGTCGGCCTCAATCGTCGCCGCAAGTTGCCGCCCGGGGCGCGCTACCGCGACGCCGACCGCGGCGGTCAGCCATTTACGATCTACAAGTTTCGCACGATGCAGGTCGACGGAGCGGCGCGCGACGCCGCCACGCCCGCCGAGCAGGTCTGGGCCACGCCGGACGACCCGCGTGTTACGCGCGTGGGCCGGATCCTGAGGCGCTATCGCCTCGATGAGCTTCCGCAGCTCGTCAACGTGCTGCTCGGCGACATGAACATCGTGGGCCCCCGTCCGGAGCAGCCGGTCATTTTCGCCCGGCTCAGGGACCAGATTCCCGACTATCAACAGCGCCAGTGCGTCCGGCCGGGGATTACCGGGTGGGCGCAAATCAATCTGCACTACGACAGCTCGGTCGAAGACGTGCGGCGCAAACTCGCGTTCGATCTGGAGTACATCAGCCGCCACTCGTTGACGGAAGACCTGCGCATCATGGTGCGAACCCTTCCGGTCCTCGCCGGACATTTCGGCGGCTGGTAGGCGCTCGCGCCCCAGAAGTCATAAGGCAGGACGGGCACCATTGCCTCTACACCCTATTGCGCGACGGACGGTTTGGTCAGATGTTAATCCCCCTTCACCGCGGGCTAGGCCGTGTCCCCGAATCGAGTACTGTCTTGAGTCGTACATCCCCAGTGCCGGGTTCGCCTCCCACTCGACCGCCCGAGGATCCGCCTCCAAGCCCTCCCAGTGACAGCCTTGGACCATCCAGCCCCTTGGGGTACGCGGTTCCGCTACACCCCCCGAGCAAAGGGAGGCCTTCGGATCCCGGCGTCAGCGTCAAGCCGGTCACTGGTGTCACCAGCCGGCTGCTCACGCGAGCGATCCGGCGCGTGGAGGCGCGCTGGCGGGAGCTCTACGGGTCGTCCACCGACGTCGCGGATATCCCCCGGATCCTCGCGGCCTCGGCGCTCGCCGCCGATCGGGGTGATGCTTCCTTTATAGAGTCCCTCACGCCGCGGCCCTCGCTGCGCTTGAGCCTGCACCTGGTAGACCTGCTGGAGGACGAACTGCTCGCCGTATGGCGCAAGGGCGAGACGGCGGCTTCACAAGTGCTCCAGGCGGTGGGTCGGTTGCGCGTGGTCCGAGCGGCGATCGAGCGGCGGTTCCAGCATTTACCCGGCGCCCCCCTGGTAGGGGTGGATGGCCTCGAATTCCTCGTCGAGTTCGTGCACGACCTGCGCTCCCCCCTCAACTCATTGATGCTGCTCGCCGATCGCTTGCAGCAGGGGTGGAGCGGTCCGCTCACGGCGCTGCAACTGCGTCAGCTGCGTTTGATCTACGCCGCCGCGCACGCGCTCAATACCGTGACCAGCAACGCACTCCAGATGACGCGGGAATGGGACCAGCTGGAAGAGCCCGAAGTACGGCCCTTTTCGGTCACCAAGCTGCTGTCGGAAGTGCAGGATGTGGTGCGCTCGTTGGCGGCGCAGAAGGGCCTGGAGGTCAACTTCATCCGCCCCAATATCGACCGCCGCCTTGGTCACCCCGTCGAGCTGCAGCGCACGCTGTTGAACCTGGTCACGAACGCGCTCAAGTTCACGCGCGAAGGCAGCATCACGGTGAGCGCCACCGATCTGGGCGACAACAAGGTCGAGTTCGCTGTGCAGGACACGGGTCCGGGCATTCACGCCGCGGCTCAGGAGACTTTGTTCCAGCCGTTCCGCCGGTCGGTGGGCGCCGGTCGGGCCACGTTCTCCGCCACCGGCCTGGGACTTGCCATCACGCGGCGGCTGGTGGGAGCGTTGGGCGGGCAACTGAAGTATGAAACGGCGGCCGGCAAGGGAACACGGTTCTTTTTTGTGCTCGAACTTGCGGTCCCATAGGCGTGTCGCACATCACTGCTTGACAGGTCAGCGGCTCGTTATATTTTTTTCCTTCGCGTTCTGCAACACCGAGCGGCGTTATACCAAGTCGCAACCCCATGGCCCAAGGTGGTATGGCACCACTCACGCTCCAGGCACGCGATCGGACCCCAGCACTCGCGGACTCCAAGGCGCCGTCCCCAGGCGATAGTTCCGACGTCCGCGTTCTGATCATCGACGACGAAGAGACCCTGCGCGAAAGCTGCGCCAGCGTGCTCTCCCACGACGGGTACTCCGTATCCACGAGCGGGGTAGCGCGGGAGGCGCAGAATCTATTGCGCCATAATGTCTTTGACGTGCTGCTGCTCGACTGGTACATGAGCGAGATCCCGGGTTGCGAGCTGCTGCCGCTGGCACTGGCCGCCAATCCCCTGACGCGGGTCATTGCCGTTACGGGCAAGCCGACGCTTGCTTCCAGTCTCGAGGCGATCCGCATTGGCGCTTGGGCGTACCTCCCCAAGCCGTTCTCCGCGGTCCAGCTCGCGATTCTGGTGGGCCAGGCGGCGCACGCGACGCTCACGGCGCGCGAATCCATGCGCCATACGCAGGAGTTGGAGCAGGTCGGCGAGAACAGCGACAAGCTCCGGCTGCTCGGGCTCGCGCCGGCGTTCCGCAGCGCGATCGCGCGCGCCCGCAAGGTGGCGCCGACTGACGCGTCGGTGCTGTTGACCGGAGAGAGTGGCTCGGGCAAGGAGCTGTTCGCCCAGTTCATACATCATCACAGCCGGCGCGCGGCGCGGCCGTTCCTGGCCGTCAATTGCGCGGCGCTTCCCGAGCCGCTGCTCGAGTCCGAAATGTTCGGGCATCGGCGCGGCGCGTTCACCGGCGCCATTCGCGATAAACCCGGCTTGCTCGAGGCGGCCGACGGCGGCACGCTCATGCTCGACGAGCTGATCGAGATGCCCAAGCCGATTCAGGCGAAGTTGCTGCGCGCGATTCAGGACGGGGTCGTACGCCGTGTGGGCAGCGAGTCCGCCGACGCGGTGGTCAACGTCCGGTTCATCGCCGCAACCAACCGCGAGCCCGAGAAGGCCGTGCTCGACGGCTCGTTGCGCGAAGATCTGTATTATCGGCTGGGGGTCGTGCCGATTCACGTGCCGTCGCTGCGGGAGCGGCCGGAAGACATCGAGCTGCTCGCCGTTTCGTTCCTGGGGCACTACTGGCGCAAGTACCGCGGCGCCGACGAGCCCCCGCCCCGGCTGGGCAAGACCGCCCTCGGTGCGCTGCGCACGCACCCCTGGCCCGGGAATGTGCGCGAGCTGCAGAACGTGATGGAGCAGGCCGTGGTGTTCCTCGAGCCCTCCAAGGAGGTGCGCGTCGAAGACCTGCCGTTCCCGACGTTGGCAACGGCCGCACCGGACGCCTCCTTCGGGTCAGACTTGGCGGCGGCGGATACCGGCTACTACGACGCCCGCGACAAGCTGCTCGCGAAGTTCGACAAGCAATTCCTGACTCGCGTGATCCTGCGCGCCGGCGGCAATCTGTCGAAGGCCGCCCGCCAGGCCGGCGTCGATCGCACGACCTTCTATCGCTTGATGGAGCGGCACGGACTACAGCGCGACAATTCCTGAGCACGGAATCCGCCGAGGCCGCCTTGGATCCGCGAGAATGGGGTCCGGGCGGCCTCTTGTTATGCGACGGTGACGCTCTTCACGAGGTGGCGTGGCTTGTCGACGTCACAGCCGCGCAACACCGCGATATGATACGCAAGCAGCTGCAGCGGAATGACGGTCAACACCGGCGACAGCAGCGGTGACGTTGCCGGCACGCGGACCTGATGGTCCACGAGACCGCTGAGATCATTGTTGCCCTCGGTGGTGATCGCGATGATGCGGCCGCCCAGCGCGCGCACCTCCTCAATGTTGGATCGGACTTTGGCGTAGACGGCGTCCCGCGGCGCGACCACCACGACGGCCATGTCATTGTCGATCAGGGCGATCGGCCCGTGCTTCATTTCCGCGGCGGGATAGCCCTCGGCGTGGATGTAGCTGATCTCCTTGAGCTTCAGCGCGCCTTCGAGCGCGACCGGGAGGTTCGCCCCCTGGCCCAGACACAGGAAATTGCGCGTGGTGCTGAACTGTGCGGCGATCGTGATCAGTGCCGGTTCGACGGCCAGCGTGTGGGCGACGAACTCAGGGAGCGCCGCGAGCTGGCTCACGAGCTCGCGCCCGTCAGCCGCCGACATGCCCCGGTGCCGGCCCAGATAGAGCCCCAACATCGTCAGCGCGACCAGCTGCGAGGTAAACGCCTTGGTCGAGGCCACGCCGATCTCGGGCCCAGCGTGCAGATAGATCCCGCCGTCTGATTCCCGGGCGATCGTGCTGCCCACCACATTGACGATGCCGAGCACGCGCGAGCCGGCGGCCTGCGCGACCCGCATCGCCTCGAGCGTGTCCGCGGTTTCTCCCGACTGCGAGATCGCAATCGTCAGGGTCTTGCGCTGCGGCAGGGTGCGCCGGTAGCGGTATTCGGACGCGTATTCCGCCTGAACCGGGACCTGCGCGAGCGATTCGATGATGTCCCGGCCGGCGAGCGCCGCGTGCCAGGACGTCCCGCACCCGACCAACACGACACGCTCGAGGTCGGCGGCGGCCTCGTGCGGCAGCTTCAGACCGTCGAGCCGGGCGGTGCCATCGCCGAAGAGCAAACGGCCGCGGAGCGTGGCTCGCGTCGTGTCCGGCTGCTCCCGGATCTCTTTCAGCATGAAGTGCGGGAAACCCTTCCGTTCTATCGCCGAAGGCCTCCACGTGCGTTCGGTCACCTCGGTCACGCGAGCGTGCGAGTCCGCATCCAGCACCTGGTACGCGTCGCGCCGCAGGACGGCGACCTCGCCATCGTGCAGGTAGACCACCGCGCGCGTATGCTCCATGATCGCCGCAGGATCGGAGGCGACGAACATCCCCGCCCCGTTGGCGGCAATACCCAACAGCATCGGTGATCCCTGGCAGGCCACGACGATCTTATCGGGTTCGCTCCGCGAGACGACCGCCAGCCCGTAGGTCCCTTCAACGTGCTCCAGCGCCGCCAGCACGCGCTCCTCGAGCGTCTCGACCGGCGCGTCCTCGATCAGATGCACCAAGGCTTCGGTATCGGTTTCCGTCGTGAAGTGGTGTCCCGCCCATTCGAGCCGCTCGCGCAGGACGTCGGCGTTCTCGATAATGCCGTTATGGATCAGGGCGATGTCGCCGCTGCAGTCCAGATGCGGATGGGCGTTGGTCTGGGTGGGTGCGCCGTGGGTCGCCCAGCGCGTGTGCGCAATCCCGCATGTGCCGGCCGCCGGAAATGACGCCACCAGGTCCGCCAGCAGCTTGACCCGGCCCGCCAATTTGCGGACCTGCAGCTCTTCGATGTCCACCACCGCGATGCCCGCCGAATCGTAGCCACGGTACTCGAGGCGGCGCAGGCCTTCGAGGAGAATGGGGACCGCCTGCTGAGGGCCGATGTAGCCGATGATCCCGCACATACGAGAATTCAAGTTCAACTTTGGGGCCAGCGCTTTGTGCCAGCATCGCGCGATTGGCGCGGGCAATCGCGTCAAGTTCGCCACAGGTTTGTGAGCGCTTGGGGGCGACGAACGCGCCCTCGCCCCGGGCGGTCGGACCCAACCGCCAGCCCCGCAAGGGGTTGACCCGGCCCGTCCTGCGCGCACAGAACGCGCTCTGTAGCGACGCATGCGCCCTCGCATTCCCATGATTCTGCTGGCCAGTACTGACGACGTTTTTGCGCATTCGCTCGAGGCCGCCATGACGGAGGCGGGTTATGGAGTGCTGCGGGCCCCCAATGGATGGAGCGCGCTGGAGCTGCACCGCCGGTCACACCCCGACGCCCTGGTCATCGCGGCGGAGTTGGACGATAACTGCGGGCTCGAACTGTGCCGCAAGCTCCAGCACCACGACCATCCCGCGTCCAATGCGCCGATCTTCATGACGCAAATCACGCCCGCGACCCGGGCGCAACGCCTGGAGGCGTTGCGCGCCGGTGCGGACCAGCTGTGGGGGCATCCGGTGGATGTCGACGAGTTTGCGCTGCGGCTCGCTGCCCAGTTGCGCGCCAAATTCGCCGCCGATGAAGCGCGGGAAGAAAGTCTCGTTGAGACGCGCACGCATCTGTGGAACAACCAGGGGTTGCTGCGGCGCGCCGAGGAAGTCGTGGCGGCGGCGGCCCGCGACCAGCAGCCGGTGGCCGTCGCGATCGTGGATCTCCACGGCGTTCAGCAGAGCGCCGACTGGGACCTCGGCGACCGCCTGGTCACCGGCATCCGCCGCTCCGCCCGTTCGTCCGACACGGTCGCCCGCCTCGGCCCGGCACGCTGCGCGATCCTGGCGCCCCGCACGGGAACGGAAGCGTGTCACAAGATGGGCGAGCGCCTGCTCGCTGAGATCGGGCCAACGATCGGCGCCGCGAGCTCATGGCTGCGGGTGGGATACGCCGCCTACGACGGCACGACGCCGGGTCCCGCCGCGCAGCTCGTGGAGCGCGCGGAAGTCGCGGCCCGCGATGGCGCTCCATCCGCCGATATGCGCCTGCGCTGCTGGCGCAGCTAGTTCGTGTGGAAATACTCCCCTTGACCCGCTTTCCTCGGTAAAGTCGCTCACACCACGTCCCTAAGCCGTCCTGTGTGCCGTCGCAGCCCCATACCGACGAACTAATTCGCTTCCTCCCAAAGAACTAACCGCGGCTCCGCACCAACGAAGGATTTGTCGCAATACAGATGATCGATTGTTTCCACACGGTGGCGAGCATCAATTACTCCGAACCGCAACGAACTCGAATTCGGTCATGACCACGACATTTTTCAATGCCACGCCTGCTCGCGGTTCGAGCGCGTCGAGCGATTCGCAGCAGCGCATTCGGCAACAGACTGCCCATCGCCCCTTTGTCGCTAATTCGGTAGCATGGCGAGGAAACGGCCTGCTCATGCATGCCATCCGCCGCGTCGAAGCGCGCTGGCGGGAGTCAGCCGGCGGGGCTTCAGAGATCGCCGACATCATTCCGATTCTCGAGGCGGTGGCCGACGCCGTCGATCGCAACATGGCATCGTTGATCGACACACTCTCGCCCCGCCCCCCGTTGCGCCTCAGCCTGCATCTCATCGACCTGCTCGAGGACGAGCTGCTGACGCTGTGGCGCTCGGGCCGCGACTCGGCGGCGGAGTTCCTCGACCTTGTCAGCCGGGTCCGCATGGTCCGCGGTGCCGTCGAGCGCCGTTTTCGGCAGCTGCCGGGCGCCCCGCTGGCCGGCCTCGATGCGCTCGAGTTCCTCATCGAGTTCGTGCATGACCTCCGCTCGCCCCTCAGCTCCCTGATATTGCTGGCCGACCGGCTGCAGCGCGGATTGAGCGGCCCCCTCACGCCGCTGCAGCTCCGACAGCTTCGACTGATCTACGGGGCGTCGCACGCGCTGAACACGGTCACCAACAATGCCCTGCAGCTGACGCGAGACCGGGACCAGCTGGAAGAACCAGAGGCGCGTCCCTTCTCCGTCACCCGGTTGCTGAGCGAGGTGCAGGATCTGGTCCGCGTCCTTGCCGTCCAGAAAGGGCTCGAGATCCGTTTCATCCGTCCCAACGTCGATCGTCGTGTCGGCCATCCCATCGAGCTGCAGCGGATCCTGCTGAACCTCGTGACTAACGCGATCAAGTTCACGAGGACCGGCGGCATCACGGTGAGCGCAACGGACGTGGAACCCAATCGCGTGGAATTCGCCGTCCAGGACTCCGGGGCCGGTATCCCGGCGCACGCACAGGAGACTCTGTTTCAGCCGTTCCGCCGCCTGGGCAACGGCAGTCACGCGACCTTCTCCGCAACCGGGCTCGGGCTCGCCATCACGCAGCGACTCGTCCGGGCACTGGGCGGCTGGCTGAGGTACGACACGGTGCTGGAGAAGGGCACGCGATTCTATTTTGTCCTCGATCTCCCAATGGCCTAGCTGGGCCCTGCCGCCGTTATGACGACCCTCGACGCACCGACAGCAGGATCCGTTCGCGTACTGGTTGTGGACGACGAAGAGACGCTGCGCGAGAGTTGCGCCCGCCTGCTCGAGGCTGACGGCTACAGCGTCATGGCCTGCGGCGCGGCGCGCGAAGCACAAGCGCTGCTCCGGCGCGATGCGTTCGACATTCTCGTGCTGGACTGGGACATGAGTGACATTCCGGGATCCGAGCTCTTGGCCGTCGCCCTGGCCGCGAATCCCTCGACGCGCATCATCGCGGTCAGCGGGAACCCCACTCTCCCTTCCAGCCTCGAGGCCGCGCGAATGGGGGCATGGGCGTACCTGGCGAAGCCGTTCTCCGCAGTTCATCTCTCCATCCTGGTTGGCCAGGCGGCCCATGCCACGTTGCAGGCGCGGGAATCGCTGCGCCGCGCGGAGGAGCTCGAGCGAGCGGGCGAAAACAGCGACAAGATTTGCATCCTCGGTCGCTCAACGGTGTTTCGTGAGGCCCTTGCGCGCGCCCGCAAGGTCGCCCCAACCGACGCTTCCGTCCTGCTCACCGGCGAGAGTGGAGCCGGTAAAGAGCTGTTCGCGCAATTCATCCACCACCACAGCCACCGCAACGCGCGTCCATTTCTGGCAGTCAACTGTGCCGCGCTCCCCGAGTCGCTGCTGGAATCGGAGATGTTCGGACACCGCCGCGGGGCATTCACGGGCGCCGTGCGCGACAAACCCGGCATGCTCGAGGCTGCCCACGGCGGCACGTTGATGCTGGATGAGCTGCTCGAGATGCCGAAACCCATTCAGGCGAAGCTGCTACGAGCGATTCAGGACGGCGTGGTCCGGCGCGTGGGGAGCGAGACCACGGATGCCGTGGTCAACGTGCGCTTTATTGCCGCGACCAATGGCGCGGTCGCGACGGCTGTCGCCGAGGGCCTGTTGCGTGAGGATCTGTTCTACCGACTCGGCGTCGTGCGCATCGCGGTGCCGGCGCTGCGTGATCGTCCCGAAGACATCGAGCTCCTCGCCCACGCGTTTTTGGAACGCTGCTGGCGCCGGTATCGCAGCCCGGATCTCCCGGTGCCGCAGCTTGCGAGGAGCGCACGCGCCGCACTCCGTGCCCATCCCTGGCCCGGGAACGTGCGCGAGCTGCACAACGTGATCGAACGCGCCGTGGTCTTGCTCGAGCCGGCCACCAAGCTGCGTGCCGAGGATCTGCCGTTTGCGAATATCCCGGCGCCGGCCGCGCGCGACGACGTAGAACTCGACGTGGCGCCCGGCCGCCCGTGTAGTTACTACGATGCCCGCGATCATCTCCTGGCAAAGTTCGATCGCCACTTCCTCACGCGCGTCATGAGCCATGCCGGGGGCAATGTTTCCAAAGCGGCGCGGCTCGCCGATCTCGATCGCACGACCTTTTACCGTTTGATGGGACGGCACGGCCTGCAGCGGGGGGTACTGCACGAGCTGCCGGGCCCGAACGTGCCCGTCGCAGCACCGCCACCCGGACCACAGTATTCCTGCCCACGGTGCCGTCGTCCGGTGGACCTGTATGACCCGAACGCGCGTCCTGCCCCGCTCAAACGGCTGCGGGAGGCGTAGTAGCTGTCCTCGGCGCAGGGCCGCTAGAAGATCTTCGTCAGCGTATAGAGGGTGATCGGAATCGCGAGCAGTGTGGCCAGCGTGCTCACGCGCTCGTACTTCGTCGGGCCGCTCCGGGTGCTCGGCACGAACAGCTCGTCGCCCGTGCGCAAGTTCGCACCATCCAGCGTCAGTCCCTGTGCGAGCGCCTTTTGCATCTCCGGTCCCTCCAGGACCGAATAGCCGGCGCGCATCGCCTTCAGCTTCTTCATCTCCGCATCGGGCGTCACCCCCCCCGCCGCCATGAGCGTCTGCGAGATCAGGGCGTTCGCCGGCACGAGGTAGAACCCGGGGTGCGCCACGGCGCCCCCGACGAGCACCCGCACCATGGGCTGCGCGCGCACCACAGGTTCGCGGACGAACTGGCCAAGTTGCGAGCGCATATGTGATTCCAACTCGCTGAAGAGCACCCCCCGCAGCGGGATCGCCC